>CAZIJC010000144.1:0-11373 GCA_964539385.1 uncultured Anaerolineales bacterium | reverse complement strand
GGCGAGGCATGCCTCGCCTTGCAGCGGCCTAGACGTACTCCCAGTCCTTGAGCCACTGGTAGTCGGGCGGCAGTTTGGCCCAGGCCTCGTCCATGGCCTCTTCGAGTTCCTTGGCCTCGGCGACGTCGAGTTTGCGCCGTTCGGCGACGGCCTTGGCCACGTTGTCCACCTGCTGGGGGTTGATCATGCCCGGGATGGGCGCCGTGATGGTGGGGTTGCACAGGATGTAGCGGATGGCGAGGCGTGCGAGTCGATTGTCCGTTTCGGCCTGGGGGTTGTCGGGCGTGGAGTCGCCCTTGAACAGCCCGTTCGAGGAGAACGGCTTGATGCCGAAGAAGCCCACCTTGTACTTCGCGAGGGTCTTGAAGAGGCTGTCGCCGGGCATCTCCTTGGTCTTGGCGGTGTAGGGCGTGACGATGATGTCCACGATCTCGGGGTAGGTCTCGATCAGCGACTTGATGTGCGCGCGGTGGTGGGAGGAGAATCCGGTGAACCGCGCCTTGCCCTGTTTCTTGGCCTTCTCCAGGGCCCGCATCATCTCTTCGACTTCCACCTTGTCGTGCTTGACGCTCTGCTCCTCCATCGTGATCCGCCACAGGTCCACGTACTCCAGGCCGGTTTCCTTGAAGCCGTGATCCATGGCTTCCCCCATTTTCTGTGTGACCCAGCCGGCCGGCTTCGGCTTGCCCTTCTTCTTGGCGTCCCGCCATTGGCGGCCTACGCCGCGCATCTCTTCCTGATACCAGGAGAAGCCGAGGTACATCTTGTCGCGGCGTCCCTTGAGGGCCTTGCTGTACGCCTTGACCTCCTGGATGGTGCAGGCGTCGATGTAGTTGATGCCGACCTCCATGCACCGGGTGACGACGTCGTAGCGGTTTTTCTCGAAGCCCTTGTCGTCCAACTTGGCGCTCAGCCAGCCTCGACCCTTGAAGACGCCCGGAACCATCTTGTCGATGCGCTTCCAGTGTCCGCCGAGGCAGGCGGCCGAGACCATCATGCCGGTCTTGCCGCACGGCCGGTACTCCATTTCAGAGTTGTAGTTGACGATCTTCTTTTTGTCGGCCGCCGACAGTTTGGAGGCTGCGCCCGCCGCCACCACACCGGCCGCCGCCGCCGCACTGCTCTGCACAAACTTACGCCGAGTTACTTTCCGCTCCGCCATGGTTCGCTCTCCTTTTTCTATTGTGCGATTCTGCTTCAGGTCACACGCTATTCTACAGCACTGTAGGCCCGTTGGGGCTCGGTGTCAACCGGGAAAGGCACTCGGGAAGCCCACTCCGACACGCGGATATCTTATACGAGTCCGGCCGCCAAAGCGCGGGTTACTTCGGCTTGGTGGCTTGCATCGGGCCGGCCGGCTTGGGTTCGGTCGGCCCCTCGCCCGGCTTCAGCGGCCGCAGTTCCATCTTTTTGATGATGATCTTCATCCCCTTGAAGTTGCCCCCGCCGTGTACCTGGATGCCGATGGGGCCTTTCTTGAGGGTTTTGTCATGGCACTCGCCCGTCTTTATTCCGTTCAGCCACAGGATAAGGTGGTCGCCGTTGGCGTAAACCTGCCCCTCGTTCCATCCGTCGCGGTTTTCGCGCTTCTCGTCCAGGTTTTTCGTGAGGAACATCTTGCCGGGGCAGTACAGGGTGCCGCTGAAGGCGACGGGTTTCTTGTACTTCAGGATGTCGAACTGGTACTTGCCGCGGAACCAGACGCCGCTGTTGGCCGGCCAGACGACCTTGTAGGTGAACCGCAACTCGAAGTTGTCGTACTCCTTCTCGGTGAACATGTCGCCGCCCTTGCCGGTGGTCTGCGTGCCGACGAGCGCCCCGTCCTCGACGGTAAAGATGGCCTGGCCGGTCGGCTTCTTCCATCCCGCGAGGTCCTTGCCGTTGATGAGCGGCGTCCAGGCCGCCTCCTTCGCGGGCATCCGGGTGCCACCGGCGGTGCAGGGTTGAGCCGCCAACGCAATGGCAAGCACCATGGCAGCAATCGCAAACGTTCTCATCGTGCCGTGTCCTTTCTTAGTTGGCCGTTTCCCGTCTCCTCGCGTCTCCTGTCCCCGGTATCGTAGAGGGCGCGGGCGGCGGAGTCAAGAGGGGCGGCACGCGGGTGTCACGCCAAAGGGAGAGCCGGCCCAGGCCTTCTCGAAGGTGCTTACCCGCCGCGCTGCGCGGCAGCGTGCCTGGCGGACCCGCCGCAAGCGGCCTCGGCGAATTGCGATCCTGTCACGCTGCCGCCTCACGGCGGCCGGAATTGACGATTTCCGGCCTGATTCTGCGTTTTCCCGGACCCCCACGTTGGCTTTTTGTGCAAATAGTGGTATAATAACAGGGCTTCGACCAACCGGACGGTCTCCTCCGAGGGCGCTCAGTGTGCGCCTCGTCCGACTTTTCCGGCCGAGGGGCACACAACGGGCTTCGCCCGTTTGGCCGGCCCGGCGCCGGACGTAAAACAGAGCGATAACCCTGCAGTCAGGGGGCCCGGTGGTTCTGGAGAGCAGTGATGCCGCATGACACCCGCAAAGAAGGTCCTTGCCCGCGCGCCCGCGCTGCGCCGGTGTTCGAGCCGATGGAACCGCGCCTCATGCTCGACGCGGCCGACATCGTCATCAACGAAATCATGTACCACCCGGGCTACGGCCATCTGGGCGACCCGGACTACGTGGCCGAAGACCTCGCCAACGAGTGGATCGAACTGGCCAACACCGGGCCCGACCCCGTCAGCCTGAACAACTGGCGCCTGAACCGCGGCGTGGACTACACCTTCCCAGACGTGACCCTCGCCGGCGGCGATTACCTGGTCGTGGCGGCCGACACGGCGGCCTTCATGGCCAAGTACACCGAGTTCACCGGCACGCTCATCGGCGGACCGGCGGGATGGGACGGACGCCTCGCCAACTCCGGCGAGGACATCGAACTCGAGGACGCCGCCGGCACACGCATCGACATCGTCTCCTACGCCGACGAGGGCGACTGGGCACGACGCCAGCGCGGACCCGAAGAGCAGGCCGGCTGGTACCGTGGATGGGCCTGGGTCACGGGCGCCGACGGCGGGGGCAAGAGCCTCGAACTCATTAACTCCGCACTCTCGAACAACCAGGGACAGAACTGGGCCGAAAGTGCCGCCGACGAGGGTACGCCTGCGGCCGCCAACTCCGTCGCCGCCACCGACATCGCCCCCATGATCCTCGACGTCGAGCATTACCCCCTCGTCCCCACGACGTTGGACCCGGTCACGATCACGGCCCGCATCGTGGACGAACTGGCGGCGCCTCAGAGCGTGACGCTCCACTGGCGAATCGACGGCGGCCCGGCGGCGTTCACGCCGGAGCCGATGGCCGACGACGGCCTGCACGGCGACGGCCTGGCAGGCGACGGCACCTACGGCGCGACCATCGGGCCGCTGACCACCAACCTCGCCATCGTCGAGTTCTACGTCGAGGCCGCCGACGCCGGCGCTAATACCCGCACCTGGCCCGGACCCACCGACGGGGCCGGCGACCAGGGCGCCAACGCCTACTTCCAGGTCGACAACTCCTTCACGCCGGGCCAGTGGAACCCCGACGCCCAGCCGATCTACCGCCTCGTCATCCTCCAGGACGAACTCGACGCCTGGCTCGACCAGCACGACGACGGCCACCCCGAGAACTACAGCAACGCCGAGATGAACGCCACGTTCATCACGATCGACGGCACGGGCGCCAGGCTGCGGTACCAGGTGGGCGTGCGCAACCGCGGCGAAAGCACGCGGGGCTCGCATCCGCACAATTTCCGCGTCAACGTCCCGACCGACGACCCGTGGTACGACTTCAGCGCCGTCGATTTCAATATGCATCGGGCCTACAGCCAGATGGCCGCCGCGGCGATCTTCCAGGTCTCCGGTCTTCCGGCCGCCGACGGCGCGCCCGTCCTGCTGCTGGCGAACGGCCTGAACGGCGCCGGCGAGGGCCCCCCGCAGAACGGTTCCTACTTCCGCATCAGCCCCTACAACAGCGAGTTCGCCGGCTCCCACTTCCCCGGCGACTCGGGCGGCAACATGTACAAGGGCATCTGGACGGCCTCACCCGACGCCGACCTCCGCTACATCGACGACGACCCCGACTCCTACCGCATGAGTTACGACAAGCAGACCAACGCCGCACAGGACGACTGGACCGACCTGATTGAACTGGTGCGCATCCTCAACACCACGCCCGACGACCAGTACGCCGCCGAGGTCGGCCGCGTCGTCAACGTCGATGAGTGGCTCACGTACTTCGCGGTGAACCTGCTGATCGCCAACCGGGAGAACAGCCTGGGCGGCGTCGGCAGCCAGGAGCATTACATCGGCGACGACTACTCCATGTACCGCGGGGTAGACGATCCCCGGTTCTCCCTGCTGGTCCACGACCTCGACACCGTTCTGGGGGCGGGCACCAGCAGCCCCCCGACGCACACCCCCGAGGGTCTGTTCCCGACGAGCGCCATCCCGGCCCTCGACCGGTTTATGAAGTGGCCGGCGTTCGCGCAGCGGTACTACCAGATCCTCAAGCAGCAGGCCGAGACCACCTTCGCACCCGAAACCCTCAACCCACTCCTGGACCAGGTGCTCGGAGGCTTCGTGCCGCCCGCCACCATCCAGAGCATGAAAGACTATGCGGCCGCCCGCCGCGCACACATCCTCTCGCTCATTCCGTCGGACCTGACGGCCGCCAGCGGCCTCTCCCAATCCCAGGGCTACGACTACACGACCGAGGAAACCGTAACCCTGACGGGCACGGCCGACGCCGCACGCACGGCCGCGGTCCGCATCGGCGGATACGAGACGGCGTATTCGTCGTGGCAGGGCGCCTGGACCACCGTCGGCGGCACCCCCTTCGTGTCGCAGACGCTGGTGACCGCCGATGACGCTGCAACCTTTCACATACCGACCGACGGCGAAGACCCCCTCGCGTGGACCGCACCGGCCTACGACGATGCGGACTGGCTGGACGAGATCGCCGAAGGCCAGGCAGGCCTCCTCGTCACCGAGGTCTCGACCGGCCTCGCGCGATACGTCGAGATCCAGAACGTCTCGGACGACGTCATTGACACCACCGACTGGGCCGTCCTCGTCAATGACCCGTCGCTGGCTGGTATCAATGATGTGCTCGGTGCGGCGTGGGACCTGCCGCCTTTGGTCGCCGCCGGCCAGGTGCTCTACCAGACCGACGACCCCGGCGACGCCTACTGGGGCGCCACCATACCATGGGATCCCGAAGGTCCCGGCTGGGTGATGATCCTCGATGACGGCGGCGCCGTCATGGACTTCGCCGCCTGGGGCTATGACGCAGGCGACATCGCCTCGCTCTCCATCGACTACGGCGGCTTCACGGGCATTACCGTCGGCGACGGGTGGAGCGGCGGCGGCGCCGACCCCGGCACCGCCGGAAGCGGTCCGCCCGTCGTCCAGTTCACCGCCTTCAACGACCATGTTGCAGGAACCGGCACACACGCCAACGCCACCTCGTATGCCGGCAACGGCACGGACTCGGGACTCCTCAAGGACGTCGCGACCGGCGACGATACACCCGTCACGCTGGCGACCTCGGGAAGCGGGGTCCATTATGGGAACAACGGCGCCGCCCCCGCCGCCGGCACCGATGCCTACACCGTTTTCGACGGCTACGTGGACTTCCGGACGGCCACCGAGAGCAGCATCGAGATCGCGGATCTCGACGCCGACGACTACACCCACACCTTCACGGGCCTCGATACCGGCCCCGACGTCACCTACAACTTCACGGGCACGGCCATTCGCGGCGACACCGACTACACGGACCGGTGGACGCTGGTGACGCTCGATGACGCGGATGCCGCGACGGCCGCCCACTCGAGCGGCCTCGGCGTGGTCGTTGTCAGCCCGAACCAGGTAGCGATCTATACCGGGCACAACAGTGCGGCCAACCAGGGATTCGTCGCGGCGTGGACCGATATCGACCCGGGCCCCGACGGCGATTTCGCCGTCATCTCCACCCAGTACACCGGCCCCACTCCCGGCGTCGGCTCGGGCACCGCCGACGGCTCCAAGGGGTACGGACTGGCCGGCATCCGGCTCGAAAACGTCGCACCCAGCGGGCCGCTTTCATTCCTGAAGCGTACCGGCGACCGCGACTCCGACGGCGCCGCCGACTTCGTCCGCAGCGCCACCGCGAGCAAGGGCGCCCTGAATGCCGACATGACCGTGCCGTTCGGGACAATCACCCCCGTGACGATGGGCCTGGGCTTCAGCACCGGGCCGTACGATGCCTACGTCGGGACCGACGTGGCCGACGCCATGCAGGGCGCCAGCGCGTCGCTGTGGACCCGCATCGAGTTTCAGGCGCCCGACCTTTCGACCTACGACGCCCTGAAACTGAACATCCGCTACGACGACGGCTTCGCCGCCTACCTGAACGGCGTCAAGGTGGCCGAGGACAACGCGCCTGCGACGCCGGCGTGGGATTCGGCGGCCACGGGCGAGCACGCAGGCGACACGTTCGAGGAAATCGACCTGTCTGCCTACCTCGGCGACGTGAACGTGGGCGACAACGTCCTGGCCATTCACGCGCTGAACGACGGCGCCTCGGACCCCGACTTCCTCATCCAGGCCGAACTGGCAGCCACGCGCGGCACGCCGGGGGCGGGCTTGGCCCTTAGCCCCGGCATCAACCGCCTTGTCGTTCAGGCGCTCGACGAAGCCGGGGCCGAGATCGAGCGCACCACCATCGACATCTGGTACGACACCGCCTCCACCACCGACGTCTCGGGATCGCTGCCCGCGGGCACCACCACGTGGACCGCCGCCGGCGGGCCGTACCACGTCACGGGCGACCTGACCGTGCCGTCGAGCGCCACACTGGTCATCGAGCCCGGCGCCACGGTCTTCTTCGATGCGGGGCGCCGGATGACCGTCAGCGGCAAACTCGACGCCCGGGGCACCGAGGTCGGGCACATCCGCTTCACCGCAACGCCCGGCGCCGGCGACTGGACCGGTCTGCGGTTCTCGGGCGGCAGCGAGGCCAGCCTCATCGCCTACGCCGACATCGAGTACAGCAACAATGGCTCGGAGTCGATCGAGGCCACCGGCGGCGCCAAAGTCCACCTCGACCACATCGCCTGGGACCACCACAACGCCATGTATCTGGACTGGCACGATTCCTCGATCATCCTGACGGACTCGGTCCTGCCCATCATCAGCGGCGCCGAAGCGGTGCACTTCTGGGGGTTCCCCGCCGACGGCTACGCCCTGTTCGACGGCAACTGGTTCGGCGGGGCGGCAGGGTACAACGACGTCATCGATTTGACGGGCGGGCAGCGGCCCGGCCCCATCGCACGCTTCACCAACAACGTGTTCGCCGGCGGCGGCGACGACTGCCTCGACCTCGACGCCGCCGACGCCTACGTGGCCGGCAACCTCTTCATGAATATCCACCAGGATGCCGATCGCGCCAGCAAGTCGTTCTGCGTCTCCACCGGCACCGAGTACGGCGACCTCTCGCGGGTCACCGTCGTCGGCAATCTCTTCTACGACGTCGACCACGCCATGCTGTCGAAGAACGGCTGCTTCATCACCGCGGTGAATAACACCATTGTCAACGTCAACAAGACCTACAGCGGCGCCACCACCGCGGTCGTCAGTTTCTTCGAGGACCGCTCCGGCCAGTGGCCGGGTGTCGGCGTCATCCTCGAAGGCAACATCATCCTGGGCGCCGAGAACCTGTGGGAAAACCTCAACGACCTCAGCACCACCACCGTCGTCGTGGCCAACCGCAACGTCATCTACGACATCGACAACGGCACCCTTCCGCCGGGCGGCGTCGGCAACCTCCTCGAGGACCCGCGCCTCTGGAACACGGCCAACGTGACGGACCCGTGGACGGACTTCGCCCTGCGCCCGGGCTCGCCGGCCATCGGCGCGGGCCCGAACGGCGCCGACGTGGGCGCCACGGCCGGATACCTAGCCACCATCGCCGGCGAACCCAACGCCACCACGTGGCAGACCAGCGCCACGCTCACCGTCGGCGGGCCCGACATCTACGGCTACAAGTACCGCGTCCGCAAAGACGGCGAGTGGCTCGGCGACTGGTCCGTCGAGGCCACGCTCGACTGGACCGTGCCGCAACTGCCGGTCTCGGCCATCACGCGCAGCGGCTCGGTCGCCACGGCCACCGTGGCCGGCCACGGCTTCTCCGAAGGCGACGTCGTCGTCATCGAGGGCGCCGGTTCGCGCGAATACAAGGGGCCGTTCACCATTTCCAACGTGACTGCCAACACCTTCGACTACCCCGTCTCGGGGAGCCCGACGAGCCCCGCGTCCGGCACCATTACCTGCTGGAAGCCCCAGGCCGCACCCGTCGCGCCGCCCATCGAACTGGCGGCCCTGGCGCCGGGCGAGTACACGGTCCACGTCATGACGAGGAACTCCGCCGGCCTCTGGCAGAGCGAAGCCGACGCCACCGCCAGCCGCACCTGGACCGTGGACCCGGCCTTCACCCGACTTCGGATCAACGAGGTCCTGGCCGACAACGAGACGGCCGTCGAGGCGAGCGGCCTGTACCCCGACGCGATCGAACTGGCCTACGATGCCGCCCCCGGCTCGCCTGCCCTCGACCTCGAAGGCTACGGCCTGACCGACAACCAGGACGTGCCGGGCAAGTTCGTCTTCCCGGCGGGCGCCGAGATCCAACCGGGCGAGCGCCTCGTCCTGTACGCCGACGAAGACCTCGGCAACCCGGGCACCTGGCTCGGCTTCAGCGTCAAGGCCGACGGCGACGACGTGTGGCTGTATGAGCCCGGCGGCGTGACGGTCGCCGACTCGGTCGCGTTCGGCATCCAACTCGCCGACCGGTCGATCGGCCGCGTCGGTCCCGATGCCGCCTGGGCCCTGACGGACCCGACCTTCGGCGCCGCCAACCAGGCGGTCCGCACCGGCGACGCCCGGACGCTGGCCATCAACGAGTGGCTCGCCGACGGCGACGTGCTGTTCGTCAACGACTTCGTCGAGATTCACAACCCCGACCCGCTGCCCGTCGGCCTGGGCGGGCTGTACCTGTCGGACAGCCCGGGGCCCCGGCCCGACCTGTACGAGGTACCGGCGCTGAGTTTCGTCGAGGGCGGCGCGATGAGCGTCTTTGTGGCCGACTCTCGGTCCGGCCAGGGCGCCGACCACGTGAACTTCAAGGTCTCGCCGTACCAGGGCCTGCTCGGCCTGTTCGACTCGGGCCTCGCACGCATCGACCAGGTCTACTATACGCCGCAGACCACCGACGTCTCGCGCGGCCGCACGCCCGACGGCACAGACGCCTACGACTTCTTCCGCCTGCCGACGCCCGGCGTGGCGAACCCGGCCGACCCGACCGGCGAGACCGTCGTCGTGGACCTCGTCGGCTACACCGACCAGTGGCACTACGAGGAGTCGGGCGTTGACCTGGCAACGGCCTGGCGCGGCACGGCGTACGATACGGCCGCCCCGGGCGACGGGTCGCTCTGGCACATGGGCGAGGCCGTGCTGCACATCGAGAACAACGACCTGCCCGACGAGCCGGGCACCGGCGCGCCGCTTCCGAAGAACACGCTCCTGGCCGATCGCGGCGACGGCAAGCCCTACAACACCTACTACTTCCGCATCACCTTCGACCTGGGCACGGTTGACCCGGACGACGTCACCGCCCTGAACTTCACCACGCTCCTCGACGACGGCGCCGTCGTGTACCTGAACGGTGAGGAGGTCCGCCGCATCGCCATGGCCGACCCGTGGCCGGCGACCGTCGATTTCGACAGCATGGCCTCCCGCGCTGGCGAGTGCGTATTCGAGACGTTCGTCATCGACACCGCCGAACTGCCTCCGGGCTTGCTGACGAGCGGCGAGAACCTCCTGGCCGTCGAGGTGCACCAGGGCTCGACCGGATCCAGCGACGTCGTCTGGACCATGAAACTCACCGCCACCGTCCACACCACGTCGCAGCAGGACCCCCTGGCGCCGCTCTACGACCTGCTCGACGACTTGCGGATTACCGAGATCATGTACGACCCGCAGGGCGGCAAGGACTACGAGTTCCTGGAACTGGCGAACACCGGAACGGAGGATCTCGTCCTGGCGGGCGTGCGGCTCGCGGGCGGCATCGACTTCACCTTCCCCGAGATGACCCTGCCCGCCGGCCAGTACGTCGTCGTGGCACGCGACGTGGACGACTTCCAGAGCCGCTACCCGGGCGTAAGCGCCGCGGGCCAGTGGGACGGCGCCCTGGACAACGACGGCGAGGGCCTCATCCTGCGCCTGCCCGATCCGTACGATGCGGCCGTCCTGCGGTTCGACTACGACAACGACTGGTACGCCCCGCTGACCGAGGGCGACGGACTGAGCCTGGTCGTCCTCGCGCCGAAGGCGCACCGGCGGACGTGGGACGAGCGCGGCTCGTGGCGGCCGTCGGCCGTGACGCACGGGTCGCCCGGTGCCGCCGATCCGGCGCCGGAGTACCCCGCCGGCGCGATCGTCGTGGGCGAGGTCCTCGCCCACCAGGACCAGGCGACCGGCGACTGGATCGAACTGTACAACACGACCGACGGGTCCATCGACCTGGCCGGCTGGTTCCTCAGCGACGACAGCGCCGACCCGCACAAGTACGAGATCACCGAGCAGATGTTCGGCGACCAAGGCACGGTCCTCGGTGAAGGCGATTACTTCGTCTTGACCGAAAGGGACAACTTCGGCGAGTTTGCGGATGATCCGGGCCGGCGCCTTCACTTCGCCCTCAGCGAACACGGCGACGACGTCTGGCTCTCGTCGGCCTCGGGTGACTACGTGGCCTCGGCCGTCTTCGGCGCCAGCGACAACGCCGTCACGCTGGGCCGGTACACGACGAGCACCGGCGCGGTGGACTTCGTGGCGCTCAGCGCCCCCACGTCCGGGTACCTCAACGCCTATCCGAAGGTCGGACCCGTCGTCATCAGCGAGGTGATGTATCACCCCGAGGACGGCCAGGACGAGTTTCTCGAACTCGCCAACATCAGCGGGGCCGACGTGCCGCTCTACGACCCGGCCAATCCCGCACGCACCTGGAAGTTCACCGAGGGCATCACGTTCGCCTTCCCCGCCGGCGTAACGCTGCCCGCCGGCGGCTACCTGTTGGTGACCAGGATGGACCCGGCGGCGTTTCGCGCGAAGTTCGCCATCGACCCCTCCGTCCCGATTTACGGACCCTTCCAGGACGCGACCGCCCTGGAGAACGACGGCGAGACGGTTGAACTGGCAATGCCGGGCGACACCGAAATGGTCGAGGTGGAGCCGGGCGTCTGGCAGGAGGTCCTGCGCTTCATCCACGTCGACGCGGTGAGGTACAGCGACGGAGACGAGCCCGGTGACACGTGGCCGAACGAACCCGA
>CAZIJC010000143.1:0-11453 GCA_964539385.1 uncultured Anaerolineales bacterium | reverse complement strand
CGGTCGGCAGGTCCACGTTATCGACGCCGACGCCGGCCCGGGCGATGGCCTTCAGTCTGCCCGGTTCGGCCAGGACGTCGGGCGTCAGTTTCGTCCCGGAACGGATGCAGATGCCGTCATATTCGCCGATGATGGCCTTGAGTTCCTCCGGCGCAAGGCCGGTCTTGATATCGACTTCGACGCCGGGCGCGGAGCGCAGGATCTCGATGCCCTCCTCGGCGAGTTTGTCGGATACCAGAATCTTCATCGCTTGCTCCTCATGCCGCTACCCGGCGGCCAGCACCTTCTGGGCCGCCGTCACGCCGGTGCCGAACTCGACCTTGTGGCCGAGTTTGGCCAGCGCCATCTCCAGCGCGCCGACGGCGGCCAGAATGTCCCAGGCATCGGTGTACCCCATCGTGGTGAAGCGGACGATCTTGCCCTTCAGGTGCGCCTGCCCGCCGGCACAGCGGACGCCGTAGTCGCTGACGAGAACCTTCGGCAGTTGCCCCCCGTCGATGCCGTCGGGCACCTTGAAGGCCGTGACGCTGTCGGACGGGCTCTGTGAGAGCAGTTCCAGGCCCAGGGCGCCGCCGCCCGCGCGGAGGGCCTCGGCCAACCGGTGGCACCTGGCCCAGACGGCCTCCAGGCCCTCGTCGCGGATCATCGACAGGGCCTTCATCGCCGCACGCACCATCACGTTGGCCGGCGTGTACGGGTTGTCGAAGCCTTTGGCCAGCGATGCCCGGTAGGCCTTCAGGTCCACGTAATAGGCGCGGGGCTCGGTCGCGTCGATCTTCCGCCACGCCTTCTCGCTGCACGCGATGAAAGCCAGGCCGGGCGGCAGCATCAGCGCCTTCTGGCTGCCCGTGACGGTGATGTCAACCCCCCACGCGTCCATCTTGTACGGCACGGCGCCGATGCTCGAGATACCGTCCACGACCAGCAGCGCCGCCGTCTCGGCGACGACCTTGCCGATGGCTTCGACGTCGGCGAGCGTGGCCGTCGAGGTCTCGCACTGCGTGATATAGACCGCCACCGCGAGGGGGTTGGCCTTGAGGGCCTCGGCGATCTGGCCGGCCGTGGCGGCGGCGCCCCACTGGACGTCGAGGTCCACGACCTTGGCGCCGAAGGCCTTGCCCATCTCGCTCCAGCGCTGGCCGAACTTGCCGCCCCGGACGGCAATCACCGTCTCGCCCGGCGCGACCACGTTCGAGACGGCGGCCTCCATGGCGGCCGATCCGCTGCCGGTGATCGTGTAGACGTCCTGCGTCGTCCCGAGCACGCACTGCATGTCGCTGGTCACCTGTTCGAGCATCGCGCGATACTCGGCCGTGCGGTGATGGAACATCGGCCGCGCCAGTTCCAGCAGCACCTCTTCGGGAACGGGCGTCGGACCGGGCGTGAACAGCCGCTGCTTGTACATCGACTTTCCTTTCGCTTCCTCCGGATGGACGGCCTCGGCCCGCCCGCGCGGCCCGAAGCAAGGGTCGGATTATAGTGGGGCAAGGGGCCGAATCAACGCAAAAGCGCTTGGCACGGTGGCACGGCATCCGTACGGAGGCCGTGTGCGCCGCCGAACGCAACTGCCGCCCGGGTGGCACGGCAGCGGCGCAGCCGCGGCCGTGTGCGCCGCCAACTCAACTGCGCCCAGGGTGGCACGGCAGCACCAACGGGGCGGCCGTGAGCAGCACCCACGCACGGTCATCACCACGGCCACGCATACAGCCGCGTTGCCGTGCCACCCGGCGCGGCCATCACTCGCACGCCGGGGTGGCTCGGCATCCGTACGGAGGCCGTGTGCCCCGCCGAACGCCGCATTCGCTTTTTCCGTGACGCTGTCAGGGGCCGAGCGTATGATGCGTGGGGTTTCCTGGGGGGATTTCGATGGGCCTGATTCGTTACCTCATCTTCGAGAATCCGACAACGCTGTGGGTGCTGCTCGTCATCGCGGCCGTGGCGTGTGGGACGATCTGGCGACGGACCGGCTCGCGTGGCTGCCGCGCGGCCGGTGCCGCGTGCGTGGTGGCCGGCGTGCTCGTCGGCATTCTCGCTTGGGCCGTTGAGACCGACCGCGAGCGGCTGCAGCGAACGCTCACGACGATGAACGACGCGATGGCAGGCAGCCACGCCGAGATGTTCATCGAACGCATCTCGCCACTGTATCAGAGCGGCACTCTCGGCAAGGCGGCCTTGGCCGACGTCGTCCGCCACGGCCTCACGCACGTCCGGGCCGATGCCGATACACCCACCATCGCCTTCGGCAGCGGCGATGCCGTCGTCACGCAGGCGTGCCGGTTCTACACGGCGCCGGGCTCGAAGATGATGCTGCCGCCGGCAGCCCACCGCGTGGTATGGGAAGGCGTGTTCGCGCCGGACCCGGACGGCGAGTGGCGTTTGCGGTCGGCCACGGCCATCAGCCCCCGCCGCTTGACGCCGGAGCAGGCCGCCCGGTATCTGCCGAGGAAACCCAAGAGGCAATGACGAGAAGCGGTGGCTGGCGTTTCGTCATTGGGGATTCGTCATTGGGATTTCACTCGTCATTCGGGCTTCGGCATTCGTCATTTCGCCGTTACAGACTCAGATCCCACCCGCGCACGTCGGCCACGCGGTCGTGGTCCGTGAGGTCGAAAGCGAGCGGCGTGACGGTAACGTAGCCCTCGTAAAACGCGGCGATGTCGGAGTTGATGCCCTGGTCCTCCCGGTCGTGGTCGCCGGTGATCCAGTAGTAGGTGCGGCCGCGCGGGTCGGTCCGGCGTTCCCAGCGTTCGCTGAACCCTTTCATGCTCTGCGGCACGACCTTGACGCCCTTGGGCTCTCCGCTGGTGAGGTCGGGCACATTGATGTTCAGCAGGACCGGCTCTCCCGGCCGCGCCACGGATCGGTCCGGCCCGTCGGTCATCACCTGTTCGATGAGCCGCCGCGCGATGCGGGCGGCGCCGTCGAAATCCACGACGTCGGAATCCTCGATACTGACCGCCACCGACGGCAGGCCGAAGAACGCGCCCTCGGCCGCAGCCGCCACCGTGCCGGAATACAGGACGTTGACACCGAGGTTCGTGCCGAGGTTGACGCCGCTCGCAACGATGTCGGGCCGGTCGGGCAACAGTTCCAGCAGGGCGAGTTTCACGCTGTCGGCCGGGCTGCCCTGGACGCCGTAACCCCAGAGGCCGTCGCCGAGGTCCATCCGGTGGGCGCGGACCGGCTCGGTCAGCGTGATGGCGTGGCCGACGGCCGACTGGGCCATGATCGGGGCAACAACCGTCACCTCGCCGAGTTCCGCCAGCGCCCGCCTGAGCGCCAGCAGGCCCGGCGCCATGATGCCGTCGTCGTTGGTAACGAGAATGCGCATGCGTCAAACCCTTATGAGAGGCGCTGTGCGGCGGAACATGACCCGGAGCTGCCGCTCCGGGCTCGAACGGCTCGACACCATCGTATCGTAGCAAACGGCGGGAGCGTGTCAAATGCCGAAGGCAGCAAAACGTTGCGGCGGGCGACGGGGCCGCGTAGCATACAGCCATGCGACCGGTTGCGAAACACTGGCTGTTCTTCGCGCTGCTGGCGGTCAGCCTGGCGGCGCTGATCGCCTTTGCGGCCTGGCAGATCTCCAAGGCGCAGCGTGAGGCGGATGCTGCGGGCGTCTCGATTCCCGCGTCGCGGCTTCTCGACCGCTGACACGCCATTGTCCACCGATGCTTGCACATCCGCTGCGTTCGGCGTAAAGTACGCGCCCGCGCAGCACCATATCGTTGGGAGACAGAGACGATGGCAAAGTCGACGACAACGCAAACCACGAAGAAACGCCGGGTGCGGAAACGTGCGGCCGAGGTCCTGTTCGCCCCGGCGGCCGTCGCGCGGCTGGAGGCCAAGGCCACCTTGCCGGCCAAGTTCCAGCGGATGCTCGCCCGCCTGCCGATGAACCGCGTCTGCGACGGCGGGACGGTGGCCGTTAAGATGCACGTGGGCGGCGGCATCGGCTTCACGACCATCCCGCCGCTCTTCATCCGCATCCTCATTGAGAAGATCAAGGCGGCCGGCGCAAAGCGCGTCTTCGTCACCGACGGGTCACTCACGGTCGACGCCGCCACCGCACGCGGGTACACGACCGAGGTGCTCGGGGCGCCGCTCGTCGGCGCCGCCGGCGTTGACGACACCTTCTGCTACCAGCACACCGTGCGGTACAAGACGCTGCGGTCGATCGACGTCGCCGGCAACATCGAGGACGCCGACGCCCTCATCAACCTGAGCCACTTCAAGGGGCACGGCGACTGCGGGTACGGCGGCGCGTGCAAGAACCTGGCGATGGGCTGCGTGACGCAAGAGACACGCGGCCATCTGCACCAACTCGAAGGCGGCCTCAAGTACGACGAGGACCTCTGCATCAAGTGCAGAAAGTGCGTCGAGGCGTGCACCCGCGGCGCCGCACGCTGGAACGAGGAGCGAGACCGCCTCGAAATCTTCTACCACCACTGCGTCTACTGCCGGCACTGCGTCCTGGCCTGCCCCAAAGACGCCATCAAGATCATCGGCGGCGGATTCGTGCCGTTCCAGCGTGGTCTGGCGCTCGCGACGAAGGAGGTGCTGGGCACGTTCGATTCCGGCCGCGTCCTGCACATCAACTTCCTGACGCAGATCACCGCGTACTGCGACTGCTGGGGGTTCTCGACGCCCGCCCTGATTCCCGACGTCGGCATCCTCGCCTCCGAAGACATCGTCGCCATCGACAACGCCAGCCTCGACCTGACGCGCGACGGCCAGCCCCTGCCCGGCAGCCTGCCACCCGGCCACAAACTCGTCGAAGGCAGACACATGTTCGAGCGCCTCCACGGCAAAGACCCGTACGTCCAGATCCAGCAGATGGACGCCGCCCGCCTCGGCACGCCGGCCTACCACCTGCGGAAGGTGAACTGATACTACAACGCTACAAGGGCATTTTGCGCGGTGGGTCTCCGCACCCACCGCGCCGAAAACGGCGATTTCGCCCATCCGCGGCGGGTCTCCAGACCCGTCGCGCACCAACTTCAAGAGACTTACTCAATGATCGTCCGGGTAATACGGCTCGACGTGCACCGTGACGTGCGTGACGCCGGGGACCTGGCGGCGGATGGCAGCATCGACCGCTGAGGCGATCGCGTGGGCTTGGCCGACGGGCATGGCCGGATCAACCTCGACGTGCAGGTCCACGTGCGTCTCCAGGCCGCTGCGGCGGGTGAGCAGTTTCTCGGTGCCCTTCACACCCTCCACGCCGGCCGCCACGCTGCGAATAGCCGCCAGCGTCTCGGCGTCGGCCGCCTGGTCCATCAGGGCCGAACTCGTCCGGCGGAAGGCCGCCACGCCGATGCCGAAGATGATCAGGCAGATCGCGACGGCTGCAATCGCGTCCAGGAACCGCCACTCGGGCCCCAAGTAGATGGCGGTCGTGATGCCCGCCGCCGCGAACATGCTCGAAAAGACGTCGCTGCGATGGTTCAGGGCGTCGGCGATGAGGCTCTCGCTTTTGATGCGCCGGCCCAGCCGAATCTTGTACCGGAACATCCATTCCTTCACGACGATACTCGCCAGGGCGAACCAGAGTGTCCAGAGCGCGGGCATCTGCGGATCGGGACTGACGATCTTCAAGACCGCGCGGTACCCGAAGACAATGCCCACCAGCATCACGATGACGGCCACCGACCGCCCCGCCAGGACCTCGGCCTTGCCGTGACCGTAGGGATGCTCGTCATCCGCTGGCCGGCGGGCATGCCACGCGCCGAGGAGAACGACGACACTGGTGATGCTGTCGCTGAGGGTATCGACGGCGTCGGCGATGAGGGCCTCGCTCGCCCCGAGCATGCCGCCGGCCAGTTTCGCACCGCCCAGCACAAGGTTGCCCACGATGCCCACGTAGGCGCCGAAGGCGACCTTGCCGTACATCTCTCGATTCACCACGTCGAGCGCCATATACCTATTCTTGACATGAGTGGCGCCAAGTGCCAGTCTATTCGGACAGAGTCTGACCGCCCACATGTCGTGAGCGGTATCGCAAGGATGCATCGTGCTCTGGTATGGCAGGACAGGGAATCGCCCTATGAAAATTCCTTGAGAAGGTCCACACCCAGCCAGAAGGCTCCTGCTCCTGGCGCGGTCATCTGGTCGGCAGTTAGTGAAGCCTCCCTCACGATCTCCCGCTCGTCGGTCGAGAAGCGTATACGACCTATTCCCTGACCCGGAGGAATCCACTCGTAGTTCGGCGCGAATCTCTCCGTCTTCTGCGCCTTGACCGTGTGCCATTCATACCACTCAGGGCAGCGGATCAGAAGAAGCATGCAAATGTCAGGTCTCAAGGCCAACAAGTCGAACGTTACGCCGCTGAGGAACAGTTCGGCTTGTCCTGCTCGCATGAGTCCGTCAAGGTACTGGAGGACCGGGTCCAGGTAGAAGCCCTTCCTGTCCGCCGCACGCGCCGCCCCACCTGAATCACATCTAGCCTGCCTCACCGGGTCCAGGTAGAAGCCCTTCCTGTCCGTAGGACCCTCTGTCGGATCATCCCTGTCGAAGAGCTCCTGAAGGTACTGTCTCCCGAAGTTGTGGCACACGGAGAATTCAGCATCAAACTCTTCTGTGGCGGGCCTGAACATGAAGGAAGGCACCACGTGAACTTTCAGCGGTTCCGGGCCAACCTCACTGGACCGCCTTTTGAGCCAGAGCCACAGATCGCCCTCGTGGCGATACGCAATGAGCACAGACACACCTATGGCGGCGCTTCGCAAAGCCCCGTCGTGAACTGGATCCTTGACGCGAGCATGGACGTGATTGCGCATTGGCAGTTGCCTGTCAAACCCCTCAATATCTCGCGACAGATGCCCCGCAAAGCCTTCCGCCGCAACGCGCATTTCATGGGCCAACGCGTAACAGGTCTCATAACAGTCAAAGTACCTCCCCATCTGACACGCAAGACAGAGTTGCTCGCCGGTCGCGAGACTGCGCATAGCATAAGTATTGCCGTTATACTGCGAGGATTGCGTCATCTTGATGCGGTACGGAACGTCCCTCTTCCATGGCCGCTCATCCCCAGGAGGGTTCTTCTCCAGACCACCTGCAAGCACAGAGTCGGGTTCTGTAATTTGCGTCTTGGGAGCGGGGAAGACCACAACGGGATAGGTGTTGTCGCCTCTTCTCAGCAATTCATACCTGGGGTACTTCCAGGCCAGATAGGCACATGTCTGCATGACCCACGAAGAGCGCATCAGTCAGTCTCTTTCTGCAACAAACCTCTGCCAACGGCTCAGCCAACATTACATAATATCACACCAGCGAGCGCTGTTCAAGCACACAGCCGACACCGCCGGAGCAGGGCCCAGAAGGCGCCGTCGTGGTCGGAGCCGGGCAGGATCAACTCTTGGTGCTGGATGCGCCAGTGTCCGCCTTCTCGGACAAACGCTCCGAGGACGCCCTCGTTCTCTTCGGGCAGGAGGCTGCACGTCGAATAGAGGAGCCGTCCGCCCGGACACACGCTCGCCGCTGCCTGGGCAAGAAGGTCCGATTGCAGATGAACCAACTCCGGCACGTCCTTCGGCTTGAGCCGCCACCGCACCTCCACCCGCCGCGCCAGCACGCCCGTGTTGGAGCACGGCACGTCGACCAGTGCCGCGTCGAAACCACTCACAGGCGCCGCCGCTGCAACCTCGCCCGAGAGGCAGACGGTTACGTTCGCGAGCCCCCGCTCGGCAATCGTCCTGCGGATGGGCCGCAGTTTTTCATCCGTGCGGTCCGACGCCACGACCACCCCGCCCTCGCCCATCGCTTCGACGATTTGTGTCGTCTTCGTACCGGGCGAGGCACACAGGTCCAGCACGGTCTCGCCTTTGCGGGGTGCAAGCGCCTGGACCGCCGCCATCGCCGACGGATCCTGCACCGTCAGGCTCCCCTCGTGGATGAGCGTCTCGAGCCGCTCGGCGCCGAGGGCCGAGACGTCGAGCGACCCTGGCCGCGGGCCTTCAGCAACGTCGGGCGCCTCGACCCGCAGCGCCCGCAGGAAGTCGGCTGCGTCGTGCCGCATCGGGTTGACCCGCGCGAAGGTTCGCGGCCGCCGGTTCCCCCAGCGGCAGATCGCCTCGGTCGCGTCGGCGAATGCCTCCAGCCACCGCGCGACCAACCAGTCGGGGTACGAGTAGGCGGCGCCGAGGAAGGCGGCCCGGTTCTCCTGAGGGTCCGGCAAGACGTCCGCACCAAGACATACCACGCCACCCTCCGGATGCGGCAAGGCGCCGCGGGCGGGTGCGCCGTCCGGGTCGCGTCCGAGAATCAGTCGGCCGACGCCGCGGAGCATGGCGTTGACGAACCCGGCCGCCTTCTTTCCCGCCGCCCGCCCGGCCTGCTCCACCGCCTCGTTGACGGCGGCATAGGCGGGCACCCGGTCGAGGAACAGCAGTTGGAAGGCTCCGACTTCGAGGATGAGGCGCAGGGCCGGCTGAATCGCCCCCGCGCCGCCCGGCTCGCCGCGCAGGTGGCTCAGGAGGCGGCGGAGCGTCCGCCGATGCCGAACCGTGCCGGTCGCAAGTTGTGTGGCCAGGGCACGGTCGCGCGGCGCGAGACCGCTACGCTCGAAGACGGCGTGGAGTTCGTCGCGAAGGAAGGCCGGCCCGCGACCGATGCGGCCGAGAGCCTCCAGCGCCGCTCCGCGAGCCGACAGTGCGCCGCTCATCGGAGAAACCACCGGACGGCCGCCTCCACCTCGCCCATCTCGATGGTCGTGTCCTTGCACGGTCCGCACGGCCGTGCGATGGTCCGCGCCAGGATGGCCTTGGGCAAACAGCCGAACACGCCGGCACACAGTTCCTTCTCGCAGGCGACGGCCACGATGGCCTTGACGTTCGGGTCGCGGCCGCGCGCAACAGCCTCGCGCCCGCCGGTGGCGCGGAACACCTGTACGCCGTACCGGTCGGCCAGGTCGAGGAACCGCGAGACGGCACACTTTCCGCAGCGAGCGCAGTTCGAGAGGCCGCCGTCCAGCCGCCGCTCGCACTCGCTGCGCTGAAGGCAAGCCGCGAACAGGACGAGCACCTGGTCCGGGCGGCACCTGGTGCGGCGGAGCCGGACCGAGAGGTTGTTGAGCGCCACGAGGGCCTTGTCAACGACGGCGGGCACTCGCTTTCTCCTGGACGGCGGTGAATCGCATGCCGGGCTTGACCGGGTAGCCGTTCACGAAGTCGGCCGCCGTCATCATCCGCTTGCCCGCGGGCGTCAGTTCCACAAGGCGCACCGTGCCGCGCGCCGTGGCAACCTCGATGCCCTGCGCGGCGGCGTTCACGATGGTCCCGGGCGCCGCTTGGCCGGCCTGGATGGACGAGAGGACGGCCGTGTCGATGCCGAGGCGCAGACGCGTCTTCTTCTTGCCGGCGATCACCAGGTGGGTGAACGCGCCCGGCCATGGCGCCATTGCGCGGATGTGGTTGTGGACACTGCGGCCCGGCCGGTTCCAGTTGATCCGCCCGTCGGACTTCTTGAGCCGCGGGGCCAGGGAGGCCTGGCTCTCGTTCTGTCGACGGCGTTCGACCTCATCGAGGGGAATCTCCTGGACGGTCTCCGTCACGAGCCTGGCGCCCAACTCCGCGAGGCGGTCGTGCAGTTGGCCCGCCGTCTCGTTTGGACCGATGGGCGTGGCCCGCTGGCCGAGGATGTCGCCGGCATCGATCTGATTGGTCATGGCGATGACCGTCAGGCCGGTCTCGGTCTCGCCGTTGATGATGGCCCAGTTGATGGGCGCCGGCCCGCGGTACTTCGGCAAGAGCGACCCGTGCAGGTTGACGGCGCCGTAAGTAGGCATCTCGATCAACTTGGGCCCGATCTTCTGGCCGAACGCGATCGCCAGGAGCAGTTGCGGCCGCACGGTGCGGACCCGCCGAACCACGGACGCCGTGTTGACGTTCTCGCTCTGGAGCATCGGGATGCCGCGCTCGCGGGCAAACCGCTTGACGGGCCCAATGCGAACGAGCCGGCCTCGACCCGACGGCCGGTCGGGCTGCGTCAGAATCAGCGCCACTTCCTGGCCGCACTCGACCAAGGCGTGCAGCGATGGCAGGCCGAAACTGCCGGAACCCGCAAAGACGATTCGCATAGGTGTTTCCCGCGTGCCGGGTGTCTCTATCCAACCGCCTCGGAGCCGGTCCTGGTGTCGCTCGTTCGGTGCTCGTATCGGTCCTTGAGTTCGCGGAGCCGCCGTCGCTGGGTCATCCGCTGGACAGGCGACATGCGGTCCACGAGGAGCCTGCCGTCCAGGTGATCCCGTTCGTGCTGAATCACACGTGCCAGCAGCCCTTCGGCCTCCAGTTCTCGCGGCTCGCCCTTCAGGTCGCGGTACCGCGCGCGAATGCGTCCGAACCGCCCGATCTTGACGTAGATGCCCGGGAAACTCAAACAGCCCTCCTCGGCCACCTCCCATCCATCGGAGGCGTAAATCTCGGGGTTGACAAGCACGATCTCGCCGCCCGGCTGCGTGTCGGCTGAAACAATGACGATGCTCAGCGAGAGGCCGACCTGCGGCCCGGCCAGGCCGAGACCGTCGGCCTGGTTCATCATCTCGACCATCTCCCGGGCGAGGTCCGCCAAGGCGTCGTCAAACTGCTCCACCGGGCGGGTTCGCTCACGAAGAACCGGGTCCGGATAGTAACGGACTTCCATCGCTCACCTCCCCATCCCGCTCGCGCCGCGCCGGCGCCCCGAAACAATCCACAATTATAGGTTCGGACCCGGCCGGCCACAAGGGATGGGACTCTTTTTCTGGCGGCAGTCAGGGCGTGCGGGGCGCCACTCACCGCGGCGAGTGTGTCTCGACGGTTTCATCAGGCCGCCACACTGGCTGCAAGCAGCCAGCCGGCCACGGCAGGAGCCATAGCCATGCCTGGGCGCCATCCGGCCGAACATCGCCTCGCGCCATAATCCGTGGTCACACCCGCACGGCCGTCCAGGTCAACAATCTCGTTGACACCGCCGCCCGGCCACGATAAAAGATGCCCCCTCGCAACAGCGGATGCCCGCTGCACAATGGGAAGGACACGCCATGGACGTCAAGGAAATCGAGGCCAAGGTCATGGCCACGCCGGTCCCGGAGGTCAAACGGGTGGCGCTTGCCTACTCGGGCGGTCTGGATTCGAGCCTCTGCATCGAACTGCTGCGCCGAAGGTACAACGTCAAGGATGAGAACATCATCCCCATCACTTGCGACGTGGGCCAGGGGCAGGAGGAGATCGACATCGGCAACGCGAAGGCCGAGACGCTCGGCTTCAAGCCGATCATGATCGACTTGACGCAGGAGTTCACCGAGAACTGGCTCGCCAGGGCCATCCGCGCGAACTCCGATTACGAGGGCTATCCGGTCTCGACCTCCATGACCCGCCAACTCGTGGCCCGCGAGGTCGCCAAGCGCGGCGCAGAACTCGGATGCGATGCCCTCATGGAAGGCTCCACCGGCAAGGGCAACGACCAGTACCGCATGC
>CAZIJC010000142.1:0-11736 GCA_964539385.1 uncultured Anaerolineales bacterium | reverse complement strand
AAAACCGCAAAAACCGATCAAAAACCAGCGCGTTTTGCCTTACCTATCTTAACATCGGGAGCCAAAAACGCCCCTCACGACCCAGAATCAAGGATTGGAGCCAAAAAAAACGCGCATTTACCCGTTTCGGCGAGGTGAAAATTGACGTAAGTCTTATGGAGCGCGCGGCATGTAAGCGAACGGCGAGACCCGTTCGACTCGCTTCGCTCGCTCAGGGTGACAGATAGCCGGCAGCATGTTACGGCGATGCAGGCCCGCGCCGAGGCGTCAAACGCCGCCATGAGAGACTTCTGCAGCATCAACTTTCGTATAGGTGGCTGCCATGGGAGCGAAAACCGTCCCGTCGTCCGAGAAGGCACGGATCTTCAGCGTGGTGGTTTTCGTGAAGGTCAGCGCGCCCTTGCAGAGCGGGGAGGAGGCCGTTGGATCGCTGCCGTCGGTCGTGTAGCGCAGCGTGGTGGGCTTCAGCAGGCTGCGAACCTCGACCGTGACCGAATCCTTGAAGTCGCGGCCGTGCGGCGTGAGATAGGCGAGGGTGTTGAACGTCCGTTTTCGCTTGCCCAGCACGATTCGGACCGACCGGTTGCCCGCGCCGGTGAACCGAAAGGCGGCATAACCCTTCGGCGCCGTGCCGCCGGCCGCCGGCTCGCTGGAGACGAGTTCCCTGTCTTCCAGCCACGGTTGGATGAGCAAGGTTTGGAGCGGGCAGCCTTCCACCAGGATTTTCTTCTCGACGCGCCCGTCGCGGACGGCACGGTCGATCTTCGCCCTCGTCCACGTGGTTTTTCCGTTCAGGACGACGGGCGTGCAGGTTTCCACGTAGCGCCAGGCGTCCGGGAGGTGGTCGCTGACGGTAAACGCATTCTCGGGGATGGAGTAACGCACGCCCGCGAGCCGCTCGACGAGGAGCGGGATCATGGCGCCGTCCCAGTTGTAGTACATATCGCCCCACGGCTTGTAGGTGGGGTCCCAGCACTCCGGAGCGACGGGAAAGCCGTAATCCTTGAGCATTCCGCGAATATGGCCCAGCGTACAGTAGAGGGCCTCGGCGTTGCAGTCGCGGCGGAACATGCCCTCGACCGCCAGCCACGTGCTGATGGAGGAGACGGCGAAGACACCGTTTTCCTGGCAGTCGGGCGGCCGGACATCGAGCGGAACCGGCCCGAGGAAGCCGGTCTCGGTGTTCATCACCCACCGCCGAACCATGTCCCGTGCCCAGTCGTCCTGCATCTCGTTGGCCATGAGGACGGCCAGTTGCCAGATATCCTTCTTCCGGGGTCCGTCGGCGCCGGCGTAGGAATTGGGTGCCCGCCGCTCCCAGGGATTCCGGAAGGTTTTGACCATGGCGGGCCTCATGGCCTTCCAGTGCGCCACGTCCTCGTTTTTGCCCAGTGTCGCCGCCATCTTCGCCAGGGCGTCGAGGGCGTTGATCTCTATGCCAAAGCACCTCTGCGGGCCCGTCCAGTAGAGTTTTCGGTAGAGGTCCTCATAGACCTGCTTGAGGAACGTCCTGTCGCCCGACTGCTCGTACTGGCGCCAGGCGAACTCGACGGTGCCGACCAGGTTCATCCACACGCCGGGCGAATACCAGGCGACGCCGAAGTTGTCGGGCAGGGCGTTCTGCTTGTTCCTGAAGGGCACCATGAACTTCCACGACAGGATATTTCCGTGTCCGTAGGCCCACTTGTCGGCCACCCACGCCCCCATGGCGGTGTAGACCCACGAGTCCCACAGGTGCAGCCCCATGAAGTTGTTGACGGCCGTCTGGGTGTGCGGATACTGCTCCCACCCCCTGCCGGTGTGCGTGAAGTACATGAAGTAGAGCGACCAGAGGTAGTAGTAGGTCCTGACGGCATCCTGGTCGGAGCAGCGGAAAGAGGGGATCTGCCGGTTCAGCAGATCGTTGACGTACTTCGTTTTCGCCTCCAGGGCGGCTTGCGGGTCCGAGAGGAGTCGTTTGACGCGGGCCGACGCAGATGCGTACTCATCGCCCATCGCCATCGCCAGGACGAGCGGTTTGCCGGGGGCGCACTCGAGCCGGAAACGGTATGCCTGGCGGCCGTCCTCTTCCTTGCGGATGGTGTGCGACTCGGCGAAGTTCCGCGACGCCGAGAGAACGACGCTCAGCCCATCGTACATGAGGCGCCCTTCGACGGCGGGGCGGCCCCAGGCCGGCTTGGTCATGATCGTGCCAGCCTCGGTGACGTGGATGGCGTTGCCGGCGGGGTCGTATCTCGCCTTTGCCGTCGAGGTGCGGCTGAAACGTGTCTTCGGCGGGTCACCGTCGTGCGTTCCGATAAACCCCGTGTTGATGAAACTGTGCCCGTCGAACTCCAGGACGACCGGTTTGCCGGCGGTGATGATGGCGCAGAGCACGTCGTCGGTGGAGATGAACTTGGTCTCCTCGATCCTCGCGCCGCCGACCTCGTAGGTGCAGACCTGCCTGTCCGGGCGCCAGATCATCGTCTTCGGCTGCGGGTGGGGGTGCCGTTTGCCGCCAACGATCACGGTGCCGTATGCGGCCCGGACCTTGCGCCAGAACTCCCATCCCCACTTGTCGTGGCCCGTGCCGCCCTGGCCGGTCACGATTCCGTGGCCGCGCGCCCGCCCATCGCGGAACATCGGATGCGTGAAGCCCAGCGTCTCGTGCTCCTTGGTGCGCCACTTCGTGTCGGACTGACCGCCGACGTAGTAAAGGTGGTTCCCCGCCAGGAACCCGTGCTGCTTGCCGGCGATGTCGCGGGCAAGCATGTGGCAGTAATCCGTGTATGGAGGGCGTGTTTCCGCGCGGCAGGGGGCCGGCGGGGCGAGCAGGAGCAGGAGGTACAGGAGCCTTCTCATTTGGCTTACCCGCGTTTCGGCATCACCAGGAGGTGAGGTGCCTGGCCTTTTCCAGGCGCTGGAGGGCGGCCTCGTGTGCCTTCAGGCGCTTCTGCCGTTCGGCCAGTTGCTTTTTGAGCCGTTCCTTCTCCTCGCCGGTGGGCGCCTTTGTGAGGCTCTGCCGCAGTTCTTCTATCTCTTTGGTGGTCCGCTTCCGGTAGGCGAGCAACTCTGCCTTTCTCGCGGCTCGCATATCCTCGATGTTCTCGGCATCGACCGCCTTGAGGTAAGCAGTGAGGCTCTTGTGCAGTTGCTCGGCCTTGTCGGGCATCGACTTCGCCAGGTCGGTGCTCTCGCCGATGTCCTTCGCCAAGTTGAACAGCCGCGTCTCGCCCGTGTTCAGGTTCTTGACCAACTTGAAATCGCCGAGCCGTATCGCGGACATCGGCAGGCCGCCGTACCAGGGGAAGTGGAAGACGAGCCCTTCCGCGGGTCGCTTGACTTCGCCTTCGTTGCCCTTCTCGAATAAGGGGCGCAGGCTCCCGCCGTCGACTCCGTCGGGCAGTGGATTGGCGTTGCCCACAAGATCGCTGATGGTGGCGAAGAAGTCCCACCCGGCGACAGGCACGTTGCACTGGCAGCCGGCCTTGACGCCCGGGCCGCGAGCCACGGTCGGCACGCGGATACCGCCTTCCCACAGGTTGGCTTTTCCGCCCTTCAGCGGGGCGTTGCCCTTGAACCCGCCGCCGTTGTCGGACGTGAAGATGACGTACGTGCTGCCCGCGATGCCCAGTTCGTCGATCGCCTCCAGCAGCATTCCCAGGCCCGTATCCAGGTTCTCGATCATGGCGGCATAGAGGAGCATCCAGGCATTTCGAGGCGGGGGCGGGTCGTCATAATCTTTCTGCGTGCATTTTTTTCCCCGAGGAAGGGCCCGATACTTTGCGATCGTCTCGGTCAATGCGTCGTGCTGCACGTGAAGCGCGTAATGTGAGACCTGCATGAAGAACGGCCGCTGCGCCCGGGCGCACCGTGCCATGAACGCCGTGGCGCGTTTCGTGAGACTGAAGATCCGCTTGGGGTCATCCTCCGGCAAAGGCCGCTTGTCGTCCAAAGCGCGGTAGTCGCCGTGAAAATTGCCCATCGGACCATCACTATGGTCATAACCCACGTCGTCGGGGCTGTGTATTGTGGCGGTATCCCATTTGCCGAAATGCGCCGTGACGTAGCGGGGATTGGCGGCCTTGACCATTTGGGCGATGGAGGTTTGCGCTTTGCATGACGATCCCACCACATCGTGAACCACCGTCTGTCTCAGGCGTGCCGGTGTCTTTCCGAATTGAATGCTGGTGCGCGTGGGCGTACACACAGGCGCCGGCGAATACGCGTTGGAGAAGACCATCCCTTCCTTCGCCATTCTCTCGAGGGCGGGCGTCCGGTAGTAATCGCTGCGTGAATCGGGTCGGCCGCGCATCATCGGCACGGAGGTGTCGGTCCAACCCTGGTCGTCGGTCAGGAAGAGGATGATGTTCGGTTTCTTCGCGGCTGCCGCCCCGGCGATTCGCGGCGCCGCCAGCGCCGCCGCAGCCGGTCCCGCCATCCTGAGCAGTGCCCGGCGCGTAAAGTGGTGGTTCGTCCTTGTCATGTGCCCAAACTCGCTCTCTCTCCTGTCTGCGGCCCAGGTGCACCCACATGGTTTGCCGCGACGCAATTGTAACAATCCTCGATGGCCACGGCGTGCGAATCCTGAAACAGTTTCCCCGCATTCGGCGGTTTTTTGGCCGTAACAGACTGAACGGCGGCCCCCTTTTTTGCCGACATAGATAGGGCACCCGCCCGCACCCGCGCACCCCTGCCGGTCACCGAATATCCCCTGCTCCTGGCGTCTGGGGGACGCGATGTACGATTACCACGTTCAGGTCCTTCACGATGCGGCCGATGTGCTGAAAGGGTTGCTGGAGATTGGCATCAACCTGTCGGCGCTGTCCGACCGGCGGAAGATGCTGGAGATGATCCTGCTGGAGGCCCGCAAACTCGCACGGGCCGAGGCGGGCAGCCTGTACGTCGCGAGGGGTGGGCGTCTGCGGTTCGTTGCCGCCCAGAACGACCGCCTGCCGCAGGGTGAGATCTCCGACGTCTTTCTCGGCAAAGAGATCCCTGTGACGACCGACTCGCTGGCAGGGTTCGTGGCGTCCACGGTGCAGGTCGTCAACATCCCCGACGCGGATAACCTGGCAGAGAACTGGCCGTTTCGGATCAACCGCGACTTCGATGCAACGAGCGGGTACCACACCCAGAGTGTCCTGGCGATTCCGCTGCGGCGGCCGGACGGGTCGTGCGTGGGGGTGCTGGAACTACTGAACCGGCTCGACGATGAGGGCCGCGTCGTCGCGTTTCCGAGCGCCGAAGGCAGCGGCATTTTGTCGCTGGCGTCGATGGCGGCCGTGACGATCTCCAACGCGCTGCTCCAGGAGGAACTCAAAGCCGCCCACCTCGACACGATCATCCGGCTGAGCGTGGTCGTCGAGCACCGCGACAACGCGACCTCGCAGCACATCCGCCGCATCAGCCACACGGCCAGACTCATTGCCGAGACCCTGGGTCTGGACCATCGGCAGGTGGAGTTGATCGAGCGTGCCGCACCGATGCACGACGTCGGCAAGGTCGGCATCCCCGATGCGATCCTGCACAAGCCCGGGCCGCTGACGGCGGAGGAACGCAGGACCGTCGAACAGCACGCCCTGATCGGAGCCGACATCCTGGGCCAGCCGGCGAACGACCTGATCGCCATGGCCCACGACATCGCCATCTCGCATCACGAGCGATGGGACGGCAAGGGTTATCCGTACGGCCTGGCGGGGTGTGAGATTCCGCTGTCGGGGCGCATCGTCGGCCTGGCCGATGTCCTGGACGCGCTGCTCTCGGAGCGGTGCTACAAGGCCGCCTACAGCGAAGAAACGACGCTCGACATCATCCGGTCGGAGAGCGGCAAGCAGTTCGACCCTTCCGTGGTGGACGCCTTCTTCAAAGTCATGGACCGCATCCTGGAGCCGTACAGGTCGGGCGCTCCTGCGCCAACCGTTGCTGAGAGCGCGACCTGACGGCGGCGCGCCTCTGAACGTGGTTTACACTCCCCCGCAGCGCGGCCGCGCATGGCGCCTCAATTTCAGGCGGATTCAGGTAAGTTCTGTCCACTTGCCGCGCGGCCCGTACGGGCCGCGTACAGCCCCGCTTTTGCGCGGTCGGTCCGGAGACCCACCGCGTGAGATTCCGTACACTCGACCGTGAAGTGCTCTCGTGCCGCGATTTGCGCGTGGCAGAGGACCACGGTTTGGGTTTAAGATGGCGGCAGGCAACAGGGCGAAACCGTGAACCAAGTTCAGCAACCTGAAGCGGCAAGCGCGCCATGACCTCTCTCGTCCGATCTCTCCGGCACCGCAACTTCCGCCTTTACTTCTTCGGCCAGGGCATCAGTGTAACCGGCACGTGGATGCAGAGCGTGGCGATGGGATGGCTGGCCTACCGCCTGACGGGGTCGGCCGCACTGTTCGGGGTCGTCGGGTTCACGGGCCAGATTCTGACGTTTGTTATTGCGCCGTTCGCGGGGGTGGTGGCCGACCGGTGGAACCGGCGGCGGCTCATCATCGTGGCTCAAGCCACCGCGATGGCCCAGGCGCTGGCCCTGGCGGCGCTGACGCTGGCGGGCGTCATCGATGTTGGGCTCCTGATCGCACTGAGCGTTTTCACAGGCTTGGTGCGGGGGTTCGAGGTGCCCACGCGCCAGTCGTTCATGCTCCAGATGCTGGATGAGCCGGACGATCTGCCGAACGCCATCGCGATGAACTCGTTTCTGGTTAACACGGCGCGGCTGACGGGGCCGCTTGCGGCCGGCTACATCGTGGCGTGGTGGAACGAGGGGCTGTGTTTTCTCATCAACGGCGTCAGTTACGCCGCCGTCATCGTGGCGCTGGTGGCGATGCGGATCGCGCCCCGCGAGGTCGAGGCGCCGAAAACCGGTGTCCTCATCGGTCTGAAAGAAGGCTTCCGCTATGCCTTCACCTCGCCCGCCCTGCGGTCGATCCTTCTGATGCTCGGCGTCACGAGCCTGGCGGGCGTGCCGTACATCTGGCTGATGACCATCTTCGCCAAGGACGTGCTCGGTGGCGGGCCCGATACGCTCGGATACCTCATAGGCGCCACGGGCGTGGGCGCCCTGGCGGGGGCGCTGTTTCTGGCGTCGCGGCGGAGCGTGGCGCGTCTCGGTGGGATGCTGCGGCTGGCGGCGATCGCCTTCGGGGCAGGGCTGGTCGCCTTCGGGGCGATCCTGTTCCCGTTCGACGCCTCGAAGACCGGCCAAGCCTGTCCCTGGTTCATTCTCTGGACCGGCCTGGCCATGCTCGTCTGGCCGGGCGCCGCCATGATGCTCCAGATGTCGATGAGCAACACGCTGCTTCAGACCCTCTCGGACGAGGACAAGCGCGGCCGCGTTATGAGTTTCTATACCGTGATGTTCATGGGGATGATCCCGTTCGGGAACCTCCTGGCGGGGTTCGTGGTGGGGGCCGTCGGCGCGCCGCTGACCGTGATCCTCGGCGGGGGCGCCTGCATCCTCGGCGCCCTCGTCTTCGGGGCACGCCTGCCGCGGCGGGCTGAGAAGGTCACGCCCGGCGTCGAGGAACCCGGTGCCGCGGCGTAGCCGAGCGCCGCCGCGCGTCCCGGCCTACATGCCGGCCGGTTTGACCGCTTGGACGAAACACATCGGCAGGTACCAGGGTTTCCTGAACCGCAGGATGCGGAAGCCGGCGGCCTCCAGCGCCTCGCGGAGTTCCGAGGCGTCGAACGGCACGTGGCCGAACTGGCGGTTGAACCGCCACGGGCGGTCGGAAATCAGCGCCTCCTCGAACGCCAACACGCCGCCCGGTTTCAGGACGCGGTGCGCCTCCGCGGTTGCCTGCCGCCACTCCTGAACATGGTGAAGCATCCCGAAGAGGATCGCCGCGTCGAACGCCGCGTCCGCGAAACTCAGGGCCGCCGCGTCGCCGCAAACAAACGTGATGCGCTCGGTCGCGACGTCTCTCGCCCATCGCGGCGGCCGGGCCACCTTGCGCCGCGCGGCAGCGATGATCTCCTCATCGAGGTCCACGCCGACGACCCGCGACCCGCCGAATCGCCGGGCAATCAGCAGTGCCCCGTCGCCGTAACCGCACCCGATCTCCAGGATCTCGGCCCCGTCGGGAAGGTCCACGCCGCGAAAGACCCTCGGCGCCTCCACCCGCCGCAGCCCCCACCGACGCAGGGCACATCGCATCATCCACTTCTCGAAGCGTGTCAGAAGCATGATTTCACCAACCTAGAGAAGTTTGCCCGTGCGCTTGGTGCGCCGCGTCTCCCGACCCGCCGCGCGAAGACGAAATCCGCGTCGCCGCAGGCGGCGAAGGCTATAGAGGCCGGCAAGCCAGCCGTGCCACACACGTTGGACGTTGCCTACGCAGCCTTCAACAAAAACGGCTTCAGTTCACGGGAAAACTCAGCCGGTTGAGCGGGTCGGCGCCCGCCCGCTTCTCGTCGGCATCGGCGAAACCGTCGCCATCGTCGTCCTCATCCGCGTTGTCTCCGATGCCGTCCGCGTCGGTGTCGCGCCATTCCTTGGGATCGAGCGGAAAGGCGTCCCACGGCACGGCGCGGCAGCGCGGGACGCCATCGCCGTCGATGTCGAGTTCCTCGTGGTCGGGCGTGCCGTTTTTGTTCAGGTCATCGCCCGCGCCGTCGGCGTCGACGTCGGCGTCGAGACGGTCGCCGATGAGGTCGCCATCAGAATCCTGCCATTCCGACGGGTCGAGCGGGAAGGCGTCCCTGGCGTCGGGCGTGCCGTCGTTGTCGTCGTCCGGGTCGGCATCGTTGGGGACACCGTCTTTGTCGATATCGGGCGGGCCGTCGGGCGTGATAAGCAGCGCAAGGTCGATCGTCAGCGCCGGTGCCGTAAACGTGCCCCGGCCCTTCGGCGCATCGAAGGCGCCCAGGATGGCCGCCGTCTCGGGCGCGTACCAGTAGCCACGGGCCGCGTGCGGCACGTCGAGCGTTACCGTCAGGCCGGCGACGGCGTGGGTGTGGTCCTTGAAATGCTCCAGATAGACGCCCGCGCGGCGGTCGTTTGCGATCGCCCAGGCGCGCACCTCGGACGGTGCCGACACGCTCACGGGCACCATCTTCAGGCCGCCACCGAGGGCGTAGGCGAAGTCCTGCATCGCCCGGACGTACTCGCGTTCGCGCGGGCCGATCCAGAGGTTCATGAAATGGCCGTCGCGGGCGTAACTGGTGTTCCAGAAGATGACCGAGACCTCGCTAAAGAGTGCGGCCCAGTTTCGCAGGCGCATCCGGAGGGCCGATTTCGGGTCCCACACGCCGCCGATGCCTTTCGGGATGAGTTCCGGCAGGCGCTTCCGGTTGACGGAGTTGCCCGTCTCGCCGACGATGACGGGCTTGCCGAACTGTTTCCACTTGGTGCAGGCGGCCGCGAACGCATGGGCGGCCCCGAGTTCCGAGAGACCGAGGTACCGGTGCGGCGCGGAAAGGTCGATGTCCGGCAACTGCGGCCGCTCCCAACTGGTCGTCACGGGATGACGGTACGGGTCGAGGGATTTCAGGTACGGCGCCATCATGGCGTACCACCGGTCGTCTGCGTGCTGCTCGTTGAGGAACTCCCAGAAATCGACCATCGCGCCCCATCGGTCGACGGCGTACTTGATGTGCCGCCTGACCTTGGCCATGGCGCCCGCGTCCTCGGGCTGCTTCGCCTGGACGTTCATGTATCCGAAGAGGCCGTAGAAGATGCGGAAGCCGTAGGCGCGGGCGCGGGCGAGGAGTTCATCGACCATGCGGCTTTCCATGACGCCGATGTGGTCGAGGTCCTTCGAGATGGCCAGCGAGAAGTTGTGCTGACTGAACCGCATCATGTTGAACCCGCAGGCGGCGAAGCGGCGGTACTGGACGTCGGCGTTCTGCGGGTTCGGGGCCGGGCCGCGAACAAACATCGCGCCCGGCGGCGGGTCGGGCCGGTCCGGTCGGTCGGTCCGGAACGGGCCTTCCATCGACGCACCCGCCAGAACCGATCCGACGCCGGCGTTGTCGAACTGCCCGTCCTGAAACCCGATCGGAAAGTACGGCGAGCCGTCCTCGAAGACCCACCGCATCCGGTTGGCCGGATCCTGCCGGACGAAACCGTGAAGCGGCCGCCGGCCCTTGATGCACCGGAAGGCGCCGGTGCCCGTGGCCGCCTCGCCGCCTGAGTTCGAGAACGTCCATGCGTAGGTCCAGCGTCCGAGTTCGTTCGGGGCAAAGCGGGCCTTCCACAGGTCGGCCCGCGTGAAGGTGTAGGTGACGTGCGGCCGCCCGCGGCCGTCCTTGTGCACCGTGATCTTCGGCCGCTCGTCCGAGCCGTAGTGGAAGCCGCCGACCGCGACCTTCTTGCCGGAGGGCGAGGTGAAAGCCACGTCGACAGTTACGTCGAAGAACGGACTCGTGTACCGGCGGCCGTGCTTGAAGGTCATCTCGAAGACGTCCCAGCGGGGGATGGTACGGGTGTTCTGTGAAGTCGTCACGTCGAGCGTTCCGGCAAAGGCATCGTCGGCGTGAGCCGGCATTGCGGCAATCACGGCGGCGCCCAGGAGCCATTTTGATGCTGCGCTCATGGCTGATGCCTCCTGACAGGTCGCCGCGCGGCGGGCGGCGGCATTTGTAGGTTGAACCCGCCATGCCAACGGCGGTATGCTGAAAACTGTGCCGCACGCCGCAAGCAACGGAAAGGAAACGCGATGGCCGATTACGTGAAGCGGGCGAGCCACGTCGTCCGCGAGGTGATGAAAGAGTTCGAGCCTGCCAAAGACCATGCCGTCGGGGCCGGGCGGGAGATGCTGCTGGCGCTTCGCAGCGTCGTGGACGCCGAGATCAATCTGCTGGACCGCGCGACCCAAAAGAAGCCGCCCGAGCCGGAGCCGCTCGGCCACCCGTCCGCCGCAGACGACGATGACTGCGAGAGCGACCGGCCGAAGGTCATCGAGTAGCCCAGGCGGGCCCAAGCCCGTCAGTCCGGTCAACGCCTGGCGGCCGCAACGGCCGCCAGAATGCGGGCGGCGAGGGCGTCTTTGGTGACCTGCGTGAGGCGTTCGCAGGTGCCGTCGCGGGTGATGAGAAGGGCGTCCTGGCGCTCGGCGGCGATGGCCTCCGGCGAGTTGGCGACGACCAGGTCGAGGCCCTTGGCCTCGAGTTTGCCCCGCGCGCGGGCCGCCAGGTCTTCCGATTCCAGGCAGAAGCCGACGAGGATCTGCCCCGTCTTGCGGCGGCTCATTTCGGCGAGGATGTCGGCCGTCGGCTCGAGTTCCAGCGTGACCTTTCCCTCGTCCTTTTTGAGTTTGCGGCCTGCCCGCACGGCGGGACGAAAGTCGGCCACGGCGGCGGCGGCGATGAAGACGTCGCAGGCGTCGAAGCGTGCCGCGACCGCATCGAGCATCTCGGCGGCGCTCGTGACGGCGACGAGTTCCTCCACCTCCGGCGGCTCCAACGCGACCGGGCCGCAGACCAGCGTGACGCGGTGTCCCTGTATCCTGGCGGCGGCGGCCAGGGCGGCGCCCATTCGCCCGCTGGAGGCGTTCGAGACGTACCGGACGGGGTCGAGGTACTCGCGCGTCGGGCCGGCGGTGATGAGGATGCGCATGGGTCTGGAATTTCGGATCTCAGATTTCGGATTTCAGATCTCAAACGTGAAATGTCAAATGCAGAATCCAAAGCGGTCGCCGACAGCGGCCGCTCATTTGGCGTTTAGCATTTGTCATTTCTCATTCGTCTGTGGTATTTCCGCGAGGACTTCGGCAATGGCCTTCACTATCTCTTCCGGCTCGGCCATGCGGCCCTGGGCGACCG
>CAZIJC010000141.1:9370-11745 GCA_964539385.1 uncultured Anaerolineales bacterium | reverse complement strand
AAACCGGACAATTCTACTTTGCACGGACCGGACATTATCGCTTTGCTGTGACAGTTCCCCGCAGACGCTCGACAACCCCCGTGCGACAGTGTATTATAGCCCGGAATCGTCGATTCGCAAACAACTTGGAGGGGCCGCAGCGGCGGGGGGGGCGAAGGAGGGCGGTTATGAAGGTGAAGATCCACATATTGGCGGTCTTGGCCGGCGTTCTCTTGCCGGCGGCGATCCGGGCGAACCCCCAAGCGGCCCCTTCCGGCGCCGCCGCCGGCGACTGGGTCGAACCGATGAGGAAGGTCCACGCCAGGTTCAACGGCGAGAAGGGGACCTTCGCCCACTTCGGCGACTCCATCACCGTCTCGATGGCGTTCTGGGCGTCGCTCTCCTGGGACCGCAAGAACATGGACGCCGGTACCCAGGCCGCCTACGACCTCGTCAACGTGTACATGAAGAAGGCGTGCTGGCGCGAGTGGAAGGGGCCCAAGTTCGGCAACACCGGCTCGATGACCATCCGCTGGGCTCACGAGAACTCCGGCACGTGGCTGAAGGACCTGAACCCCGAGGTCGCCCTCATCATGTTCGGCACGAACGATCTGGGGCCGCTCAAGGTAGATGAATACGAGGCCAAGACCCGCGAGGTCGTCAAGAAATGCCTCGACAATGGCACCGTCGTCATCCTCTCGACCATTCCGCCGAAGCACGGCCGCGACGAGAAGTGCAAGGCCTTCGTCGAAGCGGTCCGCCGCGTCGCCCGTGACATGAAGGTACCCCTGTGCGACTACTACCAGGCCGTCATGGATCGCCGCCCCGACGACTGGGACGGGCGGCTCGAGAAGTTCAAAGGTGTGCCGGGCGGCACGTACGAGGTGCCGACGCTCATCGCACGCGACGGCGTCCATCCGTCGAACCCGAAGCAGTGGCAGGGAGACTACTCGGAAGAGGGCCTCAAGAACAACGGCTTCGTCCTGCGCAACTACGTCGTCTTGCACGCCTACGCCGATCTTGTCCGCAAGGTTCTGAAACCGTGAGGGTCCCGATTGCAGCGCATTGGGTCTCCCGACCCGCCGCGCGGGAAGTGGCGCTGTAGTGCTAATGCTCATGGCCACGCAAGCGTGGCCATGCCACCCGGCACGACATCAGGCGGCAGGTTTGCTTGACGTATCTGTCGCGGGCTGATACAAGAAGGTTTCCGTAAGATGGTGATCTAGGGCAGCAGGAAAGGGGACCCGAAATGCGGAAAGCAATCCTTGTGATGGCGTTGGCGGGCCTTGCGGCCGGGCTGGCGGGCTGCGGGGGCGCGGCCGGGTGGGGAGGCGGCAAACTGATCTATCGCGTCAGCGCCGCCTCCGAGCGCGACTACGTCGATGAGAACGGCTGTGTCTGGAAGGCCGACCAGCCATACGCCGAGGCCAAGAAGTGGGGATGCCTCGGCGGCCTGACCGTCCGGCGGACCGAGATCGACGCCGTCCCCGGAACCAAGGCCCCCGACGTGTACCTCACGGAACGCTACAGCATGGACGGCTACCGGTTCGACGTGCCGAACGGGGTGTACACGGTGCGGCTGCACTTCGCCGAGACGTACGACGGCATTACGCAGGCGGGCGAGCGGGTCTTTACGGTCACGATTCAGGGCGCCGAGGCCATCAAGGACCTCGACGTGCTGAAAGAGGCCGGCAAGTTCGCCACGCCGCTCGTCAAGGAGGTCAAGGGCATCGAGGTGACGGACGGCAAACTGATGATCGAGTTCGTCCCAAACGTCCAGAATCCCGAGATCAACGGCATCGAGGTCTTCGGGCCGTAATCCTGTACGGCTACTTGGCTCGGTGCGCGGCGGGTTTCCCGTCCCGCCGCGCAGAGGACCGCGTCCCGCCGCGCCAGACGGCCCGTTGGGCGGCCCGTCCAGGTTTATCTCTTGCTTTTTACTCGGAAGCACGTATACTTGCTCGACACGTGAAGTACCGTTTGCCGTGTGAAGCGATGCAGGTCTGGCTGTTGGGACGGTCGTTTGACGTTGTTTGGCCCACCCGTCATTCCCCTGCGCCGGGTCCGCCAGCCGTTTCGGGTCTACCGGACGCTCCGGCGCTGCACTCGGTCGGCAGACGGACACGTTCGCGAAGGCGCCCGAATGCGAGACGACCAACGGGCGCACGGGGAAAGAAGCCGGACACCGTTGTGGCGTTCGCCTTTCCCGTTTTTGGCGCACGCGGCGCGGCACCTAAATGAGGTGACGCCGCCGGCGCCCGCCCTGGTCGCCGGGAGTCGATGGGCTCTGCGGCGCCTTTGTCGAAGAGGTTGCTTCGTTTGTCCAGGAGTCCTGACGTATCCAGTTTCGCGGGCTACCCGTTCTATGATACGCTGCGCGCCGAGTTGGAGGCGGC
>CAZIJC010000141.1:2895-9270 GCA_964539385.1 uncultured Anaerolineales bacterium | reverse complement strand
CCAGTTTCGCGGGCTACCCGTTCTATGATACGCTGCGCGCCGAGTTGGAGGCGGCCGGTTACCGGACGCCCACGCCGATCCAGGCCCGCGCGATCGGCCCGGCGCTCGAGGGCAGGGACCTGATCGGCGCCGCCCAGACGGGCACGGGCAAGACGGCGGCGTTCGCGCTGCCGATCATCCACCGGCTGCACCGGAAGTTGGAACTCGGCGCCTTGGTCCTTGCGCCCACGCGGGAACTCGCCAAGCAGATCGTGGGCGTCTTCAACGACCTGGGTTCGGGCGTGGGCATCCGGGTGGCGCAGATCGTGGGCGGCATGCCCGTGGAGGGCGACTGGAAGGCCCTGAGTTCGTGGCCGAACGTCGTGGTGGCCACCCCCGGCCGCCTCATCGACCATCTCGAGCAGGGGTCGGTCGGTCTGAGCGAGATCGAGATGTTCGTCATCGACGAGGCCGACCGGATGCACGACATGGGGTTCATTCCCCAGATTCGGCGGATCATCGCGGCCCTGCCGGCCGAACGCCAGACGATGATGTTCACCGCGACCATGCCGCCCGACGTCGAACGGATCGTTCGCCGGAACATGCGGGACCCGGTCAAGATTCAGGTCGGCCCGGCTTCGCGGCCGGTTGAGCAGGCCGAGCAGAGGCTCTATTACCTCGAAGAGACCGAGAAGACGCGGTTGCTGCAGAGCCTGTTGAAGAAGGAGACCGGCCGCGTGCTCGTCTTCGCCAGGACGAAGCGCGGCGTGGACCGCCTGGCCCGCCGCATCCACGGCCGGCACCTGGGCGTGACGCGGCTGCACGGCGACCGGCTTCAGGCCGAGCGCGACCAATCGATGGAGGGTTTCCGCGAGGGGCGGTACCGGGTTCTGATCGCGACCGACATCGCGGCCCGGGGCATCGACGTGGCCGACATCGAGCACGTCATCAACTACGACTTCCCGCACTCGCCGGAGGACTACATCCACCGCATCGGGCGGACGGCCCGGCTGGCGGCGGCGGGCCGGGCCACGAGTTTCGTCACGCCGCACGACCGGCGGCACGTGGCGGCGCTGGAGCGGCTCATCGACTCGAAACTGCCGCTGATCCCCGCTCCGGGCACCCGCGTCGGTTCGCGCCACCACGGGTCGCGCAAGTCCGGGAGCCGCACGCCCACGGCGGGCCGCGGATCACCCAAGCGAGAGGCCGGGCCGGCCGCGGGTGGAAACGGCGGTGCCGGCAAGACGCCGGGCAAACGCCGCCGCCGGCGACGCAGACGCCGCTGAGGCCGCGCCGCCATCTCAGACCCTATCCTTCCACGGGCACACGAATCCCTTGTGTGTTTCACGGGATGGCCCTATCCTTTGACCGTATGGCGCCCCACCGGATGGGGCGTCCACCGGTTCCGGGAACCGGACGAGTGTGAGCACAACCCACGCACGCGGGATGAAAGGAAAGCCGACAATGACCCGAACCTACCGATGGATCGTTCTGACGGCGCTGCTGGCCGTGGCGGCGGCAGCGGTTTGCCCGGCCTTTGCGGCCGAGAAGATCAACCTGCTCATCATCGACGGGCAGAACGGCCACGACTGGAAGGCCACCACGCCCGCCATCAAGCAGATGCTCCTTAAGACGGGCCGGTTCAACGTGGACGTTGTCACCAGTCCGGACAAGAAGGCGCCGAAGGAGGCGTGGGACACATTCCGTCCCGACTTCTCGAAGTACGGCGTCGTGTTGACCAACTACTGCGGCAAGCCGTGGCCCGACGAGGTCAAGAAGGCCTTCGAGAAGTACATGACCGACGGCGGCGGCTTCGTGGCCTACCACTTTGCCGTGGCGGCGTTCCGCGAGTGGGACGCCTACAACCAGATGATCGGCATGGGGTGGAAGGACAACAAGTTCGGCGAAGGCATCTGCCTCGACGACGACGGCAAGATCGTCCGCCGGCCTAAAGGCGAGGGGCCCGGCAAGGGGCACGGGCCGGCACACGTCTTCGATGTTCAGGTCCGCGACGCCGAGCACCCCATCATGAAGCGGCTGCCCGCCAAGTGGACCCACGCCAGCGACGAACTGTATCACGGGCAGCGCGGCCCGGCGAAGGACATGCACATCCTGGCGACCGCCTACTCCGCCAAGGAGCACAAGGGCACGGGCATGCACGAGCCGATGGCCTGGACGGTGCCCTTCGGCAAAGGCCGCGTGTTCGTCACGCTGCTGGGCCATCACGTGGAGCAGACCGTGCATCCCGGCAGCGCGACGCTCATCTGGCGCGGGGCCGAGTGGGCCGCCACCGGCAAGGTGACCCTCCCGGTGTCGCCGGATCTGAAGGGGAAGTAAAGGCGGCGAAGCCGAGGTCTCATGGGGCCTGCCTCAGAGCCTCCGCGTGGTGGCCTTCCCAGGCCACCACGCTTGCTGTTTTGGCGGGTTTCGCGGCGGCCTGGGAAGGCCGCCGCGCGGATGTTCTGCAACAGCCTTTTGGCCTGGGCCGAACCATCGCGGGCGCAGCAGGTCACACGCCGACTTGCCGCGCCCCTTGTCTTGCAGCGCCCATCTGCCGCCGCGCCCCCAAGGAGCGGGAAGGTCACCATTGCAGCGCGGTGGGTCAGGAGACCCGCCGCGTCGCAACGGTACGCCCGCAGGGGCAAGGCATGGCTTGCCCCCCCTACACAAACGGCGTCGCGACTCTTGAAGTGCCGGACTGGCTAGTGGTCGCAGATGTTCTCGCCAGCGGTCAAGGTTCCTGCCAGGTGCTGCTTCACGAGTTCTTCCGGCTCTTGCGGGGGAGCGCCGACAATCACCTGGATGCCGTTCCGGGTGAGCAGGCCCTGTGCCCGCTGGCCCATTCCGCCCGCAATGACGATACCCACGTCGTTTTCCTTGAGCCAGGCCGGCAGCACGCCGGGGGCGTGGCTAGGTGGCGTGGCGGACCGCACCCCGGTGACCGCGCCGTCTTCGACGTCGACCAAGGTGAACGCCTCAACGTGCCCGAAGTGCATGGTGAGCCGTCCGTCGGCCGTGGGAATGGCGTAACGCATAGGCGACTGACCTCCTTCCGCGTTCTGGTTCTGCTGATTGGCTTCGTGGGATTCGTGTCCGCTTGCGACGACCTGGTGGGCCAGTTCCGCCAGCGTGTCGGCGGTTGGTCCCTCACCGGCCAGGAAGTCGGTGAGTCGGCCTTCGTCGCACGCGGCGTGCAGCGCCGGGTCGAACGGAATCCGGGCCAGCAGCGGGATGTCCTTCGGCCGGGCGGCGTCGCGGCTGCGAAACAGGGGCGTTTCCTCGCCGCAGGCCGGACACCGCATCGTCCCCATCGTCTCGACCAGTCCGAGGACCCGCAGGCCGAGTTTGCGGCAGAAGGCGACGGCCTTTCGCACGTCGGCCATGGCGACCTCCTGCGGCGTGCCGACCATGACGACTTCGGCCGTTGGGATCGTCTGGCCGAGCGAGAGCGGCTCGTCGCCCGTGCCCGGCGGGCAGTCGAAGACGAGGAAGTCCAGGTCGCCCCAGGCCACGTCGCCAAGGAGTTGATTGATGACGTGGATCTTCATGGGCCCCCGCCAGATGACGGCCTCGTCGCCCCCCTCCAGGAGCAGCCCCAGGCTCATGGCCCTCAGGTTGGCCTCGACTTCGATCGGTTCGATCTCGCCCCCGGTGGAGGTCGGGTGGACGCCGCCAAGCCCAAGCAGGATAGGCACGCTGGGCCCGTGAAAATCGACGTCCAAAAGGCCCGTCCGCCGTCCGAGCCGCGCCAGGGCGAGGGCCAGCGACGTGGCGACGGTGCTCTTTCCGACACCTCCTTTGCCGCTCATCACGGCCACGACGCGTCCGATGCGTGCCAGGTTCGCGTCGCGGCGTCTCTCGGTCGCGAGGCGCTGCTGCTGCGCGGAGGCCGCATCCGTTGCGGAGGGCGAGTTGCTCTTGGCCATCTTACCAGTGTCCCTGCACGTTGGCCTGGTCGGCCTGTTCAAGTTTTCCGTCGAGGAACGCGGTGAGTGCTTCGGCGACGGTGCCGGCCGCGCCGGTATAGACGCTCACGCCGGCGGCCTGGAGGACGCGGAAGGCGTTGGGGCCGGCGTTGGCGCAGACGACGGCCTCGGCTCCCGATTTGGCGATGGTCTGCGTGGCCTGGACGCCTGCGCCGGCGGCCACCAGTTTGTTCTGCTTGTTCGGGATGGACGTGAGCATCTCGCGCGAGTCGCTATCGACGAGGACAAAGCACTCTGCTCGCGCCAGGCGCGGGTCCACGGCCGCATCGAGACTGGGGCTTTCAGCAGGAATACAAACTTTCATGTCTGGCTCCTTGGTAGGGTTTCCGGGATATTCGTCGTCGGTACGTTGCGTTCTGCGAGTTGGCGTATGCGCTGCAGGACCGTGCGGCAGACACGGCGGAGGGCCGCCGCGCCGGGGCCCTTGCCGAAGGCCGGCACCTTCCCTGCGGCCACGTCCTCCGGAATGGTCCGATCAAACGGAACGGCGTCGATCACCTCGAAGCCGCCGGCGCCGCACACGGCGCGGATCGACTCGGTTATCTCCGGACAGATGTCCGCCTTGTTGATGACCACGAGTGTCGGCACCTTGAACCACTGTGCCAGGTCCAGCGCACGCTTCAGGTCGTGCAGGCCGCTCTGCGTCGGTTCGGTGACGGCAACGGCCAGGTCGGTTCCGGTCAGGGCGGCGTTGACGGGGCACCCCATGCCGGGCGGCGCGTCGATGAGGATCCGGTCGGTGCCGATGCGCTGGGCCTGCGTCTCGGCCAGGCTGCGGACCAGTGTGACGAGTTTGCCGGACGCCTCTCCTCCGGCCAGCAGTTCGCCTCTCGCCCCGCCGCCGCGTTGGGTTTTACCCGAGTAGGCGTAGCCCGAGAGGCGAGGCTCGATACGGACGGGCATCTCGCCGGTGTCCCGGAGCGGGCAGACCAGCGCGCACAGGCCGCACCCGACGCACCGCAGCGGATCGACTACCGCGTGCGGCGCCAGAGTGATGGCATCGAAGCGGCATGCCTCGGCGCACGCGCCGCAGCCGGTGCACGTGTCCGGATCGATCTCGGCGAGGTAGCCCCCGCTGAACGGTGTACGGGTCTCGCCGAGAGGTCCGAGCAGCAGGTGCAGGTTCGGGGCATCGACGTCGGCGTCGGCGGTTACCGCGTTCTCGGCCATGGCGGCCAGCGACGCGGCGAGGCTCGTCTTGCCGGTGCCGCCTTTGCCGCTGATGACGGCGACCTGGACGAGGCCAGCGGGCCGAGGCATGTCCATGCAGCGTGTGTTGTCGGGTTCCGCGCCGTCTGCGGCAAGGGGCGGCGTCTCATGTTTCGCGGGCGGGGTGCTGCGCTCGAGGCGTCCGCTGCGGATGGCGTCGGCCAATGCGCCGAACGTCTCCCGGTAGCGCCGAGCGCTTGTGCAGGCCAGTTGCCCCTGGGCGTAGAGACGGGCAAGTTCGGCGTCGTAGGGTATCTCCAGGACGATCGGCAGGTTCCGCTCGCCGCAGAACCCGCCTGCGTCTGCGCCGGCGAGGTCGCTGCGGTTCAGGACCACCGCCTGGGGGATGCCCATGTAATCGGCCAGGTTGGCGGCCTTCTCCAGGTCCGACAGGCCGAACGGCGTCGGCTCGGTCACCAGGAGGCAGAGGTCGGCGCCTCGGAGCGCCTCCGACACGGCACAGCCGGTGCCCGGCGGACAGTCGAGCACGGTGATCGGCATGTCCGGGTCTGCGGCGCGCTTGACCTGTTCGATGACGGCGGCCGCCTGAATCTGCCCGGTGTTCAACTCGCCGTCGGCGAAGGGTACGGCAGGGGCGTTTGCGACCTGGTAGGTTCCCAGGCGGATCGTGCCGAGCGTGTGCGGCACCTCTTTCAGGGCGTCTTCGGGGCACGCCTCCAGACACGCGCCGCACGAGTGGCACAGTTCGTTGAAGACGAGCACCCCGGTCTCCAGGACGGCGATCGCGCCGAACCGGCAGACCTCGGCGCAGGCGCCGCACCCCGTGCAGGCGTCTGTCGCGGTGGGAACGGGCACCTCGGCCGGGCGCTGGGTCCGGATCTGTGGCTTCAGAAACAGGTGGCCGTTGGCCCCCTCGACGTCGCAGTCGATGTACGCGGCCTTCCCGAAGGCTGCGGCCAAGTTGGTGGCAACGAGGGTCTTGCCGGTGCCTCCCTTGCCGCTGGCGATGGCAATTCTCATGGCTTATACCTGGCGTGTCATCGCGGCGCCGCATTTCGGGCACGGGATCTGGGTGCAAGGCGCGCCGCGCGCGTGAGCCGCCGTGGCGCCGCACTGCGGGCAGACGCACTGGCCGCCCGGGCCGGCGGCGCAGCCGCCCATGCGGCCGCGACCGCCTCCCATCCCGGCGCCCTGTCCCTGGCCGGCGCCCTGTCCCTGGCCGGCGCCCTGTCCCTGGCCG
>CAZIJC010000141.1:0-2795 GCA_964539385.1 uncultured Anaerolineales bacterium | reverse complement strand
GGCGCCCTGTCCCTGGCCGGCGCCCTGTCCCTGGCCGGCGCCCTGTCCCTGGCCGGCGCCCTGTCCCTGGCCGCCACCCTGTCCCTGGCCGCCGCCCATTCCGGCCCCGCCTGCCCCGCGGCCGCCTCGACCTGTTCGGGGTCCCTGGCCCAACGGGCCTGTTCCGTCTCCTTGTGGCATGATAGACTCCTTGCTTTCGTGGTTACGGGTGTAGGAGCGCAGCGCCCTTCATCGGGCGCCGCGCTCCGCGGGCCTGGTTCTCAGGCCTCTTTCTTTTCGGCCTGCAACTCGTCGGTGCGTTTGCGGATTTCTTCAAGGGCTTTCGTAAAGTAATCCGCCTGCGCCTTCAGGGCGTCGAGTTCGGCCTCGGGGGGCATGGTCGGGGCATAGGGCGTGGCTGCATACGGCCCGTACGCCGGGGCATAAGGCGCGCCCGCAGGCGGCCCGTACGCCGGGGCATAGGGCGCGCCCGCAGGCGGCCCGTACGCCGGGGCCCCGTAAGCGGCCTGCCATCCCCATCCGCGTCCGCGACCGCGACCGCGACCGCGACCCCATCCGAAGCCACCGCCCGGAGTCGGATTCATGAATCCGGGCACAGGATAGCCCGCGCAGTAACCGGCTGCGCGTCCGGTCATTGAGCCCATTCCCATCGGGCCGGTTCCGTCTCCACCTGGCATTGTACGTCTCCTTTCCGTTCTGGTTTATCCTTACTCTTACCTGTTTTCTTCGCTTTGTTCAATACCCGTACGGCATAGGGTAGTAGCCGGCCGGGCCTGCGTAAGGGCTGAGCGCCGGGGCAACACCGTAGCCGGCTCGCCATCCCCATCCGCGGCCCCAGCCCATACCGCGGCCCCATCCGAAGCCACCCCCGCGTCCGAGTCCGCGTCCGTAACCCCGGACGGCTCGACCGCGGCCGAAGCCGATTCCCCGTCCCCAGTAACCCCGACCCATAGTCGGGTTCATGAATCCGGGCACGGGATAGCCCGCGCAGTAACCGGCTGCGCGTCCGGTCATCGGGCCCATTCCCATCGGGCCGGTTCCATCTCCACGTGGCATCGTATGTCTCCTTTCTTATGTTACCCCCTCGTTTTGCATTGCGAGTATCTATGGTCCCATGGGCGGCGGGCCGCCTTGCCCGTGGCCGCGCCCCCAGCCTCTTCCGCGCCGCCTGCGGCGCCTGAGTCCGGGGCCGAAACCCGGGACGGGCGCCATCGGTGGGCCGGGCGGCGGAAACGCCGGGCCGCCTTCGATTCGCAGCGCCTTGCCCGTGACGAGGGCGTCGGCCACCTTCAGCCGGGCCTGGGCGAGGATGCGGCCGGCCGTGGCGCGAGACACGTTCATCTGCCGGCCGACCTCCTCCTGCGAGAGACCTTCCTGGTCCGCCAGCCGCAGGGCCTCCAGTTCGTCGAACCCCAGGATGACCTCGGCCAGGACACGTAGCGGCACGCCCTGCGGTTTGTAATAGACGGCGTCCGGCCAGTGGCGTACAATGCGTGGTCTTGGGCGTCGGCCCATGATCGGTCCCTTGGGTTTTCAAGCCGGCTGGGCGGCCAAACCGCGCCCCGCATTATGAGCATATGCTCAGAATCGGCGGAAGTCAAGTCCGAAATCCAGAAAATCGCGGAAAACCATCGGCGCGGCCGCGTGCCGGCGGCCGGCCGCTACAGTCACGCGCGAAATCCTGGCCGCACGCCGTCTTGAAAGGGCCCGGCGGGCACGGTAGAATCAGCGTCTGGCCCCGCGGCCAAGATGGCCCCGCCGTGCGACGCTGCCGAAGGGTCGCGGGTATCGCAAAAGCGGGCGTGACGTTCGGAACGAACAGGAGACCAACCATGTCGAAGAAGATCGCTTTCATCGGCGCCGGGAGCGTCGTGTTCACGAAGACCCTGATGAGCGACATCATGGCCACGCCTGCCCTGCATGGCAGCGAGTTCGCCCTGATGGACCCCGACATGCCCAAGATCGAGCGCATGAAGAAGTTCGCCGAGCGCATGCTCAAAGAGAACAACGTGCCGGGCACCGTCACGGCAACGCTCGACCGGCGCGAGGCCATCACCGACGCCGACTTCATCGTGGTCATCTTCCAGATCGGCGGCTTCGACGCCTACGCCGTCGACTACGAGGTGCCCCTGAAGTACGGCGTGGACCAGTGCATCGGCGACTCGCTCGGTCCCGGCGGCCTGTTCCGGTGCCTGCGGGTCATGCCGGAACTCCTCAAAGTCGCCCGCGACATGGAAGAGGTCGCCAAGCCCGGAGCCGTCATGCTCCAGTACGCCAACCCGATGGCGGCCAACTGCCTGGCGCTCGGCAAAGCGACCGGCGTGCCGTTCGTCGGCCTGTGCCACGGCGTGCAGACGACGCTCGACCTCCTGGCCGGGTACTGCGGCGTGCCGAAGGAGGAGATCACCTTCACCTGCGGCGGCATCAATCACATGGACTGGTTCCTGACGCTCCAGCATAACGGCCGCGACCTGTACCCGCACCTGCGCGAGGTGTTCGAGAAACCCGAGTACTACAAGAACGAGAAGGTGCGCGGCGAGGTGTTCCGCCAATTCGGCTACTTCATGACCGAGAGCACCGGGCACCTCTCGGAGTACCTCCCCTGGTTCCGCAAGAACGCCAAGGCCCTGGACCTGTATTGCGACGAGCCGTCGTTCGGCGGCGAGAGCGGCGCCTACTACAAGTACTCGAAGGCCCTGGCCGCCAAGTACGCCAAGCACGATCCGCTGGAGTTCGAGGACCCCAGGATCGAGTCCCGCAGCGTCGAGTACTGCTCCTACATCATGGAAGCCGTC
>CAZIJC010000140.1:0-11817 GCA_964539385.1 uncultured Anaerolineales bacterium | reverse complement strand
TCGTTGGTGCGCAGGCTCGGCAGGCTCAGGCTGACGCTGCGGGGGGCGAACTCGGCGTCGAGCGTCGTCAGGATGGCCTTCAGTCTCGGGTGGTCGCTCGGCGAAAGGCTCGTCAGCGAAATCTCGTCGTGGCCGGTGTTGGCGATGGTGTCGCGCGCCAGGTCCAGGATCTTCTCGGGGCTGCGATAACGGACGGGGCCCTTCGTGTGGCGGGCCTCGCAGAAACGGCACCGACGCGGGCAGCCGCGCATGATCTCGATCGTCACGCGGTCGTGGACGGCTTCGCTGTTCGCAACGACCGGCGCGGTGGGGAAGGGGGCCGTTTCGAGGTCGTCCACGTAGGCCGCCCGCGTGGCGCCGGGCAGGCCGGCGACGGTTGGCGTGAGGGCTGCGAGCGTGCCGTCGGCGTTCCACGAGGGTTCGACAAGGCCGGGCGCGTAAAGAAAGTCCAACTCGCGGGCGAGCGCCAGGATGATCTCCGAGCGCGCGGCGCCGCCGGCTTTGAGGTCGCGGTAGCGGTCGAGAAGAGAGGGCAGGGTGGCTTCAGCGTCGCCGACGGCCATCAGGTCGATAAACGGCGCCATCGGTTCGGGATTGTTCACGCCCGGCCCGCCGGCCAGGATGATCGGGTCGGCGTCGGTCCGGTCGGCCGCCAGGACCGGGATGCCGCCAAGAGAGAGCATCGCAAGGACGTTGGTGTAAAGCATCTCGTACTGGAGCGAGAATCCGATGATGTCGAAATCGCGGACCGGCCGCCGCGATTCCCAGGAGAACAGGGGGATGCCGAGGCGGCGCATGCGGTCCTGGGCATCGGCCCAGGGGGCGTAGGTCCGCTCGCACAGCGCATCGGCGCGGGCGCCCAGCATCGCATAAATGATAGCCGACCCCAGGTGGCTCATGCCGATGGCGTAGGTGTCGGGAAAAGCGAGGCAGAAGCGTACGGCGGCCGTGTCCCAGTCCTTGTGCACGGCCCCCACCTCGCCGCCCACGTACTGGGCGGGATTTGTGATGAACGGCAGCAGGTCGCGCGAGACGGCGCGAGCCGGCGTGGTGTCCTGGTCGGCCATAGTCGCGCCAGCGTACCCGTTTGCGGGTGTAGCGTCAAGTAAAGTGGTCTCAGCCGCACCGTGGTGCCAAGAAACTCCACCATCGTGGTAGGCGTAAGCGGGGGGGGGCAGTATAATGCACGACAAGTCACCCGGCGGTGTAGCCGGGCAAGGTTGTCCGGGAAATCCCGACTATCATCCAACCCGACTGCCCGCGAGAAGAACATGACGGATCGCAACCAGAGCGTTTTGAGAATCTTGCTTGTCCATGCAATGGCTGTGCTGTTGCCGCCGTTGCTCTGCCGCGCGGCGGCGCCGCAGAAGGCGAAGCATCCGGTTGACCAGTACGACGTCGTCTGGGAGTCGCCCAGCAGCAACGCCGCCGGGTCGATGCCCTGTTCGGGCGGGGATATCGGCCTGAACGTTTGGGTCGAAGGCAACGACCTGCTCTTCTACATCGGCCGGGCGGGCTGCCGGGACGAAAACGGCGCCCTGCTCAAATTGGGGCGAGTCCGAATCAGCCTGTCCGGCAATCCCTTCGGTAAAGGCAGTAAGTTCCGTCAGCAACTCAGTCTCACGCAAGGCAGCATCGAGATATCCGGTCATTCGGCAATCGACAACTACAAATCGACAATCACCGTATGGGTCGAGGTGCACAGGCCGATCGTCCACGTTGACGTCGCGTCGGAGGAGCCGGTCACGGCGGAGGCGGTCTATGAGGCCTGGCGACTCGAAGACATCGAACTGCCCGACGATCGCAGCAAGCACGGACGCCGGGCCATGTGCATGATCAACTATGACGCGTACCCGGGCAACGTGTGGCTTTACAAGGACGAGATCCGCGCGGAGAAGGATCAGGTCCGGTTCGCCCACCGCGTTGACAACTCCAGGGACTGCTTCAACTTCCAGGTTAAACAGCAGGGGCTGGAGGCAATTCGCAGCAACCTGGTCAATCCGCTGGAGAATCTGGTCTGGGGAGGCGCCATGGTCGGTGACGGGTTCGTCCTGGCCGGCGAGACAAGCGGCACGTATGCGGAATGTCCCTACCGCGGTTGGAAATACATCAGCCAAGGCCCGGCGACCTCTCATCGCATCCGGATATATCTGCACACCGATCAGGTGGGCAATCTGAAGGATTGGGACGAGGGACTCCGGAATCTGATCGACGCCTCGCCGAAAAGCGACCGCGACGCGTGGCAGAGGAACCTCCGCTGGTGGTCCGATTTCTGGAACCGGAGCCACCTTATCATCAATCCCGGCCGCGGCGAAAACGACGCCCCCTGGCGCCTCGGGCGCAACTACCAACTCTTCCGCTACATGCTCGCGAGCAACCGCAGCGGGCGCGAGCCCACGGTTTTCAACGGCGGACTGTTCACCTTCGACCCGATGTTCGTCAACCGCCGCAAAGGGCCCGGCTACACGCCGGACCATCGCCAATGGGGAGCGGCATTTACCGCCCAGAACCAGCGACTGGTCTACCGGCCGATGCTCAAGACCGGCGACTTCGGTCTGCTCCCGCCGGGCTTCAGTTTCTATCTCAAGGGCCTGCCCAATGCGATGGCCCGCGTGCGGCACTACTGGGGACACGACGGGTGCGCTTTCGAAGAGCAATCGGCCATAACAGCCCTGCCGGGATCCTGCCAGTACGGATTCTTCGAGGGCGGTCGGCGCGGCCGGCCAAAGAACTTCGAAGTCGGCGTCCAGATCAACCACGCCGGCGGCAAGGTGTATGAGGAGCAATTGGACTGGTCGTGGCTTATCCTGCAGTACCATCTTTTTTCCGGAAACGATATTTCCCGCTATCTGCCGTTCATCGAACAGTCCGTGATCTTCTACGATGAGCACTACCGCTACCGCTGCAAGAAGATCACCGGCAAGGAACTGGACGACGGCGGCAAACTGGCGATCTATCCGGCCAATACGCTTGAAAACCACTGGGACTGCCGCAACCCCACCAGCGTCATCGCGGGACTCCGGCGGGTGTTGACCGAACTGCTCCACTTGCCCGCAAGGTACACGTCCGCCGAGAAGCAGAAGCGCTGGCGCGAGATTCTGGCTCGCCTGCCCGACATGCCGAAGGGCGGCGGCAAGGAGTACCGCGGGGAGTATTTCAAGCCGGCGGAGAATTACGAACACCGCAACTGGATTTGTCCGGAGATGTTTCCGTTGTTTCCCTATGAGATGTACGGCCTGGGGCTTCCGGATCTGGACATCATGCAGAGAACCTCACGGGCCACGGGTAAAGATCGGACGGCGGTAACGGCATGGCAGCCGGCGAACATTTTTGCCGCGCGGCTCGGCGACGTGAAACTTGCCCGCGATCTGAACACCGCAAAACTCAGCAACGGTCCCTTCCGCTTCCCGGCGTTCTGGCCGGCGACCATCGACTGGGCGCCGGACCACAACTGGGGCGGTTGCGGCATGATCGGTCTGCAGGAAATGCTGATGCAGACCCACACGCCTTCGCTTGAAGACCTGCGGCGTGACGAGCGGGGCAAGATCCGGCTCCTGCCGGCCTGGCCGAAAGACTGGGACGTGGACTTCAAACTGCATGCGCCGTGCAAGACAATGGTTGAGGGCTCGGTCCAAGCCGGACAGATCGTTTATCTTGAGATTACTCCCCAAGCGCGTCGAAAAGACGTCGTCATGATGGGAGCAAAATAGGCAAGGCCCGGTCATCTGATCTCAAGCCGCCGCGCGCGAAGTAGCGTTGTAGCCCTACGAGGTCACCCGTGAAAAGAACCGATCTGAGAATCATTATCGGCGTGTTGACGTTCGCTGCTCTGTCACTCGTGATGTCGCGGCCGGCGGGCGCGCAAGACGCTGAGCCGGCCGCCAATCTGCTGCCCAATCCCTCGTTCGAGGAAAAGAAGGCCGGCGGCGTCCGCGGCTGGACGTCCCGGGCCTGGCAGGGCGAAGAGAACGCCCGATGGAACGTCGCGTCGCCGGGCAGGACCGGCACGCAATGCCTGTCCATTCATTCCGAGGGGGGGACCGATGCCGCCTGGTCGACGACGGTCACCGCCGAGCCGAACTCCTTCTACAGGCTCTCCGGATGGATCAAGACCGAAGACGTGCAAGGCGCCGTCGGTGCTTTGCTCAACATCCAGAATAGGCAGGATGTCCGCACCGCGCGTGTGAAGGGAACGTCGGACTGGACTCGCGTATCGACGGTTTTCCGGACACGCGAAGCGACCGAGTTGGAAATCAATTGCCTTTTCGGCGGATGGGGCAAATCGACCGGACGGGCCTGGTACGACGACGTTGCCCTGAAGCCGATCGCCGGCCTTGCGGAAGAGGCGGAGGCGATCGTCACGATCGACACCGACGCGCCGTCCACGCCCTATAGCCCGATGCTCTTCGGCGGTTTCATCGAACACTTTCACCGCCAGATATACGGCGGACTGTTCGAGCCGGGCTCGCCCCTGTCGGACGAAAACGGTTTCCGCAAGGACGTCATCGAGGCGATGCGGGAGTTGAAACTTGCCATCGTGCGCTGGCCCGGCGGGTGCTTCGCCAGCGGCTATCATTGGAAAGACGGCGTGGGCAAGACGCGAAAGCCCGTGGACGACCCCGTGTGGGGCGTGACCGACCCCAACACGTTCGGCACCGATGAGTTTGTCAAGTGGTGCCGGCTCGTCGGCTGCGAACCGTACATCTGCACGAACGCCGGCAACGGCACGCCCGAGGAGATGAGAGATTGGGTTGAGTACTGCAACGGCACAAAGGGCCGCCACGCCCAAATGCGCATGGCAAACGGACACGCCGGGCCGCTGAACGTCCGCTACTGGAGCATCGGGAACGAAAACTGGGGCAGCCACGAGATCGGCCGCAAAACGCCGCAGCGGTGGGGGCCGCTGGTTCTGCAGTCGGCGGAACTGATGTTGGCCGCCGACCCCGACCTCACGCTGCTGGCCGCCGCAACGGCGAACCGGGCCTGGACGCTGCCGCTGCTCGCGACGGCCGGCAAACACCTGGGCTCCGTCGCGATTCACCAGTACTGGCTGCCTTGCTGGCGAAGGAACCTGACGCCCGACTACGTGACCTGTATCCTGCTCTCCGAAGGGCCGGAAAAGACGATCACCCGCGTGATCGACGTCATCGAGGAGGCCGGCTGCCGCGGCCGCATTAAGATCGCGCTGGACGAGTGGAACCTGCGCGGCTGGCATCATCCGGGCTTTCCGCGCAAGCAGTCCGTCGCTCCCGGCGACGAGGCCGCCGCTGAATTTATCGGCAAGCGCGACATCAACGCCGATGCCTCGCAATACAGCATGGCCGACGCCCTGTTCTCGGCGTCGTTTCTCAACGCGTGTTTGCGGCACGCACAAGACGTCGGCATGGCGAACATCGCTCCCATCGTGAACACTCGCGGGCCGCTCTACGTGCATCCGGGCGGCATCGTGCGGCGCACGACGTTTCACACCCTGGCGATGTACGCCAACGAACTCCAGGCTCGAGTCGGCCGGCTCGACCTGGAGGCGGGCATGCTGGTTCAAGGCAAGCGGTTCATCCCCGTGCTCGATGCCGTCGCCACGGTCGAGGAGTCGGGCAAAACCTGGTCGATCGCCCTGGTGAACCGCCATCCGTCGCAGAACGTGGCCTGCACGGTGAAGATGAAGGATACGTTGCTCACAGGCGCCTGCGACGCAACGGTCCTGGCCGGCGATTCGCCCGAAGCCTTCAACGATGTAAAGCGCCCCAATCGTGTCGTGCCGGAGAAAACACACCTCACTTTCAAGAAAGGCGTCGTCAAGTTGGCGCCTCACTCGTTGACGATCATCAGGATACCCTGGAAGTAATCCCACAGCCGCCTGCTCCTACAACGCCATGAAACCGTCCAAGCGAGGCCGTCGCCCGGCCGGGATAATCGTGGGTTTTGGTTTCATTTCACACCTTGACAGGACGGCCTGGATTGTGTTATAATCCCGCACAGCTTTGGTGGGGACATGGAGTGTTACATCCCCCGTCATCCTTGGCTTCTTAGTGGTGCTGTCTCAGTACAAGTAGGACACTGAGGGGTCTTTCTGTTGGGGGGGGGGAAGTGTAGTATCCCTCGTTGTTCGGCACCACCCCCGATGAGAGTGCAATGCGGTGCCAGATTGTCTGGCGCCTGACGTGGGGGGGGGAGACGATTATGTTGCGCATTAGTGACCGTGACCTTAGCCGTGCAGCCGTCCATGTCAGTGTCAAACACAGTGGCTTCACGCAGGACATCTCACCGGGAGGCATGAGGGTCATCATCACGGGCAAGCTTCAGAAGTGCTCGATCACGCACGTGAAGTTGGCTCTTCCCGATGGTGGGCCGGAGATCGTCTGCCGGTGCCGCGTCGTCTGGTGCGAGCCGTCGGAGACCGACGAGGGCATGTTCGAGGCCGGCTTGGAGTTCGACGACCTCAGCGACGCCGATCGCCGCCGGCTGCTTGAACACGAAGTACGCGAACGAGAAAAGCGCCCCTCATCGGGTGCTCCGTCCCAGCAGAAATGACGGACGCCAGGGCAGCTTTCCCGCCCGTGAATAGTTCAAGCGCCGGAAGGCACTACCTGCAAGCAGCCCGGCCGAGCAGCCCGGCCGACGCCCAGCGGCTTGGGGTGCCGGCGAACCCCTGCTCCTGGACGTCACGGTCGCCCTCTTGTTTCGTGCAGATCAGTGCACGAAGACCCCCACCCTGCAGGCCCGGACGAAGGCGCCGTAGATGGCCTTGCGATGTTTGGCATCCGCGATCCTCTCGGGATGCCATTGCACGAGCAGCCCGAACCTGCCGTCGGTGAACTCCAAGGCCTCGATGACGCCGTCGGGGCTTCTTGCCGAGACCCTCAGGTTTTTCCCGGCGTCCTTGACGGCCTGGTGATGGTTGGAGTTCACCTGAACGCTCGCGCTCGAAAGCAGGGAACGCAACGCCGTGCCGGGCTCGATCTGCACCCTATGCGCGACGTCCCCGCGTCTCTCGGGGTCTCGGTGGATGACGGTGGTGCCCACTTGGGTGGGAATGTCCTGCACGAGCGTTCCGCCGCAGACCACGTTGATCTGCTGGAGGCCCCTGCAGATGCCCAGGATCGGCTTGCGGGTCGGCAGCCACGCCTCGAGGAGTGCCTTCTCGAACCGATGCCGTCTGGGAGAGAGTGTCTTGGTCTGCTCGAGAGGACTCTCGCCGTAGGCCTCGGGCGGCACGTCGTCCCCGCCCGTCAGCAGGAGCCCGTCCAGGACGCGAACATACTCGCCGACGAGGTCATCGTCTTCCGGCACGGGGAGGATGACGGGCGTGCCGCCGGCTTCCTTGACCGCCTGCGTATAGGATGAGTGGACCTTCGCGTAACCGCCGTCGGGGATGTACGCGCTGGTGATGCCGATAAGCGGCCGCCGATCGTGTGGGGGCGAACCGCCACCGCCGGCCTGCACCCGAGCCGGCGCCTTCGGGCAGCCGCCCGCCGCAACCAACACGCTGCCCGCCAGCAGCATGGATCTCACCCAATGCTTCAGCATCTTTCACTCCTTGGCTCGACTTCCGCCGTCTACGGTCGAAGAACGAATTCGCCGGCAGCCACGCAACTCGTTGGCCCCTCGGCATTTGGTCTTCGGCGGAGTCTTGGGACCATACAGGAAGGAACTCGGCGGTCATGCTCCCGCGCCCGTGGCCCGCAAGTGCTTCCCCGAATGAAAGAGGCGGTCGTCTCCGGCGGGCTGATTAGACACAGGCGTTGATCAGATCCTTGAGCATGGCGGCCGCAGCCCCGACCGGAGAACTCCTGCCTCCACTGACCGTGATGCGGTCCATGGTATCGGTCACGTAACTGACGGCCTTTTCCGAGCCGTTCACCGAGGCAAGCGGATGATCCTTCTTCAGCCGCCTGGGCGCAACGCTGAGCCGGATCGCATCATTGACGCATTCGGCCGTGCCGACCAGTTTGATGACCTCGCCGTCCCTCCCGGCCCGGGCGATGTCATCCGGCGTCACCTCGGTTATGCCTTCTGTAGGAACATCATCCAGCCGGAAGGAAGGGCCGAACAGACAGTTGGCGATGATGACCAGTTTGGTGGCGGTATCGTATCCCCCGACGTCCTTGCCGGGCTCGGTTTCGGCGATGCCGAGTTGCTGGGCCTCCTCCAGCGCCGTTTCGTAGGCGGCGCCGTCGGCGCACATGCGTGAAAGGATGTAGTTGGTCGTGCCGTTGAGAATGCCCTCGACGGAGAGAATGCGGCTGCCGGCCAGGCACACCCGCGCCACGTCGAGCGTAGGAAGCGCCGCCGCCGTCGCGGCGCTTATGTGCAGGCCGCACCGGTTCTGCCGGGCCAACTCCAGGAGTTCTTCATGGAACAGCAGGATCGGCCCCTTGTTGGCGCTGACCACCTCCATGCCCTGTCGAAGGGCCGCCATGATGTGCGTCCGCCCGGGTTCGCCGTCGGTCAGATTGGTCGGCGTTGCCTCGATCAACACACCGGCGGCGGCTTCGGCGATCGCCTCGGCGCCGGTCAGGCCCGGCCGGCCGAACGCGCCGAAGCGTTCCACGGCCGCGCCGCTGCGGAGGTGCGCCAGGATCTGCCCCGCGGGCAGGCCGCCGGGCGAGTCGCTCACCGCCGCGCCGCCGACGTCCACCGCCGCGGCGAGCACCGGGCGAAGGGCGTACCTGTCCTCGACGTCCGACGCCCGCTCGGCCAGCAGTTCCACGAACGCCTTGCCGACGTTTCCGAGCCCGCACACGACGATCCTGACTTCTTTCACCGGCGATTCCCTTTCAGCAGGAGGGCGTCGTATTCACGCCCGTCCACGAAGGCCTCCACGATCACCGGTGCGTCCATGTCGAAGGCCTCGGTCAGCGCCTTGCGATACGTCGGCTCGTCGCGGGCGGGCAGGACCGGAACGCCGAAAAACGACCGGGCCGATTCGTACCCCTCATCCTGCAACGGCGTGCCGTATTCAGCGTACCCCTTGCGCTGCTGCTTGATGCGAATCAGCGACAGACTGCCGTCGGTCATCAGCACGAACACCACGTGCACGCCCAGCCGCATCGCCGTGGCCATCTCGCCGGCCATCATCAGGAAGCCGCCGTCGCCCACGACGCAGCACACGCGCCGCGCCGGCCTGCAGAGTTTTGCCGCGATCGCCGCCGGGATGGCGAACCCCATCGACGACCAGCCGTTGGTCATCAGCAGGCAGTCCGGCTCGGGCGTGCGCCACTGCTGGCCGATAAGGTGCAGGTGCGCGCCGACGTCGCAGACCATGATGCCGTCCTCCGGCAGGGCCTCCCGGAGGCCCGCCAGCACGGCCCGCGGACCGAAGGTTCCTGCCGGCGGGGCGAGTTGAGAGAACATCGTTTTGCGCCGCTCGGCGAGGTCGGCAAGGTCCCACTCGGTCTTCTGCAGGTCCGTCTCCGCCAGCCGCCGCAGCGCCGGGCCGAGGTCCCCCACCACGTCGCCGGCGAGGGTGTAGCGGTCCCGGTCGAGGTCGGCGGGGACGGTGTCGATGTGAAGCACCCGCACGTCAGGGATCCAATCCTCGTAGTTGACCTCGACCGGGTCGAAGCCGACACCGACCACAAGGTCGGCCTGCTGATGTGTCAGGGCGACCTGATCGCTCAGGGCATGGTTCAGCACGCCGGCGTAACAGGGGTGATCCTCGGGGCACATTCCCTTGGCCATCGGCGTCAACACGATCGGTGCTCCGGCCCGCTCGGCGATCCTGAGCAGAAGCGACCGGACCCCCGCGCGTACGGCTGTCCACCCCACGGCCAGGACGGGCTTTTTCGCCTCGCGGAAAACCCGGACCATCCGGTCCAGCGCGGCCGCGTCGGGCGCGGGCGGACGGGCCGGAGGCTCAGGCCGGGCGTCTTCCTCGCCGGCGGGGTCGCAGCCCGTTCCTGCCGGAAGGCCGATGTGCACGGGCCCGGGCACCTCCGACATGGCCACGTGCACCGCGCGGTACAGCGTCTCCTTCACCCGGTCGGGCGCGAGGCGCGTGGTCCATTTGGTAATCGGTCTGAAGAGAGCCTGGTGATCGATGTTCATCTGCATCGTGCGGTTCAGCATCGCATCGGAGGCCACGTCCGAGAAGGCGATACACGGCAGGCGATCGAGCAATGCGCACCCGACACCCGTACTCAGATTGGTCGCCCCGGGCCCGAAGGTGCCGAAGCACGCGCCCGGGACGCCGGTAAGGCGTCCGCAAACCAGCGCCATGAAACCCGCGGCGGCTTCATTGCCGACAAGCACAAATTCCATGTCGCTCCGGCGAAGAGCCTCCATGTAATCGGTGAGATTCCCCCCCGGTATGCCGAAGAAGTATCGAACGCCCAGTTCCTGAAGGGTGTCAACTACCTGTCTTGCCACTGTCGTCATCGTCGTCTCCTGCCGCGACGTTACTTCGCTTGCCCTTGCGGCGTATCGACTTGTCATTGAAGACGTCTTCATCGAGCATGCCGAACCGGGAAGCCACCACTGCGGTTGCCGCCAAGTCGCCGGTGACGTTGCAGCAGGTGTTGCCGATGTCCAAGACAGGCCAGACGGATGCGAGGATCGGGACGATCACGGCCGTCGGCACGCCGGTGGCCTGCAGTAGAACCGCCGACGTGACGATGCCGGCCCCCTTAACGCCCGCCGTGCCGACAGACAGCGCCAGGCCCAGGAACAGGAATTGCAGCATGAGGCCGGGCGTGATCGGCAGACCGTAGAGGTTACAGGAAAACACCGCGATGACGCCGATGCAGGAGGCCATGCCATCCATATTGATCGTCGCGCCCAGGGGCAGTGTGAACCCCCACACCTTCTCGGGGGCGCCGAGATTTTCTTCCGCCACGCCCATGGAGATGGGAAGCGTCGCCGCGCTGGAGGTTGTACCGGCCGCCACCAGCATGGCCGCCGATACGTTGCGGTAGAAGCCCAGCGGGCTCAGCCGCCCGACGAATCGAATGATAAGGGGATAGACGACCACGAGCAAAACCAGAAGCGACACCTGCTGGGTCAGGATGAACTTACCCACTTCCTTCAACGTTCCGACCTCCAGGGAAGCCGTCATGTTGGCCACCAGGGCGAGGATGCCGTAGGGCGCGATCTTCATGACGAACCCGGTAACACGGATCATCAGGTCGGCCCCGTCATTTGCGAGTGCGGCCAGCCTCTCGGCCCTCTTTCCCATGGCCAGCAGGGCGACGCCCACGACGATGGAAAAGAAGATGATCTGCAGCATGTTGGCCGACGCGAGGGCTTCCATCGGGTTCGTGGGGACCCACTGGAGGAGGTTGTCGACGAAGTCGATTTCGGCGGCCTTTGCCGTCGCTCCCTTGGCAGTTTCAATGCTTATCCCCCTGCCGGGTTGCAGGATCAAGGCCAGGGTCATGCCGATACCGCCGGCGAGCAGCGACGAGGCCGCGTAGTACAAAAGCGTCATGCCGCCGAGAGACCGCAGCGACTTGATCCCGTCCAGTTTCGTCAGACCCGCTACCAGCGTCAGGAAGGTCAGGGGAACAATCAGCATCTTCAACAGGCGGATGAAGATGGTCCCGACGGGCTTGATGAGTAAGACCCCGTCACCGAAAATCAACCCGATCGCCACGCCAACGGTAATGCAGACAAGTATCTGTGTGTAGAGTTTCCGACGAAACCACCATTTCATTTATGGAAACCCCTTGCCTCGGACGCTCTGGGTTATGAAGAACGCTGCCTGCTCCGACGCCGCGCCGGGCCGCGATGAAGGCTAACTGTCGTAGTAGAGGTGGAACTCGTAGGGATGCGGCCGCAGCGCCATCTCGGCCAGTTCGTTCTTGCGTTTCCACTCGATCC
>CAZIJC010000139.1:0-11905 GCA_964539385.1 uncultured Anaerolineales bacterium | reverse complement strand
GGCTGGTCGGGCGCGAGTGTAACCCGCCGCGAGCGCGGCTAGTTTTCTCACGAGGCTGGTCGGGCGCGAGTGTAACTAGCCGCGAGCGTAAGCGAGCGGGTGCCGTACCCACCGCGCAAAGCCCTGGTACGCTGCAACGTCAACTGAACTAACGCGGCGCGAAGCACAGCACCTGGCCGTCCTTCGTGGAAAGGTAGAGGCGCCCGGCGGCTGCGGCCATACCGTCCCAGACGGGCGGGGCGGCGAGTTTGTGCTCGGCGAGTTTCTTGCCGTCGGAGGCGGAGAAGGCGGCCAGCACGCCGCCCTTGCGGCCTTCCCACGCACCGTGTGGGTCCTTGGGGTCCACGACGTCGGGCGACCCGGCCACAAAGAGCGTATCGCCCGCGCGGACCATGGCGGTGATGCGGATGGCGACGCGCTGCTCCCAGACCGGCTTCGGCCCTCGCGCTCCGCCCCGCTTGGCCTTCGCCTGCTTGCCGCCTGCGGCGGGGGCGGCGGCCTTCAGCGAATAGCACGTCAGACGGTAGTTCGCGGCGCCCGGTTTGAAGACCGTCTCGCGGCTGCGCGAGGGGTAGATCTCCACACCGTAGGCCACGTCTTTGCCGAGAACCATGAGGCCGCTTGTCTGGGCCCGGCCGGCCTTCCAGAACGTCCGATTGAACCAACTCGGATCGAGGTATCCGCCCGTGGTGTACAGGTGCAACCCGTTGCGGCCGCCTGCGGCCGAGACGTTCATCTGGCGGATGAACACGCTCGCGCCGTCGGTGGCCGGGATGTCGTTCAACAGGCCGGTCATCGCGAAGCCGTTGGTCACGGGCGTCATCTTGCCCGTCTCCGGATCGGCGTGGTAGATCGTTTTCTGCGTGGCCACCTTCCCTGTCACGGCCTCGAGGGCCCAGAGCCGGATGCCGCCGTCCAGGTACGACGACCGGCCGGCCGCGAACCAGCACGTGCCGTCCTCGACCAGCACGCTGCCGGGCACGGGCCACGGCGACTCCAACTGGCCGAACGCCATCACGCGCCGCTCCGCGGGCGCGGCCTGGAACCGCCAGACCAGCGCGCCGTCCGAGGCACGCAGGCAGGTGACGCGCCCGTCGGCCGAGCCGAAGATCGCCAGCCCCTTGTGGACGGTGGGCGGGGAATCCACGCGCGCACCGGCCGTGTAGGTCCAGGCCACGTGGCCGTCGTCGGCGCCGAGCGCGTGCACCGCGTGGGCGTCCACGCCGGCCACGAGCACCTTGCCATCGGCGACGACCAGGCCGCTCGGCCGGGTGCCGATGTTCGACCGCCAGGCGACCTTCAGTTCCGCAGCGACGGCGGATTCGGTCGCTCCGCTGCGCCGGGCGTCGTGCCGGTACGTGGGCCAGTCGGCGTCTCGAATCTGAGATTTCCGATCTGAGATCTCAGCGCCGTACGCCGGACCCTTAACAAGGCGCGCGCTGTCGGCTGCTATCTTCGCGGGGCGGGGATCGGCCGAGGCGGGGGCCAGGGCGTTGAAGCCGATGAGTTTGGCGTCGATGTAGCATCCGCACGGATGCGGCGCCACGTAAAGCAGGCCGTTGCACGGCAGGTTGCCGAGTTGGCATCCGCTGCGGACCCAGTGGTTCTGGTAGTTCTCTCCGGAGGCCAGGTCCACGAACTCCACGCCCCTGCGCGACGACATGAGGAACCGCTCCGTCATCTTGTTGCGGTAGCAGCGGTGATGGTGCCCGACGTTGAATACCTCTTTGGTCGGCAGTTCCTTGCGGACCTTGCCGGTCCGCAGGTCGAGCGCCTGGATGCGGTAGTTGACCTTGCTGGTGTCCATGGCCTTGAACCCCTTGCCCCACACGGAACCGAACGGGGTCTTGGCGTTCACGTGGGTCCAAACCGCGTCGTCCACAACGAACACGTCCGGCTGGGTGCAGTGGCCCCAGCCGCCGTAGGCGTGCTTCCACATCTCGCGCCCGTTTTTGGCGTCGAAGGCGTAGAGCGTGCCGGGCATGGTGTGGTAGGTGTGGTGCGTGTTCGGTTCGGGCTGGGCCAGCAGGACCACGCCGTCGGTGTACACCATCACCGTCAGGAGGTACTCGAACATGCCTGCGAAACCGATCCGCCGCACGGCGCCGGAGGGCAGGGCGGGGCGGTCGATCCGCCAGACGCGCTTGCCCGACGCCGCCTCCAGGCTCTCGATGGCCTCCCGCGTAAGAAGGAAGACCCGCCCGTCGCCGGCCGCCAACTCCAGCCTGCCGAACGGGTCCTGACCCCTGCCGGCGCGGACTCCCACGAACGGGCCCTTCTTCCAGAGCAGGCGTCCGCTGGTCGCATCGACCGCGCAAACGTGCTTGCCGGGCGGGGCAGCGGGGGGCTCGCCCCTGCCGGGCGCAACGGCTTCGGCCTTCTCGGACGGGTTGATCGAAACGATCAACCTGCCGTCGCTGACGAGGACCTCATCGGCACGGGCCGTCTCGGCGTACACGCGCCGCTCCTTGCCGGTCGCCGCGTCGAGGGCCGTCACCGGCGCGGCCGCGCCGAGCGTCACGTACACGGTGTCGCCCACGGCCGCCAGGCGCTTGCCCACGTACGGCGGCATGGAGAATCGTCCGTTGGTCACGCCTCGGCCGGTGCCGCCAATGCCGCTGAACTCCTTCGAGCCCCAGTGCGGCACGGGGCGCTTCCAGAGCAGCACGCCGCTGAAGGCGTCGCGCGCCGTGAGGAACCACTTGTCCGGCACCGTGCCGTCCACGCACGTGAGCGTCTCGTCGCAGATGGCGAACAGCCGCCCGCCGGCCGAGACCATCGCGCTGACGCTCGGCGTCCACCCGTGGCTGCGTGCCCAGCGCGGCCCGGCCGTCCACTGAAGATGACGCGGCGGGCCGGCCACGCGGTCGTTGGCCACGGCGTTGCCGCCCGCGTCGTGCAGATGATGCGTCCATTCGTCGATATCGCCCGGCCGGGGTTTGACCGTTTTCGTCCACGTGCCCCCCGTCTTGATGTACGCCACGCCGCGCGGGGCCAGCACCCGCAGAAGATCATCCATCGGAACCTCGCCGAGATTCTCGGAGACGACCAGGTTGACCAGGTTGTCGGCGTACGGCAGGCGCTTCCCCGACCACCGCTCGACCGACACCTTGCCGTAGAGGCCGAGCGTGCGGATGTGCGCGCGGGCGGCAGCGACGTTGGCGGCATCGGCGTCCAGACCGTGAACGAGGTAACTGTCGCCGGCGTGCAGTGCGGCTGTCAGTTTCCCGTCGCCGCAGGTGACGTGGACCACCAGGCCGCCCTTGACGTCCGCGGCCGCCAGAATCTCCCGCGCTGAGGGCGGGCCGGCGCCCGCTGCGGCTCTCGCGCCGCCCACCGTAGCGCCGAGGGCCAACAGGACGGCGCAGGATGCCCTCGTCAACGTCAGCCGGCTGACACGTCGGACTGCTCGGCTCATCGGTCCGCTCCTTGGGTTTTCCCCTGGAATCCTGCCCAACTTCCGCGTGGTGGCCTTCCCAGGTCACCACGCCCTGTGCACGACCTGTCGCGGCGGCCTGGGAAGGCCGCCGCGCGGCAAGTCTCATTGTAGCGCTACGACGAACCGGGCGACGGCATATCCGACCACACCCGCCGACGCCGATCCGACGGCGCCCACAACCGCTCCCAGCACCGGCCCGTACACGCTTCCGACGGCCGCCATGACGCCCGTGGCGGGGATCGGCAGCACGATGTCGGCCACCAGCAGGCCGATGGCCACCGCCCACGCAAAGGGGCGAATCTCCTCGAACCACCGGCGGCAGGCTTCCTGGCTGAACAGGCGCTCGAACGTATCGCCCCACAGCGCAAAGGCCAGGGCGAAGAGGCCTGCCAGGACGACGGCAATCGCCAGAACCTTCAGGAAGAAACGCACGCGACCGGCCCTTTCGCACCCGAATTCGACGCAGACTATACATCAAAGTGCCCGGCGCTGCACCCATCAAACCGGCGCCGGGAGTTTGCTTGCACGGACCGCGCGCAGGTGGCAGTATGAGGCCGCCGCCCTTCGTCCGGGCGTTCCATCGCGCCGCCGACCGCCCGGAACGGACGGCCAGGGAGCCTGCACCGCATGGTCGATTACGCCATCATCATCGTGTACCTGGCGGCAGTGCTGGGGCTCGGCCTGTGGAGCGGCCGTGGCATGCGGAACCTGAGCCAGTTCTCCGTGGCCCACCGCTCGTACGGGTCGCTCGTCATTTTTGCGACGCTGTCGGCCTCGTTCATCGGCGGCGGGTTCTCGATGGGCAACGCCGAGAAGGTCTACCGCCTGGGCATCGTCAACATCGTGGCGCTGTGGGGTTTCAGCCTGAAGGAGATCCTGGTGGCCACGCTCATCGCCCCTCGGATGGCCCGTTTCCCCGGAGCCATTTCGGTGGGCGACGTCATGGCCACGGCCTACGGCAAACCGGGGCAGGTCGTGACGGGGCTGTTCTCGATCATCCTGTGCGCGGGGATCGTCGGCGCCCAGGTCGGTGCGATCGGGCACATTACGCGGGTCTTCCTTGGCATCCCGGCGATTTACGGCATTCTTGTCGGTTGCGGCATCGTGATCGCCTATTCGACGGTGGGCGGAATGCGGGCGGTCGTCCTGACCGACGTCATCCAGTTCTGCATCCTGGCGGTCGGTATTCCGGCGGCGCTGGTGTTCGGCATCGTGAAGGCTGGCGGCCTGTCGGCCACGTGTGCGGCGGCGCCGGCCGGGCACTTCGCGATTCCCGGCGCCGACATGCCCATCTGGGCCTTCCTATCGCTCTTCCTGACGTTCCTGCTGGGCGAGACGCTCGTGCCGCCGTACGTCCAGCGGCTGTTCATCGGGAAGGACCCGTCGCACACGGCCCGGGGAACGCTGGCGAGCGGCCTGTTCTCGATCCCGTTCTTTGCCGTCACCGGCGCGATGGGTTTGGTGGCCCTGGCGCTGGAGCCGGACCTCGATGCGAACCTGGCGATGCCGCACGTCATCAAGACCGCTTTGCCGGTGGGCCTGCGAGGCATCGTCATCGCGGGCGTGATCGCGATCGTGATGTCGTCGGCCGACTCGTTTCTGAACGGGGCGGCCACCGGCGCGATCAACGATGTTCTGAAGCCGCTCCGCCGCACGCCGCTGGCCGAGCGGACGGAACTGCTTCTTGCGAAACTCGTGAACCTGCTCGTCGGCGTGCTGGCGGTCGTCTTCGCCTGCTGCATCGAGAGCGTCCTCGACATTCTCATCTACTCGTACAACTTCTGGGCGCCGATCATTCTGGTGCCGCTGGCGGCGGTGCTGCTGGGCCTGCGGGCGACGAAGGGGGCGCTGCTGGCAGGAACGCTGGCGGGCGTGGCGGGCGTGTTGGTCTGGAACTACGTTCTGGATCAACCGGGCGGTGTGGACGGCCTGGTCGTCGGCGTCTTCTGCAACCTTGCCGCCTTCGCCCTGGCGGTCACGCTGGGTGGACCTCGACCGGCCGGGCAACAGACGCACCGATGAACCGGCACGGGCCACCCGCCGCGCACACCTCCTTGGGCTGCGACCTCCAAAACGTTAGTGTACCCAATGGAAGTTTCGTGCTGGACGCGGGGGGTGGTTTTCGTGTAGCATTCCATGTTCGCACGCTGGTTTCCGGAGGTCTGCCTGACATGACGATGGCAGCGGCAGCCGTGGCGCCTGTGCCCAGTGCGCTGAACGCGAGCGTCCTGGTGCTGAACCGCCTGTTTATGGCGGTGCGGGTGGTCCGCGCGCGCACGGCGTTCCGGCTGCTGTGGAAAGAAATCGCCGAGGTCGTCTCGGTCGAGGACGAGACGTACAACTGTTACAACTTCTCTTCGTGGGCCGAAGTGTCGGAGCACCGGCGCAGGTTCCAGCCCGATTTGCACGAGTGGGTCCGGACGGTGCGGTTCGACATCGCCGTGCCGCGCGTCATCCGCCTGCTCACCTACGACCGGGTGCCCAGGACGCGGGTCCGCCTGAACCGCCGCAACCTCTTCGCCCGCGACGAGAACCGGTGCCAGTACTGCGGCCGCAAGTTCAAGAGTTCAGACCTGTCGATCGACCACGTCCTGCCGCGCAGCCGCGGCGGCCATACCGTGTGGGCGAACGTCGTCTGCGCCTGCCTGAAGTGCAACGTCAGGAAAGGCGGCCGCACACCCAAGCAAGCCCACATGCGCCTGGTGCGCGAGCCCAAACAGCCGCGCTTCAGCCCCGTCATCACCCTCCACGCGGGCAGCCCGAGATACCGGTCGTGGAAACAGTTCCTCGATGCGGCCTACTGGCACGTGGAACTGCGGGACTGAAGCCCCTGCTGTGCAGGAGCGCCAGCGGCTGTTTCAACGGCTCCGGCCGGGGGTTTTTCTTCCGTTTTTCAGCCGTGTCGCGCACCGTCCGGCGAGGGCGAGTTCATCTGCCCGCTCCCTAACTCCATATCTGGAAAGGGTTTATGATTGCCGGAAAAGACGGGGCCGCTTCTTGCTTGACCGAGCCCCTTTTGAGCGTACGGTGTACGTGCGAACCAAGCGGGCGCGGCCGGAAGCAAGGCCCCAGGGCTGCTCTTTGCAGGATCACGCCGGCCGCCCGACCACCAGCCCCGGGGGAGGGCCGACAAAACGGCACAGGAGCGACCATGCGATCACTGGTTTCAGCCCTGACTTGCGCGATCCTCGTGGCGGGAATCGCCACCCAGACTCACGGCGAAGCGCCGGACGCCCGACCGCTCGTCGGCGTCGTCAAAACCGTCGTCGGGACGGTCGAGACCCGGCCGGCCGTCGGCCAACCGTGGGTGCCCGTCAAAGTGGGCATGACACTGGCCCAGGGAGCGGACATTCGGACCGGCTTTCGGGCCCGGTGCATCCTCGACATGACCGACAGCCTCGCCCAGGTGGATCCCCTGACGCTGGTCCGCATCGCCGAACTCCAGCGCAAGGGCAACACGGTCCGCACGCGCCTGCACATGAAACAGGGCAACACGCAGGCGGTTGTCGAGAAGAAGAACCTGAAGAGCGATTTTGCGATCATCACGCCGTCGGCCACGCTGTCGGTCCGGGGCACCCGCGGTATTCAGTGCGGCTATTTCCCCGTTTTCGGCGGGCAATACGGTCTGGCGGATTCCGGACTGATCGCCGTCGCCGAGGCCGTCACGGGCCGCGAAACGGGTGTGCGGCCGGGCGAGAGAACCGATGACCGGGCCACCATGCCCGGCGAGATGCTCGCCAGGAAAGACGTGCCTATCGTCATGGCCCTCGCCGGGTTCGAGCAGAACGAGAAACGGGCTGCCACGCGGCGGCGGTCGGTAACGCCTGTCGGCGCCGGTGCGGATGGTGCCGACGGGCCAACCGATTGCAGCGCCATCCGCCGCGCCAACTCTAAACTCGTCATCAAGATGATCCGCCGCTAGTTCCCAGCGGTGGTTGAGATACGCGCGCCCCCGCAACGGGGGCGCCGGCGTCTGCCGGACAAGCCTTGACAGCACGGCTAACCAGGCGCAGCAGAAGGCAGTCGGCGGCGGGCGCTGACCCGCTGCCAGACCGGAGGTTGGGGCTGGAACCGGCGTTTCGAGGGGCGTGACGCCGCGAAGGCCCCTGCCTCCGGCCGAAAAAAAATCGGGCCTCGGTGGATCGCGCGCCCCGGCCGGGCGCCGAGGATGCCACTTGGTCCGAAAAAGTGGCCTAAAGCATCGAAAACCCGCTTTCTTGACGTTTTTGGCAACGCGCGGGGGCGACAGGGCAAGAGCCCACGCTCCCGGCATAAAGCGGGCTGTGCCCTCGAGGCCTGGAGCGGCGCGCGCCCGTGATCGCCCGTACAGCCCCAAAAACCCGCATTGCCTGCCTGTTTTCTTCCCCGGACTTGCTTTACCCAAAATAGTGTGTATAATACGTAACGGCAGGAAAGATTTCTTTTCTGCTAGTGCCCGGGGGAAACGGGCAAGACCCAGCGCAGAACGGATGCTGTGTCTGTCCGCGCAGCCGGACGCCGGAGTTGCCGCCGAGGCATACTCCAGGCGGCGGCTTGCGAAGGGGCGGTGGCGATGCGCGAACTTGCATTTTGCAGCAGAACGCTCTCATTGGCCGTCACGGTCGCCCTCGTGGCGACGGCCGCTGCCGAGGCGGGGCCCCTCGGCTATTCCGACGCTGCGGTTTGCTGCGGCAGCGACCTCAGCCCCACGGCAACCACCGACGTCAGCGACTCCATGGCGGCGTACCTGGGATCGAACACCTTTGCGGTGGTGAGCGACATGGACATCGCCGCGCTGGCCAAGGCCGCCATTGTGACTCGGGCGCCGCTGCCCAAGTACCTGCCCGTGAAGACGACTGTCGTGGCGTACAACGCGCCTGCCGCCCCCGGCGGTGTGCCGGCGGCGCCGCAGGCGCCCGTCCAGTTGGCGTCCTTGGAGTTTCCTCACGTGTCGGGCCTGGCGGACCTGGGATCAAGCGGGCGAGACGTTCCCCTGAGAGACACCACGTTCTTCTCGATGGGGCCGGGCGGATTCGGCGGGTACATGAGCGGCCGACCGGTCGGCGGCATCGAGAACTGGAGCCACATCACCCGCACCGCCATCAGTTACATCCGCCCGAGCGTCAACCTCCAGATGATGCTGGCGCTGGAGGTGCCCGGCACCGCCCCCCTCAACGATTTCGAGGGGCCCGGTCTGGCACCCCACGCTTACCTGGCCATCGACCGTCAAACCAAGGTGGACTCGGCCGACATCGGCGCCAGCACGCCGCGCTTCGGTCGCCGACCAACGCCGATCCCCACGGACGAACCACAGACGGCGGTAACGGCCGGCCTGGACCTCGGACTGCTGCCGACGTTCCTGTCGCAGATGGGCGTTGGCATCTCGGTTGTGGCATCGCGCGGCCGGGAGACGGGCAATCTGAGGGTGGCCCTGGTCGGCACCGCGGAGTTGCCGGTCGATTGGGCCCCGCGTGAAAGGCCGTATCAACACCCGGTCGGCCTGGCGCGAGACCCGATCCTGGCGGCCTCCGTGGAGACGCACTACCCGTCTGGCGGCGTCAGCGGTGGCGGGCCGCCGGGCCCGGGGCCCGGCGGGGGGCCGACACCCATCGCACCCACGCCCGTTCCGGAACCGGGCACGCTGGCGGCGCTGGCCGTTGCCTCGGCCATCACCCTCGCCTACCGCAGACGGCGCCGATAGAGCCGTTCTGGGTACGGACGAGGCGTGCTCATGTTCCACGACAATCCCGACCGCATGTCCGCCGAGGAACGCCTTCAGTACAGAAAGCCCAGTGGGCGGCCAAACAGGGAATGTTAAAGGGCGTTCTCTGGCACCAGGGAGAGTCGGATTGCTTGAGATGGACAAGACCCTGGCCGTCGAGGCGGCGCGCGATAGCCAGGCTGACGCTACATCGAAGACCCTGCCGATTTGACGCTCTCAGCCTGCCCCAGCGGCGGGATCTTCGTCTCCTCCATCCACAGCGTCAAGTGCCCGCGCGGAGGGATGACTCCATCGCGCGGGTGGTTGTATCTCAGGAAGCTGGTGGCCGCGATGGTCACCTTGCCGCCCTGGAATGCGTCACGGAAGTCGTTGTAGATATGGCCACCGCGTGGCTGTCCGCCCTGCCGCTTGCCGACACCGGCGTTCGACTCGGCCAGCAACTTGCCGTTGACGTAGATGGCATATCCTTCGCCGGCATTGACGTGGGCGCTGCCGCCGACCACGAGGCGGTAGCGGCGGCCCTGTTTGAGCGGTGGGATTTCAAAGGTGCCACGAATCAGCAGAACCTCTTTCTCCCACAGGGTCTTCGGTTTCACACCGCACCCGCAGAACGGTGCCGTGCACGACTCTGACAGCGGCGCCAGTTTGCCGTCCAACTGCCCGAAGGGCGGCAGGCCCTGCTTCCAGCCGGCCTTGGCGGCATCAAAACCAACGGCGAACCAGTTGGCCATGCCTTCGGGATAGGTCACTTTGCGGAAGCGCCCTCCCTTCTCCTTGGGCATGGTTTCTTTCGGGTCAAAGCTGAAGTACTCCCACTTGACGTTCTTGAGATCCGGACCGAAGGGGTGCCAGTCATAGTCGTCGACTCCGGCCGCGCGATAGCAGTTGACCAGGCCGTACATGGTGCCGCGCAGGAACTGGTTAGCGCGCTGCGGTCGCTCGCCGCCGGCCTCCTGCAGCAGGGACTTGTTGTAGCGCGGGTTGGCGACGTAGGACGCCGCGATGCCGTCCAGGATGATCGGGGCCAGAGCCTTTTGTGCGGCGGCCTTTTCTTCTTCCGACGGCTCGGCAGTCTGCTGTTGGGCGACGCGTTTCGGCCTGGGGGCTTGCGGAAGAGGTTCCGCTTTTCCGCCGAGGAGCGCGACCATGGCCCGGCCGAGGGCGTCGCCGACGAGCATGTACGTTTCGGCGTTGCGGTTGTAGTGATAGTCCTGGCTCGTCGGTGACTCGTCGACCTCGCGCCAGAAATCACGGGTGTCCACGGAGGCCACGGTGCCGGCAAATTCCGGATGTTTCTTCGGGTCGCCGACGGCCATCTGCGCCTGCAGGATCTTCAGGAACTTGTCCGCCATGCGGTGCCCGCCGAAACCGACCGTGGCCACGACGGCACGCATCTTGGGTGCCTTGAATTCGGCGCGCACATCGTTGATCAGGTTGACCAGGTTCTTCTCGTACTCGTCGATGAGCGCCGGCGTGAAACTGTCCTTGTGGCCCTGCCACCAGACAAATCCGGCGATCTCGTATCCCTGTCCCTTGTAGCCGGGCACGATCTTGTCGATGTTGTCGAGGGTCTTCTGAACCCCTTCGATCATGAGTTTATATTCCAAGGATTCCCATTTGCTGTCGGGATCTGTTCGGCCGCTCGACGGCGGGCGGAAATCGAAGCCCAGGGAACGATTGCCCTGGGCGGTCTTGATGAGCAGGACCTGCTCGTCGTGGAAGGCGCCCATGACGTGGCCGAAGCCGAGTTCCGGGCCGATGGTTTTCCCATTCGATGTTGCGCTTAGAGGACAGCCTCTCCCGCCCTCCGCAAGCCGGGCCTCCTGGAAGTAGACGTCATTACGCACCGTCCACTGGCCGTTGTCGTCGATGAGGTGCGGGAACTTGCCCTCTCGCTTGGCCACCGCCTCGAGGTCACCGTAGCCCAGCAGGTCCGTTTTCTGCATCCAGAACCTCGGCGGGTCGCCGTTGAAGCCGGAGATCTTGAACGGGTAGCGCTTGCCGGCCTCGAGGGTCACGTCCTGCTTGACCGGCTCGCCGCCCGCTTCCCTGCGGTAGACCTGCTTTCCATCAAGTTCCATCACGTTGCAGGAACTCTCGCCGGAACCGCAGTGCACTTGATAGACGCCCTTCCGGGGCACCTCGAGTTGGCCCTGTGCGACCGGTTCGTCGGTCGGCGTGCCGTCCGGCCGGTAGAGCGTCAGCGGTGCCATTTTGTAGTTGCCCACCCGCCAGATTTGCAGGGGCCCCTTGGGCGCCGCTGGGTCGGAGGTGAGGTAGACCCCGGTGTAGGGGTTCCTGGCGCCGCTGAGATTGCCCATGCCCACCATGTTGGATTGGCCGGCCAGGATGTAGACCTTGACCGGCTTTGCCGCGTCGCCCGGCTTACCATCGGGCCGGGGCAGGTTCGCCGGGACAGGCGTCGCTGCCGCAACAAAGGTCTGAAACGCCACCAGTACGGCGACGACGGCAAAAGCCACATTGGTGCGATTACATGTCTTCATTGTGCATCCTTGTTTGTACTGTTAACCGGGATTCCCCGGATGGACTGTGGCCGACGACCACCGTCGGCCTTTCTGAAGATTTCAGCGGGGGTTTCCCTGCCCCGCCCGCCGCCGCTACGCCGGACTTCACTTCACCGGCCTAAGCGTGAACTCCTTAATGGTCAATCCCTTGACCGGCTCGTTACGCGAGAAGCGAAGGACATTCAGGCCCTTGACCAGGGTGAGCTCGACCGGTTGAGTCTTATCCCACATGCCGACGGT
>CAZIJC010000138.1:0-11939 GCA_964539385.1 uncultured Anaerolineales bacterium | reverse complement strand
GTCAATTTTGCCCTCTCAAAAACCCCTCAAAAACGGAACAAAACCGAACAAAAACGGACCAAAACGGACACCAGAATCGCAAAAACCGATCAAAAACCAGCGCGTTTTGCCTTACCTATCTTAACATCGGGAGCCAAAAACGCCCCTCACGGCCCAGAATCAAGGATCGGAGCCAAAAAAAACGCGCATTTGCCCGTTTCGGCAAGTGCAAAATTGACGTAAGTGTTATGGAGGTGGCGGCATGTAAGCGAACGGCGAGGCGCTGCCGGCGAGCGGCCGGCTACTTCACCTTCGGCCGCAGGGGTTGGTCCGACAGTTTGTACACGCAGAACTGGCGGGCGATCTTCTCGGCGAAGCCCTCGATGAGGATCGTCTCCTGGCGAGTGGGGTCGTCCACGCCGGCATCGGGCAGCGCCTCGGCGGTCACCACGCGGGCCGCCGCCAGAATCGGCCATACCTGCTCGCCCGTCTCCGGGCTGACGATCCGGACCGTCGCTTCGCCATAGCCGTGGTACACGTTGGAGTTGGGACTGTCTTTGAGACGAAACTCGAACAACTCCAGGTGCATCACCAGGTCGGTGTTGAAGTACTTGCCGACCTGGGCCACCGACCATTGCGGGAAGCCGCGCTCCGTCCGCCGCGCGGCCTCGACGCTGTGCTGCGAGACAACCGGCCCGCAGGCCTGCCGATCGGCGAGGAACGTGCCGATCTCGTCCCCCAACGACATCGCCAGACGCGGAAACTCCGACGCCACCAGCGGGTCCTTCAAATCCACCAGGATCACAAGGCTTCGGCCCGTGAGGTCGTACTCCGCCTTGTGTTCGTTCTCGGGCACAAACGGCCCCACCGTCTTCACAAGGAGGTAGGCGAACGCTTGGCATCCGGCGCCGCAGGCGGCAACCAATGTGAGGATGGCCACGATCGGCAGGTATTGTCGCAGACGCTCCCAAGGCGTGTGCGACCTTCGGAGAACGGGTCGGTTCACATCCTGCCCCCTTGGTCTTTCACCTCGTGACCGTAGAACTTTCGGATGACGTCCCGGGCAAAGACCCGTATTACGGCCGCTCGGAGTTCGCGTTCGCTCACTGCAAGTACGCCGACCGGCCGATCCTCGGGGAAGACCGTCTCGACGGTCGTCTCGTAAACGGGGTTGCGGCCCGCCCCCGAAGTCAGAGCCCCTTTGGGGTCGGCTTTGACGACCTGGACGCGTGCCCTGACGCGTCCGCGCAGCAGGTTGGCCGACCGCTCCTCGATCATGGTGTAGCGTTCGAGTTCGACGTACAGGAGCGTGTCGGCCTGAAACGTCTTGGCGATGTCTTCCAGCGCCATGTTCGGCCATTCGAGATTCGATTCCTGCCACCGGACCACTTCGACCGGGCGGACGACGTTCTTGACGCGGTCCTTGCAGTGTCCGGCCAGTTGGTAGACGAGGGCTTGGCTCACCTCGATCGGTGTCGCGGGGTAGGTGAACAGGATATCGGTGCCCGCGTACAGCACGATCGCCAGCCGCTCTGCCGTCAGTTCGTATTCGGCCTCAACCGGTTTTTTCGGATGCCGCGGCGCGATAAGCCAGGAGACGAACTGCGCGGGGATCTCGCAACCGCTCGCCGCGAGCGCCAGCGCGAGCGTCAGGAGCGCCGCCGCTCTGCGCAGGCGAGTCGCTGTGGCGACCGTCCTTGGGCGCTGCAGGGCCTTTGCTCTCGACATTGCCTCTTGGCCTCCCCTTGCGCCAAGTTCACCGCCCCATTTTGGCACCGGCCGCGCAAGTCGCCTCACATGGTCACCCACTTATACGCCCACGAGAGCAGGGCGAGGGCCAGCAAAACGGCGGCCGGGACGCAGACGCCATAGACCGTCAGCATGGGGACCCAACTCCGCCCCGTCACGAGCGTCGCCACCGCCAACAACATCCCGCCGACCACGAGCAGAAAACAGATGAGTCCGAACGGCTGGTTCACGAGCGCGTCGTAGAACCTCCCGTGCGTCGCCAGAACGAACGACGTCGTCACCCCACATGTCGGGCAGGGGTGGCCGGTCGCCGCCAGCATTCCACACGGCGGCAGCCCGAGGACGCTGTGCGTGCCCGCGCCTGTCGGCGAGGGCTCGAGCGCCAACCCCAGCGCCAGCGCTGCCGCCAGGATAACCAGAACGCCTCCTTGAAGCAGCCGTTCAGTACCCGAGGCTCGCAGCAAGGCGGGGCCTGTCGTCGCGCCGCGCTGCGCCGGATCCCTCGCCCTCGCTTCTGCCTCCACTTGGTCCACCGTACAGAATCCCCCGCCGGACCGAACCCTCGACAAACCCCGTCCCGCAAGGGCCTCAATGGTACTGCCGCGTGGCCGCCGGGTCAATTGATTTGGCCGGTCGCGGTCGGTGTGGGCGTGGCAACAATTTTCGGCATCAGGCGGCGGGCTTTCGTTGCGCGGTCCGGTAGGTGTGCCACAGGTGGCTGTGCTGGAGGGCGGCGAGGGTCATGATTGCCTCAGCGTTGGGCTTGTCTCATCGCATGCCGCTGCCCTTGAGGCGGCTGATCAGCGTCTTGCAGAACGCCTCGGTTGGACCGCTGCCGATGTCGAAGCCGCAGGCGCGGAACGTCGGGTAATCCAGCATCTCGGCCCGCTTGGCCACATACTGCTCCAGGGCCTTAAGGGTCTGGCGTTTCGGCCTCGAACGGACGGCCTTGCGCGTCTCGTGAATCTTGACCAGCACCCCGGCCGCTCCCTCCTCGCTGTCGGCGAGGATCGCTCCTTCCCGCCGCACGCTGTTCAGAGCACTGGCCGTCTCCTCAACAAGTCGCTCAAAGTCCGGTCCCACCGCCTTCTTCAACTCCGTCACCGTAATCCGCTTGTTCTTGCCCATCTATCTTGCTCCCTTAAAAGGTAAATCCTTGTGGAAGCAAGACTAACAACAACCCCGCCGGCGCGCCAGAGAAGCTTGTCACAGTGCGCCGTGGGAAGGCGCTGGTTCTCAGCGGGTGCGAAACCCGCCTGGCAACTGAGTCGCTCCGGCCGGTAGCAATCGGAGCGGCGGCGGAGGCAACGAAGCCGTCGAAGCCTTCGATGGAAAGGGTCCCTTGGGGACTCCGCGATCAGGCAGGCCGCAACACGCGTGAACGCTGAGCAGGCCTCGAAACTCGCATTGCAGGAGCCGACCCGCCTGTGACACGGGGAAGGCCGACGCCGCCGGCGGCGGAACGAGCGACCGAGCCGCCGACGGTCCTGCCGGGGTAGTGGCGGCGGCATGCAACGACTAACCCCCGATGGCAATCGGGGGCTAATCAAAGACGAGTGAACCGGCGCAACACGGGAAGCCCGTCGGGGTGGCCGCGCGTGACGGCCAACCGGAGACTCGCGAGGGACGCCTCCGGGCCGCGTCGGGTGGCGGAGAGGCCCGTAGTACCGACGAAGCCCCGCAGGCGGGGGCCGAGGGAAGGGGCCTTGGTTGAAGGCGAGCGCAGGAAGCGGCGAGGGACGGGAGATTGGCCATGAGCCTATCCACTCCTGAAAGCGTCCAGAGGCTGCAGGCGGCGCTCCACGCCAAAGCGAAGGGAGAACCCGGCTCCGGTTCTACGCCCTGTACGACAAGGTGTACCGGCGGGACGTGCTGGCCCATGCCTATGCGCGCTGCCGCGCGAAACGCGGAGCGGCCGGGGTGGACGGCGAGACGTTCGAGGCCATCGAGGCGTACGGGCGGGAGCGGTGGTTGGGGGAACTGGCGGAGGCTCTCAGTTCGACTTTTGCCATTTTAATGATCCTCACGCCGCCAAGGTAAGGCTGTCCAGCACGAGGTTTCGTACCTGGGGCGGGAGTTTTGCGAAAGCCGTGCGATGCGCAGGGCGTTTCAAAATCGTTTCGAGCCAGAACAGCCGTCGCACGGTGGCGATGGCATCGGAGAACGTCGGCTCGGCCTTGGCGTACCATGTTGCGGCCCGGACCCGAACGCGGTGGTGCCGCGCGTCCTCGGCGAAGATCAGGCTGACAAGGCTGAACAGGCCGAACAGGCACGGCCCCGTGCGCAGGACCGACTTGGCCACACGCTGGCGGGTCGTCTCCAGGCCCAGGTGGGCCCGCATCTCCTGGAAAGTCGTCTCGATGGCCCAGCGGGCCGTGAACAGGCTGATGATCTCGGGGCCGCCAAGCGTCGGGTCGGTCGTGAAGAACCACTCGTCGCGGTGGGTGCCTTGAACATCCTTGACATAGACCCAGCGGACGGGCACCAGTCCGCGGCCACTCTTGTACCAGTGGCCCGTCCCGCTCCTGAAGCGGATGCGTCGCATCCCGCCGCCATACCAGGAGACGGTGGCGCGGGTCAGAGCCCCCTTGGCCACGACCTCGACGGGCGTCGGCAGTTTGCCGCCCTTGGTGCGAGGGCGTCCCGGTCGGCCTTTGCGTCGCGCCGGGGGCGGCAGGTACAGGTTGGCGTCCTTGTAAAAGCGACTGACGAGCGTAACGTGCCGGCGGTGGCGGTGGCAGAACCGCGCCAGGGCGTGCGAGGCGTAGCCGCCATCGCCCAAAAGGATGAATTTCCGGGCCGGGAACCAGTGAATCAGGACGGCCATCAACTGCCGGGCCAACTGCGGCGGGGTCTTGTGCCGGCGGCCCTCGGCCTGGTCGAGTTCCTCCGGGCGGTACAGGGCCACCAGCACGGGCAAGGCCCACCGCCGCGAGGTGAACGGGAACGTCACCGAAACGGCCAGCACCACCCACTTGTGACCCCATCGCCACACCGTGTGGGTGTGGGTGGACCGGACGGCATCGTGATGGCGTCCTTTGCCGTAGACGTGTTTGCCGCGATGCCCGGCGGTGGTGTCGTCGACGAGGATCCGGATCGGCTGGTTTGGGTCCACCCATCGGAAGACGGCCTGAGCCAGGACCCGCCCCAGCGGCCAGAGCGACCAGGCCGCGCGGCTGAAGACACGGTGATAGGTGCTCGAATGGCCGCGGGCCACGCCGCGGGCCGCCCGGAGCATGGCCGTGACCGTTCGCCGGCCCAGCGCCAGGATCGCCCCGACCGCGAGCGGAAGAATCCGCTGGAACGTCGGCTCGGTAAAGGCTATAGAAAAACTCATCAGGAGCGGCTCCGCTGCCGATGGAAGAGAAAGCATCACGGACTCCTTTCCGATTCGCTGACCTCATACATCAGTCAGAATCGGGAGGAGTCCGTTCTTTGTGCCAATGATTCTCTATCCCCCGGCAGAGCCTAAAAATGGCAAAAGTCGAACTTAGAGAGTGCTTTCAGACGCCAAGCCGGTGGCTAACCCCAATATCCTGTTATCGTCCCAAGGGTGGGGGGAAGGCGGATAGCAAGAGGGCCTGAGCCTCAGAAAGGTTAGTGCTACTTTGTCAACTTCGCCTCGCCCTAATGGGGGTAGCGCGGTCCGTACGGACCGCGCGGCGGCCAGGATTGGCCGCCGCGCTATCACTTGCCTGCATCGGCGGGAAGTTGACAAAGTAGCGTTAGGTGCAAGGCGAACCTTAGACTGAAAGAACTCAGGCCGTGCAAGAGAGTATAGCCTTGCAGGTCTCAGTCCAGGCGCACCGTCCAGCGGTTCGGCTTGTCTTTGGCCAGGACGCGTTCGGCCTCGACCGTCTTGCCGCCGAACACGACCGTCACGCGGTACGTGCCGCGGATGCCGCGGAACGCAAAGGCGCCGGTGCCGTCGGTGCGGCCCTCGGCCTTCGTCTTCCACCGGCGCCGGATGAGCCGCCAGAGCGCATCGTACGCCGGCTTCGGGCTGAGGTCGTTCCGCAGCAGGCCGCCGCCCTTCAGCCACGACCCGTTGTCCGAGAGGTCCCACCACGTCAGCGCCACCGTGGCCGGATGGCCGAAGATGACCCGGTAGAACCGCTCGGCGTACTCGGCCTGGGCCGTCTCGTTCCAGATGCCCTTGCGGTGCGATCCGGTGATGGGAGCGCCGGCGGACGCGGGCGTGAACTCCGTGATGTGGATCGCTTTGCCCAGCGTCTGGTACCGGTCGAGAATCCGCTGGACTTGGTCGAGGGGAAACCGCATGGCGCGCGGCTCGTGGGCCTGGATGCCCAGCCCGTCGAACGGTGTGCCGTCGGCCAGGGCCTTCTCCAGCAGTTGGAAGAACGGCGGGTAGCCGTCGGCCATAACGTGGTAATCGTTGAGGATGAGGTGGGCCGTGGGGTCGGCCTCGCGGGCCCAGCGGTACGGCCCGTCGATCTTGACGCCTCGGCAGTGCGACGGTTCGTTCACGACCTCCCAGAACTCGATCTTCCCGGCGAAGCGCCGGCAGATCTCGGTGACGCGGGCCTTCTGCACGTCGGGCGACGGCTGCTTTCCGCCGGCCCACCGCGGGACGCCCGCCCGATGGCCCCACAGCAGCGGATGCCCCTTCAGCCGGATGCCGTGCTCCTGCGCCCACGCCACCACCGCGTCGGTGTAGGCGTAGTCCGGCTTGCCGCGCTCACGCTCGTACGAGGCCCAGTAGAAACCCGTGGTGGCGGCGTTGAAGAGTTCGCGGAACCGCCGCTTGTACGTGGCGTTCTGCTCGGCCAGTTTGTAACGGTCGAAGCGGTAGATGTTGCATCCGAACAGAAACTCGTGCCGCACGAGTTCGGCCCGCACGACGGCATCGGCGACGTTCGTGTCGCCCTGCGTGACGCGGATCGTGGCGTCGGCCTTGCGATGTTTTTCGACGCCCTCGTCGGCCTTCGCAAGCGCCGCCTCTTCGCGCCGCTCGCCCATGGCAGCCCATTCGTCGTGGCTCGCGGGCGCCGGCTCCGCTCCGCCCTCGGCCGGGCGTATCTCGATGCGGTCGAGGTACAGGTTTCGGTCCTCGCCGCCCGCGACGGCGTCGTTCAGGAACGCCACGGTCACCGTGTGGATGCCACGCGCGATGGTGACCTCGAACCGGTAATCGCGGAACTCGCTCGAGCCGACGCTCACCGGCTTGCCGGGGGTGCTGTCGATGGAAACGGCCGCCAGCGGCCACACACCCGCCGCCGGGCTGCCGTGCGCCCGCACGACCACGGTATACGTCCCCGCCTTCTCGATGCGGACGTAATCGCCCACCTCGCCGTTCGAGAACAGGTTCCACCCATCCTTCATGGCCGCGCCCGTGGTGCGGATGCGGGCGGTTTCGGCCTCGATGGTCAGGGCGTCAGCCGTCACCGTCGCCAGCAGCGCTACTGCCGCCAGAATCATCGTCCGTCGCAGCATCATGCGTCCTCCATTCGAGCGAAGCGAAGTGCGGCAAAACCTGCTACTTCGCCGCAAACCCGATCCCCTTGAGCCACTCGGCGCAGAGGGCGGGCCATTGGCGGGCTTCGGGGGCCTTGGCGGCGCGGCGGCCTTGGGCGAGGCCGATGCCGTGCGGACCGCGGGGGAACACGTGCAGGGCGAACGGCACCTTGTGCTTCCGAAGGGCCCTCGCGAAGAGCAGGCTGTTCTCGACCGGCACGCCACCGTCGTCGGCCGTGTGCCAGAGGAACACCGGCGGCGTCTTGGCCGTCACCCGGGTTTCGAGGCTCATCTCGTTGCGCAGTTTCGGATCGGGGTCCTTGCCCAGAAGATTCACCATCGAGCCGTTGTGCCGGAACTCGCCGAACGTAATGACCGGGTAGCACAGGATAGCGGCGTCGGGCCGGCAGGGTTGGCGGTCGATGGGGTCGGCGGCGTCGGGCTTGCCATCGTCGAAGATGGTGGTGGCCGAGGCCGCCAGGTGCCCGCCCGCGCTGAAGCCCAGGATGCCGACGCGCTTCGGGTCGATGCGCCACTCGCCCGCCCGATGGCGGACCGTCCGGATGGCCCGCTGCGCGTCGCCCAGCGGAATCGGGTGCCGATACGGCCGCACGCGATAGTCGAGGACGAACGCCGAGACGCCCAGCCCGTTCAGCCACCGCGCGACGGGTTCGCCCTCGTGGCCCGCGCGGCCGGCGTACCCGCCGCCGGGACAGATGACGACGCAGGCTGCGGGTGAGTCGCCTGGCGCCAGGTACGGCGTCAGGCGTGGTTTGTCCTCTTTCGTATCGCCCTTGACGCCGGGCGCGCCGTCCGGCCAGAGGAGGACGGTGGGCCGTTTCTCGGTCACCTCGGCGGCCGAGGCGAACGGCGCGAGCATCAGGCAGACGGTCAAGCAAACGGCGCAAATGGCGTGGTTCTTCATGGCGACACATTCTCCTCTTGGCGAATCCCGCGCGGCAGACGCACGGCTGGACGAGCCAGCCGTGCCACACCCATTCCTAACCGCCCTGTCCGCCGCGCATCCGGCGGAGGATATCCCAGTAGGCCCCGCGTGCGCCGGCGGCAATGGCCTCAACCAGCGGCGCGTTGTCGTTGTAGTTGTATCCTTTTCCCTCCGCGCCCGCAACTTCCTCGGCGGGCTCGAAGAACCGCTGGTCGCCCGCGATAAGGTCCTTGACGAGAGCGGCCGGATTCTCCCCGAGCGCCGGCGAGATATAGAACGTCGGACGGAAGAGGTCCACCGGCCCGTCGTAGCGGCGGCGGATGGCGGGATTTGCTTCGAGCGGCCCCTCGGCCGCGACACGTTCGGCCACCTCCGTCCCGGGATAGAGGCGGACACCCAGCGCCGCCCCGGCGCAGTCCGGCCCGGCGCGTTTGAGAAACTCGACCGTCTCGGCCGCCGTCTCGGGCGTCTCCCCCGGACCGCCGAGCAGCAGGTCGATCATGACGGCGATGCCATTCTCGCGGCAAACACGGATGGCTGCGGCAAGGTCGTCCCGCCGGTGCGGCTGGCGGTACGTCGCGAGCATGGCGTCGGCCGCCGAGTCGCCGGTGAAGTCGATGCCGACGCACCCCGCCTGCCGCATCGACCGGGCCAGTTCCGCGTCGAACGGCGTGACGGCCAGGTACGCGTACCAGCGGACGCGCTGACCGAGGCGCCGGCGCGCGAGTTCCTCGCAGACCGCCAGGGCGTGGTCGCCGGGCACGTTGAACTCGCTGTCGGCGGTGTGCAGGACGTCCACGCCCTGCGCCGCGAGGGACTCGATCTCGTCGGCCACCTCGGCCGGGTCGCGGCGGCGCAGGCGCGGCCCTTTGGCAAGCGGGTCGGCACAGTAGATGCACCGGCGGTTGCAGCCGCGCTTCGTCTCGACGGCTCCCTGCCCGCCCAGTCGAAAGTATGCGGCGTTGTCGATCCAGGCGCGAGCCGTCGGCAGGGAGACTGCTTCAGGCCAAGCCGGCGGGTTGCCGCAAATGCGCCCGCCGTCGCGCCACACGAGGCCCGGCACGCGCTCGAACCGGCGACGGCCGGCCAGTTCTTCCGCCAGCGCGACGACGGCCTCCTCGCCGTCACCGTGCACACCGAAGTCGGCGCCCGTGGCATCGACCAGACGCCGGGGGAAGATCGAAAAACCCACGCCGCCCAGGACGATCGCCGCGTCGGTCACCTCGCGAATCCGGCCGACCGTCTCGGCCAGATCCGGGACGAACCACTCGGCGCTCGGCCAGAAACAGTCGTCCACATTCCGAAGCGTCAGGCCGACGAGGGGCGGATCGCGGGCGGCGAAGTGATCGCGCAGGGCCGCATCCGGGTCGTCGGCCAGAGCGAGGTCCAGGACCTCGGCCTCGATTCCCGCGGACCGCGCCGCACCGGCCACGTAGTCCAGGCCGATGGGCGCTATGAGCGGCTGCATCCGGTTGGTGTTGACGAGTGTGAGCATGCGGCGGAATTCCGGGCTGTCGCGGTTACGTATCGGCCGTCCCTTCGACATCGGATTCGTTGCGGCCGGGGCCGGCGTCGTCACGTTCTTCGGGCGGGCCGGCCTCCTCGGCCGCACGCGCCTCGCACCGCGCCCGCGCCTGAAGCAGGAGAAACGCCACGCCGAGGGCCACGACGAACGGCCCTTCGCCGACGGTCCACCACCACGGCATCCCGGCACGCATGTCGCTGGCGAGCAGGATGACGCCGCACGCAATCGTCGCGACAGCCAGCACCGTGACGACTCGGGCATAACGGCGGACGTCGAGACTCAGCCAGCACAGCACGCCGCCAAGCAGCGCGTAGAAAAGCGACGTGGACCGCGCCAGGTACTCCGCGACCGGGGCCTCGGGGAACGCGCCCATGCCAAGCATCTCGTGGCACGCCAGAATCCAGGCCCGCGGCATGAACACCGCAACGATGGCCAGGGCTTCGGCTGCCCCGACCACGCGGAGCAGAATCGTCAGGCACCGTTCGGATCGTGTCATGGTCTCTCCCCCGCTCGGGCGGCCGTCCCGGCCTTTCTCAGGTTACCCCTTCGGCGGCCCGCGAGCAAGCACATGGCGCCCGAGATTCCCGCCAACCGTTTGAAAACGGCGCGGCGGCGCGGTACTAATGGGGCGGTTCCGGAGGAAAGGGTTCCCATGAAAACGCTCGTTATCGCGCTCGCGTTGGTCGGCGGCCTGGCGGTGACGTCGCGCACAGCCCTGGCAGAGGAAAGAAGTAGCGGCGACGGCGCCACCAAAGAGTACGTGTACAAGAAGACGCCGCAAGGCGAACTGCGGATGACCGTCCACTTTCCGCCGGGGTGGAAGGCCGGCGAGCAGCATCCGGCCGTCGTGTTCTTCTTCGGCGGCGGCTGGAAAGGCGGAACGATCAGGCAGTTCGCCGACCAGGCCGCGTACCTGGCGTCGCGCGGAATGGTTGCGGCGCGGGCGGACTATCGCGTGAAGTCGCGGCACGGCGTCACGCCCGACGCGTGCGTCGAGGACGCCAAGAGCGCCGTCCGGTGGCTCCGGCAGAAGGCGGGCGACCTGGGCATCGACCCGGACCGCCTCGTCGGGGCGGGCGGGTCGGCGGGCGGTCACCTGGCCGCCTGCGCCGCCATGACGCCGGGGCTGGATGCCAAGGGTGAGGACGCTGCCATTTCCTCCAAACCGAACGCGCTGGTCCTCTTTAACCCCGTCCTCGACTTCACGAACCTGAAGGGATACAGCGCGGGCCTCGACGAGGCGACGAAGCAACGCATCTCGCCCAACCGGCACACCGGGAAAGACACGCCCCCCGCCATCCTCTTCTACGGCACGAAGGACAAGTTCCTGGAGCACGGCCGGGCGATGCTGGCCAAGGCCAAGCGCGACGGCAACCGCTGCGAGGTCTGGACCGCCGACGGCCAGCCGCACGGCTTCTTCAACCGCCCGCCGTGGAAACAACTGACCGAGATCGAGGCCGATAAGTTCCTCGTCTCGCTCGGGTACCTCGCGGGCAAACCGACCGTCGAACCGCCCGACGGGACGACCCAGACGATCGAGAAAGCGGATTAGCCGCCCTGTGTCCATCGAAAGGAGAGTGAGTCATGCCACATCGTCGCCCGTACCTGGTCCTGGTCATCGCGCTCGCCCTGTTGCCGTGCGCCTGCACCGCCGCCCGCACCGTGCCGCTCCAGAAAGGCGACCGGATCGTGTTCCTCGGCGACTCGATCACGGCGGGGGCCGGCGGCAAGACCGGCTTCATCACGCTCATTCAGAATCGTCTCGACGCCAAGCACCCCGACCTGGCCGTCCAGACGTTCAACGCCGGCATCAGCGGCCACAAGGTGCCGAACCTCCAGGCGCGGCTCGATAAGGACGTGCTTGCTAAGAAGCCCACCATCGTCTTCATCTACATCGGCATCAACGACGTCTGGCACTGGCGAAAGAAACCCGACGGCACCATGTCCGGCGGCACACCCAAGGACCGGTACGAGGCGGGCCTGAAGGACTTGATCGCCCGAATCACTGCTGCCGGGGCACGCGTCATCCTGTGCACGCCCACCACCATCGGCGAAAAGAGCGACGGCTCGAACGAGCGCGACCCCATGCTCGAGGACTATTCGGCCATCAGCCGCAAGGTCGCCAAGGAAACCGGCACACAGATGCTCGACCTGAGGAAGGCCTTCATCGGTTACCTGAAGGCCCACAACCCCGAGCAGAAGGATCGCGGCATCCTGACGCGCGACGGTGTACACCTGAATCCGCAGGGCAATCGCCTGGTGGCC
>CAZIJC010000137.1:4770-12100 GCA_964539385.1 uncultured Anaerolineales bacterium | reverse complement strand
TCGTAGCAGATGGCCACCTGGAACCGCGACTCGCGCCCGTCGAACGTCAGCGTGAACGGCGCCTGGTCGTGGGCGCCGGGCGTCAGACTGTGGTCGTACTTGTAGGGCGTGAAGACCTGGAGCAGGTCGTGCAGCCAGGGCCAACTCGTCTTGAACGGCACGTACTCGCCGAACGGCACGAGGTGGGCCTTGGCATAGGTGTGGTCGGCGGCATAGGCACGAGAGTCGGGCGAGATGAGGAAGGCGGTGTTGTAGCGCGGCCCGCGGGTCATGAATCCGCCACCGGGCAGACGGACCGCTCCTTCGATCTCGACCGCGTGGGCGCCGAAGAGGATCGGCACACCCGTCTGGCGGGCCTTCGCATGGATGCGCGACCAGTAGAGGCGCGATCGCTTCTGAAGATACGCAAAGACCCGGCGCATGGCTTCGTCTTTCATCCGCGCGCCGAGGTCCATCTGGAGGAACCGGCGGTTCATGATGCCGGGGACCATCGTCTCGGGCCAGCAGATGAGGTCGGCCTTCAGACCGCGCTCCTTCGCGGCGGCCAGCGCCGAATCGGTCAGGTCCATCTGCTCGCGCATCAGGTCCTCTTCGAGTTGCTCGATCTGTTTGAGGCGAGCCTTGAGTTTGATCTCCTGCGGCACGGCCGTCTGGACCGACACCACGACCGGCCCGGGCCGCGAGGCGTCCTGCCCCAGCCGCCAGACGCCGTAAGCGACCGTGCCGGCCCACGCGACGAACACCACCGCGCCGGCCGCGACGATCGTGCGGCTGACGTGCAGCGCCTTTGCCTGCGAAGCGTTTGCGCGGCGGGTCTCCGCAGCCGCCGCGCGCTGGCTCTGCCCACCCTCGTTTGCGCGGCGGGTCTCCGCACCCGCCGCGCTTCGAACGATAAGCGGCCGCACCAGCAGGTCGGCCACCAGGCCCGACGTCGCAAGGCACAGGAACGTGGCGCCGTAAGCGCCGAGGGCGTCGGCCGTCTGGATCAGCGTCAGGTTCTCGTACTGCGTGTGGCCGACGAGGAGCCACGGCAGGCCCGAGAGCATCCAGCCGCGGATGAACTCAAGCGCCACCCACACGACCGGCGCGACGACGGCAATCGGCAGGGGGGTCGCCCGGCCGATTCGCCGCACCAGCCATGCGCCCACCGCCCAGTACAGGGCCACGTACGGCAGAAGGGCGAGGTATCCGGCCGTCGTAATCGGCTGGACCCAGTAGAGGTTGATTCCGAAGAAGAGGAGTCCGGCGGCAAAGGCCGCCCAGAACGCATCGCGGCCGGACCGTGCCCGCACAGCCGTCACCAGCAGCGGCGCCAGGGCGGCGTATGCCAGCCACGAGATCTCCGCCGGCGGAAACGCCAGCGTCAGCAGAAGGGCCGAAGCAATCGGCGGCCCGAACAGCAGCGCCAGGCCGCGAGCAAGCGATCTGCCGCGACGCCCCTGGCCGGCGCGTTTCTCGGCGCGCGGGCTCCGTTTGGCTTCGGCGCCGCTGCGCGCTCGCTTCTCTTTTCGACGTGCTGCCATCCATGGATTCCGGGTGCGACAAACCGCCGGCCATTGTCGGCCGCGCGCGGCAGGGTGTCAAGGGCGCGGCGCATGGCGGAGGGGCTTCAGGCGTTCGGCGGCGTGCCGTCATCGGAGGCCCCGGGCGCGTCGAGTTCGCTCAGCCATCGGCGCACCAGTTCCCCGCCGTCGGGAAGTGTTCCGAGGTCAAGGGCGCGCCGGTAGCAGCGCCTTGCCTCTTCCGGCCGGCGCGTGCCCTGGTAAAGCCAAGCCAGGTTGGCCCATGCCTCGGCGAGGTCCGGCCTTGCTTTGAGGGCGGCCTTGTAATGTTCCTCGGCCTCGTCGAGGCGTTTGAGTTCATCGAGCAGGTTGGCGTAGTTGTTGTGGGCCTTGGCGTAGTCGGGCCTTGCTTTGAGGGCGGCCTTGTAGTGTTTCTCGGCCTCGTGGAAGCGTTTGAGTTCCTTGAGCAGGTTGGCGTAGTTGTTGTGGGTGGCGGCGTCCTGGGGCCTTGCTTTGAGCGCCGCTTTGTACTGGGTCTCGGCCTCGTCGAAGCGTTTGAGTTCCTTGAGCAGGTTGGCGTAGTTGTAGTGGGCCGCGGCGTGATCGGGCGTTGCTTTGAGGGCGGCCTTGTAGTGGTCCTCGGCCTCGTCGAAGCGTTTGAGTTCCTTGAGCAGGTTGGCGTAGTTGTTGTGGGCCTCGGCTTTGCCGGGCCAGTGGGCGAGGAATCGCTCGTGCAGCCCCACCGCCTGCTTGTTGGCCTCTGCGTCCTTGTACTCGGCGTCCTCGGCGACCATGGCGGCGGCGTAGCACTGGACAAACCGCAAACGGACGTCGTCCTCGCGGTCGGTCAGAGCCGCCCCGACGAGATCGAGGCACTCCTCCGGCGGGAGGTCGGCGATCGCTTCCAGCAGCGCGTCGTCAAGGGCCTTCGGCGGCTTGGCGCGAACGGCGCGTTTCGCGCCGGCAGCCACGGCCGGTCCGAACAGTTCGGCGAACTTGGCCCGTCGTCTTGTGGCGAAGAGGGGTTTGTCGAGGTTGATTGTGTCCGTTTTGAGAATGTACTCGAAGAGCGGCTCAAAGTCGCCCTCCCTGCCCATGCGGCTTCGGAAGACCTGAACCCACGTCTCCAGCACACGCCGCGCGAGGCTCTTGCCCGCGACCCGATTCTTCAACTCATCGGCAATGAGGGCCTTCGGTGCATCCGGGTCCCCGGAGTCGTACCGGCAATGCAGCAGGTCCTTGACGTCACTGAAGTGCTTATCAACGTCGAGCGGCGGGTTGGTGATGCCCTCACGCTCATTCTCGGGATAGTAGTCCCTGACGTTGACGACGGCCCCCTTGCAGGCCATGGGGATCGTGGGTTTCTGCAGGGCCTTGGCGTAACCCCATTCGAAAACGACGTTCGGCCGCAAGTCGTCGAGGATGCAGATGACGAGGGCGGCGTCCTGGATGGCATCGAGGGCCTGTTGGCGCAGCGACTCGCCGGAGCCGAAGTCGAGGTCCACGTCGACGTGGAAGTTCTTGGAGAGTGCCGCGCGAATCTCGCTGATGACGTGCTTGATATAGTCGGGCGACCACGCGTGGATGATGAAGCAGCGGGGCAGGTCCCACCGGCCGCCCTGAAAGCGGGAAAGGTCGACCGCGGCCGCAGTTTTTGCTTTGCGGTTCTTGGCCATGGTATGCGCTCCCTGCCGCAGCGGATTATACATGGCTCTTGCAGTAAACACAACCGGCACTCAGGGATAAGTAGCCCCGGCAGAAACGACCACGGCGAGATTCCTCGATCCACTTCGGCCGGTCGGAATGACGGCAACCGCGCCCGCGGCAGGATGTCAAGGATGTGTGGCCCGCGGCGGTAACGCCTTAGTTGCGGGGGGAAAGCACGGCTGGACAAGCCAGCCGTGCCACACCGGCTGGGGATAACCCTCACGGAACTGAGGCGTGGCCCGCTGCGAAAAGCATTGCGGCCCGTGCGGGCTGGTGGTAGAACGTTGTCGAGCCCGCCGCGCCCGGTACGTACGGGTGGGGAAGCGGCGGCGCACGTTCAACCGTTCGAGGCACTGTGCTTGCACAAGGAGCTACCAATGGCCAAACAGACGAAAACGACTCTGGGTGTCCTGGTCGGCACGCGGGGGTTCTTCCCGACGCATCTGGCACAGGAGGGGCGCAGGACGATCCTGAAGATCCTGAAGGACGAAGGCTTCAACACCGTCTGCCTGGGGGCGCGCGAGGCCACCGGCGGGGCGGTCGAGACGCTGGCCGACGCCCGCGCCTGCGGTGATCTCTTCAAGAAGAACGCCGAGAAGATCGACGGCGTTCTCGTGACGCTGCCGAACTTCGGCGACGAGAAAGCCGTCGCCAACACGCTGAAGTTCAGCGGCCTCGACGTGCCGGTCCTGGTGCACGCCTGGCCCGACGACGCCAAGAAGATGACGGTCGAGAACCGGCGCGACGCCTTCTGCGGCAAGATAAGCGTCTGCAACAACCTCGACCAGTACGACATCCCGTTCTCGCTGACCGACCTGCACACGGTCAACCCCGGCTCGAAATCGTTCCGTGCCGACCTGGCGCGGTTCGGCGCCGCCTGCCGCGTGGTGCAGGGTCTGAGCGGCGTGCGGCTGGGGGCGGTGGGCGCGCGGACGGGGCCGTTCAACACGGTCCGGTTCTCGGAGAAGATTCTCGAGGCGAACGGCATCTCGGTCGAGACGATCGACCTGTCGGAGATCTTCGGTCGGGCATGGGCCCTGAAGAAGAGCGACCCGGCCGTCCGGCGCAAACTCAGAGCCATCCAGGCCTACACCGACTGCTCGGCCATCCCGGAAGCGGCCCTGGACCGCATGGCCCGCTTCGCCGTCGTCCTCGGCCGCTGGATGAAGGACCTGGATCTGGCCGGCACGGCCATCCAGTGCTGGACGGCCATTGAGGAGTTCTACGGCATCGTGCCGTGTGCCGTCATGAGCATGATGAGCGATGCGCTGCTGCCGAGCGCCTGCGAGGTGGACGTTACGGGCCTTGTGGGGATGCTCGCCCTGCGCTATGCCACCGAAAGCCCGGCCGCCATCGTGGACTGGAACAACAACTACGGCGAGGACCCGGAGAAGTGCGTCCTGTTCCACTGCTCGAACCTGCCGAAGAGCCTCTTTGCGAAGCACCAGATGGCCGTCCAGGAGATCATCGCCGGGAGCGTCGGCGCCGAGAACGCGTGCGGCTGCATCGTGGGCCGCCTCAAGAAGGGGCCGTTCACCTACTGCCGCGTGGCCACCGACGACGCCGCCGGCGAGATGCGGGCCTACGTGGGCGAAGGGCGGCTGACGGCCGACCCGCTGACGACGTTCGGCGGGTACGGCGTGGCCGAGATCCCGGACCTCCAGGCCCTGCTCCAGTACATCTGCGCCCTGGGGTTCGAGCATCACGTGGCCATCGCGACGGGCCAGGTTGCCCGCGGCGTCGAGGACGCCCTCGACACCTACCTCGGCTGGGACGTGTACAACCACGGCGACTGAGCGGTCTGACACAAGTCTTGCGCGGTGGGTCTGGAGTACCCACCGCGCTTTGAACGTCGGGTGGCATGGCCACGCTTGCGTGGCCATGAGCCTCAAGGCGCGCGGGCAGTCAACATGGCCACGCGAGCGTGGCCATGCCACCCGGCTGTGCGGCTTGCCGCGCTTTGCGTTTCCCGGAACTTCCCTGCACACGGCCGGTCAAACGGGAATGATGGAAGGGTCATTTTCGGTAGTGGGTCAGTTTGAATCCCAGCCTTTGTGTTTTTGGGGCACAGGCAGGAATTGGCTAGACAACGCCCGCTTCTTGGTATATAAAGAAGAACATTATGAAGACTGGGATGATTGGGAGGCTAATGTACGTCCCGCTCGCGTCCTGCGCTAAATGTATCGTGCGCGAGAGGAGGCGGCAAGGCCCGCGCGAGGAAACTAGCGCCAGAGCGCCGCGGCGAGATTGCGAAGAAGGCGGCATATTCGAGGTGGGCAGCCAACCGCAGCAAGCCACAACAAGAACAGCCCGCACCACGCAACCGCTACTTGGCTTCCTCTCTTTGTTGCGAGTGCAGAGACTGCGCCCTATCAAGGTGCGGCCTAATTCGCCGAAACTTCGTTAACTGTCTTTCATGCCTGGACCAGCGCTCCAGTTCCGCCATGTCAAGTTTCTTTGACTCGGCGACAAAGAGAGCCTGGCTCAGCGCCTGTTCGTCCGAAAAATAGTAATGAATCGCCAGGCGATCTTTAACACAGTCTGTTGGCGAGAGAATCCGCAAGTGTCCAGTTTCCAAATGCATCGTTTCTATTGTTCCAATCGGCTCGCTGCCCACGGCGGCTGGTGGAGGATGGAAATCGAGGAAAAACTGCGCGCTGGGGTTCCTGAAATATCGGCCGTCGGGGACAAATCCTATCTCTTGTAAGGCGCGGCGGAGTTCTTTCGGCCGCGTAATGCCTTCTCTCACGAAATCAAGATCGTACGAGACATATTTACCGTCGCTGTGTATAAGGACGCAAGCGCCGCCTGACAACACAACGTTAATCCCGTGTGCCGCCAAATGGGTGGCGACAAACGCCGCCAGTTCTGCTGGCATCATTTCTTCGACAGGCTTCACAAGGGTTTATCCGCCTTCCTTGGCCGTCGCCTGTTAACCAGCAGCGCTTCGCGCTCTGTTTCTGGATAAAAAGTCACCGCTTTTCGGATCAGCCGCTGCAACTCTCGCGCAAATGGGTATCTGGGATTGAACCGATAAACCCGTGTTCTTCCGAGGAGTTGGCTATAGAAGACGCCCGCGCCCTCCAGTTTCTCAAGTTGCTTTTGGATCGGCGTGAGACCGGTGCGAAAGAAGCGCGCGATCTCCCGAGCATAGCCTTCCTCGCGGCAGGTCAGAAACGCCAGCACCCTCTCTTTATTAGCACAGCCGAGAACCGCCTCTAGCATTTTCCCTGCCCTCCAAAAGACTTTTACGACCTGGAATATAGATCATGTGACCTGACTCTTAGGTTATGTGACCCACACCCTAGGTCAGCGTAAGCGTTTTATGCCCCTTGTCAAGCGAAAAATTGGCGGTCGGCTAAGAAGATGCTGCATAGATCGGCGTAAATGCGGTTTTTGGCCAGAAAACATCCGAAAGTTCCAGTTGACAGCGACTGGCCGCCTAATGCTCAAAACACTTGACCGGGCACAGCAAGAAGCGAAGATGGGGGCGGTGCAGCCGACGCGACCATGCGGCCCCAGCGCAACCTTAACTCCACGAGGAGGGCGGGAGCGTCGAGGGCCAGCGTGGCCCTCCCATTTGAACCGGGGAGGGATTGATGGAGAGCGTGATGTTGCCGATACGCGTTGAGTTGGACCTGTCGGCCTACACGCTGCTGGTGATTGTCAAGGCTGCTCTCGCCGTGGCAATCGTTCTGGCGGCGTCGCAAGGTCGAGGGGCACCCTGAATACTCAGGGTGTCTTTTTTTGCCCCCATCCAAGAGAACCGCTTGAGGCTTGCCTCGCCAAGTCGTTCCTGGTAATACAAAGTTGGTGGGCGTACCACAGCGGAAGGGTCTTAAACGCCAGCACCTACTGGCTACCAAGAACGCTTCGGCGGGGCGTAGTGACCTGGCCATTAGGCTGCGCCCACCATCCGGACCGGAGATCGAGGAGTGACATCGACCTAAGGCATCGGAAATCTGGACGCGCCGTCTTCAGCAGAATTCAAACTGACCCACTACCCCATTTCCCGCGCCCTCGCCGATTCGCCGCGGGGCGTCGGGCGGTCCGAACTTCGGGAAGGAGACGGCCATGAGGCACTTCCGTTGGGTGGTCCCGCTTGTTGCGGCAGCGATGGT
>CAZIJC010000137.1:0-4670 GCA_964539385.1 uncultured Anaerolineales bacterium | reverse complement strand
AGACGGCCATGAGGCACTTCCGTTGGGTGGTCCCGCTTGTTGCGGCAGCGATGGTTCTGGCCGGCACGGCAGCGCATGCGGCCCCTGCGCCGGCCAAGCCGGGCGTGTCGCTCACGGTCTACAACCAGAGTTTCGCCGTCGTCAAGGAGGTCCGCACGCTCAAACTGCCTGAGAAGGTCTCGACGGTCCAGTTCCGCGACGTGGCCAAGAAGATCGACCCCACGAGCGTCCACTTCAAGAGCCTGACCGACCCGCAGGGAACAACGGTGCTGGAGCAGAACTACGAGTTCGACCTCGTCAGCGCCGACAAACTCCTCGACAAATACATCGACCGTGCTATCGCCGTCGTCACCAAGGACGGCCGCAAGTACGACGGCACGCTCCTGTCGTTCGACCCGACGCAGTTGGTCATCCAGGGGGGCGGGAGCCTCTACATGGTCCAGCGTCCGGACAACGTCCAGAACATCGAGTTCGGCCAGTTGCCGGAGGGTCTGCTCACGCGGCCGACGCTCGTCTGGCAGGTCGCAAGCGCCAGGCCAGGCGACCACCTGACGCAGGTGACGTACCAGACGACGGGCCTCTCGTGGCAGGCCGATTACTCGGCCGTCGTGAGCCCCGACGACACGAAGATGGACCTCTCGGGCTGGGTCACGCTCACAAACCAGTGCGGCGCGGGTTTCAAGGACGCCAGGTTGAAACTGATGGCGGGCGACGTCCGGCGCATCCAGCCGCCCGTCCAGCGCCGCGCCGTCATGTTTGGCGCCAAGGCCGCAAAGGCCGGCGCTGGCGGAGGCGGGTTCGTCGAAAAAACCTTCTTCGAGTACCACATGTATACGCTCGACCGCCCCACGACCGTCAACGAGAACCAGGTCAAGCAGGTCGAACTCCTGACCGCCGCCGACGTGCCGGTCACCAAGCGCTACGTCTTCGAGCCGGGTGGCCGGTACTGGCACCGCCGGTACGGCCAGTCCAACACGTACAAGGTCAACGTGTTCATCGAGTTCAAGAACGCGAAGGCGGCCAAACTCGGCATGCCGCTGCCGAAGGGCAAGGTTCGCGTGTACAAGCGCGACGCCGACGACGGCGACCTGGAGTTCGTCGGCGAGGACCAGATCGACCACACCCCCAAGGACGAGGAACTGAAACTCTACGTCGGCGACGCCTTCGACATCGTGGGCGAAAAGACCGTCACCGACCGCAAGCAGGAGAAACGCTGGCGGCAGGAAAAGATTACCATCGACATCCGCAACCACAAGAACGAGGCCGTCACCGTTCTGGTGCGCGAACACCTGACGCGCGGCGGCCAGTGGAGCCTCACCGCCAAGAGCCACCCCTTCAAGAAGATCGACGCCACCACCATCGAGTTCGCCTTGCCGGTTGCGGCCGACGGCAAGGCGCAGGTTGCGTACACGGTTGACTATCGCTGGTAGTGAGGGGCTGTATAGCCGGGGTGGGGCATGCCTCGCCCCGTCGGCGCCACCACCTCCATGACTCCGCGGTCGCCGTAACGCCGCCGAAAGACGGCGTGGCCACCGCGCCCGCGGCCTGCTATAATCCTCCCCGACCGAACTGCCGCGTGAGCGGCGGCGGAGGAGAGAACCGCGCCGATAGGCCGGTCAGACACAACAACTCTGGAGCCACGGATGACCTTTCTCGGCAACTGCCGCGCCACGGGGATAGGCAGCCTGCCGGCCACCGACGCCGGCGAGGCGATCGCGTCGGTCTTCGCCGACTGTCCGGACCTTCCCTATTGGCCGCAACTTCCCAAGGTCTCGGCCGCCGAGGGCATGAACCAGCAGGCGGCCGCGGGTCTGCCGGGGTTGGTGGTTGAGGAGAAGCGTCTGCGCGTGGTCCAGACGGAGGCGTTCTTCCTGGGCGTCGAGCGGCTGCTGGCGGCGTACGACGCGGGCGAGGCGTCGGCGGCGGCGCTGGCGCCGGAATCGGCCGCCGCCTTCGAGCCGTTCATCCGCCAGGTGAGCCGCCGCGGAACGCCTGAGGCGAAGGGGCAGATCGCGGGGCCCGTTACGGTCGGCATGGCCATCCTCGGCGAAGACGGCACCCCGATCCTGTACGATGCCGTCCTGCGTGAGGTTCTGACGAAGTTTCTGCACCTTCGCGTCCGCTGGCAGGCCGAGCGTATCGCCCAGGCCGGGGCGGCGCCCGTTGTATTCGTGGACGAGCCGTCCCTGGCGTCGTTCGGCACGCCGTTCTTCGGGTGGAGCAAGGAGCAGGTGCAGGAGACGCTCGGGGCGGTCGCGTCGGCGGCGGAGACCGTCGGCTCGCACTGCTGCTCGAATACGGAGTGGTCCATCCTGCTGGGCTGCCCGGAGGTGACCATCGTCTCGTTCGACGCCTTCGGTTTCGCCGACAACTTTCTCGTCTACCGCGACGACATTGCGGCGTTTCTTGAGCGAGGGGGCAACATCGCCTGGGGCATCGCCCCGACGGAGCCGGAGGCGGCCGCCGCTGCGACGGTCGAGTCCTTGCGCGAGCGGCTCCTCGGCCAGGTCGGGAAGGTCGAGGCGCTGGGCTTCGACCGCGAGCAGGTTCTGCGCCAGAGCCTCATCACGCCGGCCTGCGGCATCGGGACGCGCGACGCCGACACGGCCCGCCGGGCGTTCTCGCTCGTACACGACCTGGCCGCCAGCCTTCGTGCCGAGTATCTCGGCCTGTAACAGCCCGGCGAGCCCGACGCCTTGGCTACGAGCCCGACGCGGAAGCGTCGGGGCACGTTCACCTACCGTGGCACGTGCCAAGCGCGGCCCCGGCGTGCGAGAACAGCAAACATCCAGGCAGGAGAACAGCCGATGGAGCCCGACAAACAGCCGATGCCCGCGCCGCTCACGGGGGAGGTGTTCCCGCCGCAAGCGGCGAAGCCGACCCCCACGAACCCGCTGGCCGTCATCAGCATGATCCTGGGAATCGCGTCGGTCTGCCTGTCGGCCGGCTCGGCGTTGATTACGCTGGTGTGCTGCGCCGGCTTCCCCGCCTTGGCGCTTGGCATTTTGTTCGGGGCGGGGGCGGCCGTCTGCGGACACGTGAGCCTGAGTCAGATTGCCAAGTCCGGCGGGCGCGACCGGGGACGCAACATGGCCATTGCGGGCCTGGCCGCCGGTTACGCGGGCATTGGCGTGGGGTTGCTTGTTGTGATCCTCATGGTAGTCTTTGGGAGCGCGCTGCTGGCGGGCGCGGCAAGCGAGCCTTTATTGAGGTCGATCGATGGACCGAACTGACAGCAGCGGAATGGGGCAACCGTGGCTCGTGGCGGCCATGCTGGTCGCGGCAGGGAGTCTGGTTGTGTCACTGGGGTGCAAAGAAGCGGCCAACCCGCCGCGCCCGGCGGCCACGGCGCCGCCTCAAGCGGAAGCGGCCGAGCCGTGTCCCACGCAGCCGAGCGTCAAGGGCCCGGCCGGGTCGCCGAAAGACATCCCGCGCTTTGCCGCCGGGTCGCCCTTTGCCAAGGACTACAAGGCGCCGGTCGTCAAGGAAGGCAAGCGTCTGTGGGCGAAGTCGTGCCTATGGGCCGAGGCGCCGAAACTGGTGGTCGAGAAGTGGCTCTCCGAAAAGCCCGAGACGGCGGGCAAGTACGTCCTGGTGGAGTTCTGGGCCACGTGGTGCCCCCCGTGTCGCAGGTCGATACCCCTGCTGAACGGGTTTGCCGAGAAGTTCGCCGATGAACTCGTGGTCATCGGCATCTCGGACGAGACCGAAGCGGACGTCCGCAAACTCAAGCGCCCCGCCATCACGTACCACAGCGCCATCGACACCCAGGCCCGGATGAAGAACGAACTCGGCGTCTTCGGCATCCCTCACGCCATCGTCATCGAACCCGGCGGCTTCGTCGTCTGGGAAGGCTTTCCGCTCCTGCCGAACTACGAACTCACGGCCGAGAAGATCGAGAAGATCCTGGCCGTCGGGCGGAAGAAGAAGTAACGCGGCCCAGGCGCCGAGCGCAGGTTGCGGGCGTTGTGGGGCGCGGCCTACGGGCGAGTCACTTCGAAGACCTTCTCCCCGTCAATGCCGAACCTCTGACCGTTGATAACGGCCGTGCCGCGACCGTGGGCGAGAACGCGCCACGTCTTCTGCGCCGGCCAGCGGCCTTGCGGCACGATGCGGAAGCGCGGTGGTTCTCCTGAACCGCTGCGCTCAGTTTCGCTCGCGCCTTCGCGCAGGATCACGCCTTCGGCCAGCAGCCAGTAGTCTTTCGTTGCGGCAAGCGACGTGAAGCCGCGCAGGCGGTCGCAGGCGCGCTGCATTTCCTCGATCGAATCGAAGTACCCGACGGCGTACGCTGCCGCAAAACTGTCGCCGCGCTTCACGGCGAGGCCCCCGATCTCCTGGATGAAACACACGTAGCCGCGCTGGTGGCACCACGCTTCGTAGACGATCCCGGGCCGGAGTGTCATGCCGGCAAGCCAGGGCATCCGGGCGCCGCGGATCTTTCTGGCCCGGATGAAACGCTCGGGCAGCGGCCCCACGCCGCGCTGGTACAGGTGGCGGGCATCGGGCGGGAAGTCCTCGAAGAAGTCGGCGGCCGGGATGCGGCCCTCGTACGAAAGGTACACCTCCTCGAACTCCTCGCCGCGCTTGTGCCGCAGGTGCCCCGGCATGTCGATCCGCAGGAACACGTTCTCGACGTCGCTTGCGCTCGTGATGCGGTCGCTCGCCAG
>CAZIJC010000136.1:0-12103 GCA_964539385.1 uncultured Anaerolineales bacterium | reverse complement strand
CGACGGCTGCCGTCTTCACGAACGGCCGCACACGCACCTACGCCGCATGGAACCCCGGGAAGCGGGCCGTCACCGTGTCGTTCTCCGACGGTGCGACGGTCGAGGCGCCCGCCGGTGCGCTGCTGTGCAAGAAGGGCGTACGGCCAGCTACCCCGTGAGGACGGCGGCCACCCCGGCCAAGGCGGCTGCCCCGGCCAGAAGTGAGCGGCGGGTGAGTTTCGTGTGCGTGTGGTTGTGACGGTTCATCGTTTCCTCCCGTATGCGAGGACCTACTGAGCCTGTTGCATGAACACCCCTGACCGAACGCCAACTCCCCTACGAGCTCGGCTTCAAGTCGGCCGTGGCACATCGCCCGAGAAGAGGGTAGCGTTTTCCGGGGGGAGGCGTCAACCTACTTCGACCTTCGACGAACGCGACCGGCAGGCCCCAGGCGTTCCTCACGGAGCCCCTGTTCAAGGTCACTTCGACAATCGCAGGAAGACCACGCCGTGCGACGGTATTGTCTCGAACTTCAACAGATTGTCATGTTTGCCGAGACTGCGATGCTCCCACAAATCGGTGACTTCCCGCGGGCCGCGAACGTTCAATTGCGCCCAGGTAACGTCGATAGCGCGGGGCTTGTCGTCGAGGTTCACGAACACCACGGCGATGTCGCCGCCCGCCAAAGGGCGCTTCCAGACCTCGGTCTGGTCCAGCTTCTTGACGCGCCAACCGGGGACACCCAGGGGGTCCTGGTTGACGGCGATCACCTGCTTGTTCAGCAGAATCGATTTGGTATGGTCGTTCATCGTGGCGACGTCGTTGGCGGCCAGCAGGGGCGAGGCGAGAATCGCCCAGAGGCTCATCTGGAATCTTTCCTCGTCGGGCGTGATATCGAACCCGGCTTTCTTCCGATCGTGTCCATAGTCGAACCCATCCACGCCGATCTGAAGCATGTCCATGTCGTTCCAGCGTCCCGGGCCGACGAACGGGCCCAACGCCTCGTTCTGATGTGCCGAACGCAACACGCCGATACCGCCGTTGTTGTCGTATGTGCTGGTCCATTTGTCCTTCACATCATACGTCGTACGCCACATCTCGGCATTGAAGCCGGGCGCCCACAGCCAGGGGCGCTCGCGTCCCCACTCGCATACGGAAAAGACCACGTCCCGTCCGGCGGCCCGGATGGCGTCGAGCGTGGCCTTCTGCTGCTGCTTGTTGCTGAAGTCATACTTCACCAGGTCGACGCCCCACTCGGCGAACCTGACGGCAAACTGCGTCTCGTGCCCCTTGACCCACCCCGCTCGCGAGTAGATGCCTAATTTCAGTCCCTTCGCGTGAACATAGTCGCCAAGCGCTTTCATGCCGCTGGGGAACTTTTCGGTGTCCCAGAGCGGATAGCCCTTGTCATCGAACTTCGCTCCACGGGCCTGCCAGCCGTCGTCCAGGCTGACGTATACGTAACCGGCGTCGCGCATACCGCTGTCAACGATCGCGTCGGCGACCTTCTTGATGAGTTCCTCGTTGATGGCCGTGCCGTAACGGCACCATGAGTTCCAGCCCATCGGCGGAGTTGCGGCCAAGGTCTTGCCTTGATACGTGCCGAGCTTATACTCTGGGGCGGATACAGGTACGAATTTCGCGTCGCCCCAACCACCACACAAGCCGGCCTTGTCCTTGTCGTCTTCAGCCTGAAACGTCAGGCGCAATTGCTTGACGCCGGCGAGCGGGACCACCACGCGAATCGGCCGGGTGGGGTTCTGTGAGCTCCCTCGCTTGGCGGCTTGATTGATGACGCCGCTGTCGAACACCAGGTCCCGATCGGCATATACGCAAAAGCGGCCCGATCGCTTCGCGGATACGTTGGGATCAATCCCAGCCCACGCCTCGAACCGGCCGGCACGTTTGCCGACATCGTAGGTCAGTTCGGATCCTGCTCTCACACCGATGCCCGTCGCATAGACCAAATCACCCAGGTCCAGCGGCTCTTTCTCGGGGCTGCAGTCAATCGAGACCTCTCCGGTCTGTTGCAACGGTTGGACCGCAGCCAGGTTGACGGTGCTCTCACCGGCAATCGATGCGCCACAGCCCAGCGCACCAACGATCAGCAGGCTGCAACAGACATACGCTGCGCGATAACGGAGCATATTCAGTGTCTTTTCTAAAGAGTACACGTCGAGTTCTCCGGGCGCCATCACGCCACTATTCCGTTCGCCGCTTTATTGCTTCGGCGTTTGCTCGTACCGTAAAAACAGAACACCGCTGGGCGGTATTTCAAAAGTATGTTTTGCGGAAACAGGCAACGTTTTTTTGGACCAGATATCCTTCAGGACATAATTCTGATCGGCACTCAATCCCAATTCTGTCGTGGTTCTCTCGACGGTCACCTTTTCCTTGGCGTCTCTGTTAAATACGCCTATCCAGCCGTTCTTTTCGTTGCCGCGTTCGGGCGTTTTCCAGACGTCAACTTTGCCTTCTCGATGGACCAACTGGCCGACGACGCCGTTTTGGTTGCATTGAAGGATGTCGGCGTGCGTAAACAGGCTCAGGGAGAAATCATCCATGCTGTACAGGACGCCGCCAAGCATCAAAGGTGAAGCGGCCAATGCACGCTGAACCATGAACGTTCGTTTCTGGTCCTTGGTGAACCGGCAGTCTCTGCCGCCGTTTTCCGTGACCAATAACCTGCCGAAACACACCATGTCCATATCGAGCCAACTGCCCACTGCCGCTCCGTCGTAGGCCTGCATTGCTTCCCATCGCTTGAATGTCGTCTGCAGGCTTCCGTTATGGTCCCAGATGTCGCTGGTGATGCGTACCATGTTCGCCTTTTTGTAGACGCTGCTGTGCTCCACCTTGATATGATCGCCGGGGGAGAGGCTGAGAACGATCTTTCGTCCGCATTTTGCGATGGCCTTCACAACGGCTTCCACTTCGTCCGGATTCGGCACGATGTCATCGAACTTGATGAAATCAACACCCATGTCGGCGTACTTCTTGACGAGGCCGTCGTAATACTCCTGGGCTCCAGGCTTGGTCATATCGACGCCATAGTTCCACCATGGCGCCACGGCCCAGGGGCACCGGGACTTCATGTTGACGATATCCTGCATGTGATACGGGGTTCCCTCGACCGGAAGGTTTTCTTTCACGGCCCTGCGGTTAATCCCCCTGAGGAGCCAGATGCCGAACTTGATGCCTTTTTTGTGGGCATAATCGATGGTGTACTTCAATCCGTGCGGAAAGAAGTATTCATGCGAATCCGGCCGGCCATACTTGTCAAGGGCAATTGTTACGCCCTTGCCTCGACCCGAGAGAAACCATCCGTTATCCACCGTAACCGTGTCGTAGCCATAAGGCAGCAGTTTCTCGCTGATACAATCGATGTTCTTCAGCATCTCTTTTTCGGGTATGGAAGTACGATAACCCGTGTAACTGTTCCATCCCATGGGTGGGGAGAAATGCTCCGCGGCAACAGCACGTGACGGCGGCAGTATCGTCGCAATGGCTATCGTGGCCAATACGGTTCGAACGAACAGATGCCCCGTGTTGTGTGTCATGTCATCTCCCTGTATGGATGTGTTTGCTCACGCCTTTTCGGATCCGGCAGGTCGACGTTTCCCTTCGCCGCCGGTCACGCCCCCTGGCGGCCTCAGCATCAGGCGCCCGTTATCATGTCCTGGGCCATCGCCGGTGCCGGATAACGGGTCACTTGAAATCAGGCGAATCAACGTTGGCGGTTTCCATGATGCTTTTCATGCGAGCGACGATCTGCGGGTTGTCGGCCGCTACGTTCTTTGACTCGCCGAGATCGGCTTCGAGGTCGTACAGTTCGAAGCGGCTGCCGGTGGGTTGCCCGACGGCCTTCCACTTACCCATGCGGACGGCCCTGGTGCCGGAGTATTTCCAGTAGAGATACTCGTGCTTCTTCTGCCGGGCGTCGTCGCCCAAGAGGGTGGGAAGGTAGCTGAGGCCATCGAGATTCTCCGGTGCCGCAATACCGGCGGCCTCGCAGGCGGTGGGCAGAAAATCCCAAAAGGCCGAGACGTGCTCGGTCTCCGTTCCCGGGCGGATCTTGCGCGGCCAGCGGGCGATCATCGGCACGCGGATTCCGCCATCGTACAGGTTACGCTTGATGCCGCGCAGCGGGCCGTTGCTGTCATTGAAGTTGGGATTAGCGCCTCCCTCACGGTGCGGGCCGTTGTCGCTGGTGAAGAAGACGAGCGTCGTTTCGTCGAGCCCCAGTTCCTGGAGTTTGGCCAAGAGCCGACCGACATCGGCGTCCAGCCGCGAGATCATGGCCGCATGGCCCTTTTGCGGTTCGGGCCAGTCGAGGTCGGCATAGTCGCCCAGGGACGGCACTTCCATGCCCTTATTGCCGGCCTCGTTATTGGCGTGAGGAATGGTCGGCGAAAAGTAGAGGAAGAAGGGACGGTCCTTATGGCGCTCGACGAACTGGAGCGCCTCCTCCGCACACAAGTCGTACGCATACTGGCCTTGCTCGACCGCCATGCCGGCCCCGTCTTCGCGCGAATTGTCGACCTTGTTTCCCGGCAGGGGGACACGATCGGTATTGCGGAAGAGGAACTCGGGATAATAGTTGTGGGCATGGCGCTGGCACAGGTAGCCGAAGAAGTAGTCAAAGCCCTGCCGGTTGGGGATGCCTGTCGAGCCGGGCCCGCCGAGTCCCCACTTGCCCACCAGCCCGGTGGCATAGCCGGCCTCTTTCAGAATCTCGGCGACCGTGACCGTCTCGGGGGTCAGGGGCATTTGCCCCATGGGTTTCACTTCCTTGTTGTTGCGAACCAGGCAATGGCCCGTGTGCAGCCCGGTCATCAGGACGCATCGCGACGGCGCGCAGACCGTACTGCCGGCATAGTGATCGGTAAAGCGGATTCCCTCGGCCGCCATTTTGTCGATCGACGGCGTCTTGATCCGCTTCTGCCCGTAGCAGCCCAAGTCGCCGTAGCCGAGGTCGTCGGCCATGACGAAGACGATGTTGGGCCGCTCGCGCCGGCTTTCGCCGGCGGCGGACCGCTTGGAGGCAGGGGCGCAGGCGCCGGTGGCGGCCGCCGCCATCCCCGCCAGGTACTCGAGGAAGTGTCGACGTTTCATGGGGAACCTCCTGTGCAATGCGCGTGGCAGCGTCGTGTCTTAAGCGGACTTACGTAAGTCTTTTGCTGTGGCGAGAACGGCACCCGACGGAACGCTCGGCGATCGTGAATAATCCGGGCTGGATAGCCTCGCCCGACTCCGCCGCCGGGCGATTCTTCAGCGATTATATTGCCCCCCCCGCGTTCGCCAACTTCTTTCTTCGTGTTTTCGCCTCCCGGACGCGTGACTGCACGGATAGCGTCCCTGCCTTCCGCCGTCCGTGGCACATCGTTGGAGAAGAGGGTAACGTTTTCCGGGAGGCGTCAACCCGTCCTTCGCTCAGTTCCAATTCGCCCTGCCGCTGCGGGACCATTTCCGCAGGTTGTCCGTGCTGCGGGCCGGTGACGGCGCCCTCGGCCGAAATCTCAGCGCCGGACATGGCCCGTCCGGGTTATACTCAGAGATAATGTCCGCGTGGAGAGTGTGGAATGGATCGCATCTTGAGGCTGAAGTTCAAGAGAAGCATCGGGCCGATCATTGCAGTGGCGTTTGCGGCGGCGGCCTCCTGCCTTTGGGTCGGGGCGTCTGTCGGCGGGTCGCCGCCGGCGAAGGCCGCACCGAAGCCGCCGGCCAGGAAGCCGGCCGCGAAGCAGACCCTCTACAAGTCTCCCACGTGCATCGCCTTCTCGCCCGACGGCAAGTTCGCCTACGTGACGCTGCACACGGCCGGGGCGCTCGCCGTGATCGACACGGCCGCCGGCAAGGTTGTCGCCGAGATAAAGGTCGGCCGCGCACCGACCGGCGTGGCCGTCAGCCCCGACGCAAGGCTTGTGTACGTTGCCAACACGCGGGACCACACGGTTTCGGTTCTCGACGCCAAGGCGCGGAAGGTGGTCGCGACGGTCAAGTGCGGCTACGAGCCGACGGGCCTGGCCCTGTCGCCGGATGGGAAGCGCCTCTACACGGCCAACTACGTCTCCGACGACGTTTCGGTCATCGACACGGCGGCGCGCAAGCAGGTCCGGCGAATCACGGTCGGCCGCGCGCCGACCTACCTGGCCGTCACGCCCGACGGCAAGCACGTGCTGGTGAACAACTCGCTCTCGCACGAGCCGGCCACGCAGGCGAGCCTCACGGCGCACGTTTCCGTGATTGACACCGCGGCCGGCAAGGTCGTCGCCGAGAAGCGGTCCCCCGGGACGATGCTCCTGGGCATGGGCATCGCGGTCACGGCGGACGGCAAGTTCGCGTTGGCGGTGCACTCGCGGCCGAACTTCAACATCACGCCGTCGCAACTGAACCAGGGATGGGCCCAGACGAACGCGCTTTCGATGATTCCGCTGGCCAACCCGGATGCGAAGGTCGCCACGGTCCTCCTGGACAACGTGGGCGCCGGGGCGGCCAACCCGCACGGCGTGGCGGTCTCGAAAGACGGGCGGCTGCTGTTCGTGAGTCATCGCGGCACGCACGAGATCTCGATGGTGGACCTGCCGAAACTGCGCTACCTGCTCGATCCGGTCCGCGTCAAATCGACGCCGCCTCACGTGGACCTCGGACTGCTGTGGCAGACCGGCGACGTGGTGCGGCGTGTCTCATCGGGCGGGCTGGGGCCGAACGGCATCGCGGTCTCGCCGGCCGACGGGGCACTCTACGTGGCCAACTACTTCTCCGACGAAGTGGCGGTGCTCGACCCGGCCGGCGGCAAGGTCAGAAGGCGCATCCGCCTGGGCGGGCCGAAAGAGATGACGCTGGTGCGGCGAGGCGACTTTCTGTTCCGCGACGCCACCCACTGCTTCCAGCACTGGGTCAGTTGCACGTCGTGCCATCCGGGTGTGCGGGCCGACGGCGTCAACTGGGACCTGCTGAACGACGGCATGACGAACCCCAAGAACGCCAAGTCGCTGGTCGGCTCGCACCTGACACCGCCGTCCATGGCACTGGGCGTCCGGGCGTCGATGGAGGTTGCCGTGGAGAAGGGTTTCAAGTTTATCCAGTTCATCACGCCGGAGCCGGATGAACTGAGGGCCGTCGAGGCGTACCTGCGGTCCGTGCCGTTTATCCCCAGCCCGTGGCACCGGACGGCCGACGGCAAGATGGACGCCCAGGCCAAGCGCGGAGAAGCGGTCTTCAAGAAGGCAGGCTGCGCCGGCTGCCATCCCCCGCCGCTCTACACCGACCTGCAGTTCTACGACGTCGGAACGTACCTCCCCAGAGACTACCCCGAGAACAAACCGTTCGACACGCCGACCCTCAAGGAAATGTATCGCACGGGCCCGTACCTGCACGACGGACGGGCCGCCACGCTCAAGGAAGTGGTCACAAAGTTCAACCCCAAAGACCGGCACGGCGCAACGGGCAACCTCTCGGAGAACGAGATCGACGACCTCGTGGCGTTCCTGATGTCTCTGTAAGGCGGAAGCGAGGGCAGAACGGTGAAACCGACACGATGGCTCATCACGGCGTTCCTGCTTGTGGCCGCAGCGTGCGCCCTTGCCGCGCCCGCGCCGAAGAAATCACCTGCCACCAAGGCGGCACCGGCGAAGAAGCCACCTGCCAGGAAGTCGGTTCCGGCGAAGAAACCGCCTGCCAGGCAGGTCACGGGCATCATGATCGACGCGAGCGGTCTGCGGAAGGATTCCTCGCGGGTCTTCGCGGTCTACAGCGGTCAGCGGTGCATCAAGTACAACGCGACCATCGGTCAGAAACTGCCGCTTGCGCCGGGCGAGTACGACGTCAAGGTCGGCTTCCTGTCCGGCTGGGTCACGCAGAAGGTGACGGTCAAGGCGGGGAAACTGACGGTCGTGCCGACGGGCCTGTTCCGGTTCCGCCCTCTCATGCCAGCGGACTTTCCTTCAACCGTCCCGCAGAAACTGTACCACGGCGAGGTGTACCTCGTGACGGGCTACCAGGGGCAGACGGCGCGGCTGCTGCCCGGGACGTACACCGTGCGGCACCGGGCGCCGGCGGACGAGAGAAACGCCGAGGTGCTGCGGTCGTGGCGCGCCGTCGGGCCGTTCCGTTCCAAGGTCGTCAAGGGACGCGAACTGGCGAACGTCTTTCCTCCCGAGAAAGCCCCCGTCCCGGACTTCTCGAAGCCATACACCGTCGGCAAGACGAAGTATACCTGGAAGCAGGTGGGCGCCCGGCCGGAAAGCAACGTCTGGGACGGGTCCAAAGGGGCGGGGGTCTTCTACCTGGCGACCGAGATCAACGCCGAGGCCGAGCGCAGCGTGCAGTTGACCTTCACGTGCCGCGGCGGCGCGAAGATATGGCTCAACGGCAAGGCCATCAGGAATGTCCCACCGGTCCGATACTACCGGTCCGGCCGTATCGAGGTCTTCCCGACGCTCCGCAAAGGCAGGAACGTCGTGATGATCAAGACCTTCGCCAGCCAGTACATGGCCTGGCCGATGCGTGTGCTCGTGGAGCGCTGGCACACCTACCAGGTGACCGTGGCCGCAGGGCGGGGCGAGGCCAAGGTAGCCACGAGCCATAGCACGGCGGCGGCCAAGCCGGCGCTGCCTCCGCCCGTCGAGGGCATCAAGGGAATCGTGTTCTGCCAGACGCCGAACCTGCCGAACGGCCGCAGCGGGCTCCATTATGAACTGTTCCGCATTGTCCGCCGGCCGCCCAAGGCCCACATCTCGACGCTCATCCCGGCGGCGCCCGACGGGAAACTGACGGACCTGACGAGCAAGCGTTTCGCCTCGGCCATCTATCCGGACCTCTCGTACGACGGCAAGACGATCGTCTTCTCGGGCAAAAAGACCACCGGTCGCGAGGACAAGTGGCAGGTCTGGGAGATGAACCTCGACGGCGCCGGCCTGAGTCAAATTACGGAAGAGCCGGGCGACTGCTACGACCCGTGCTACCTGCCCAACGGTCGCATCCTCTTCAGTTGTACCAAGTCGGGGTTCCGCGACGAGTACGACCGCGACGTGCCGCCGCTCCTGTTCACCTGCAACCCCGACGGGTCGGACGTCCAGAAAATCTCGTTCAACCTCTCGAGCGACACAGCCTCGGTCGTGCTGGCCGACGGGCGGGTGCTGTTCACGAGTTGGCAGCATCACGGCGACCACCAGGGCGTGGCGGGCAACTTCGCCCTCTGCACCATCATGCCCGACGGCACCGGCTTCAACCTGTTCTGCGGCAACGTCAACGTGATGAGCAAGACCAAGTCGTTCTCGCAGCAACTCCTTGACGGCCGCGTCATCGTGGTCGAGACGGGCGGGCACCGGCACTACAACGCCGGGTACCTGACGAGCGTGCATCCGCGAAAGCCGCTCAAGACGCGCAAGTTCCTGACGCCGGAGGTCCAGTTGAACGGGCAGAACCTGGGCGGCCGGTTCGCCTCGCCGTATCCGCTGCCGGACGGCGGGATGCTGGTCTCCTACTCTCCGGGTCGCGGCACGGCGCTGCTGGAGCAGCAGCCCTCTGAGGAGATTCACCTGGGCATCTACCGGTTCGACTTTGCGTCGGGGCGGGCGGGGCGGCTGGTGTTCGATTCTCCCGACGCACAGGATTTCGACGCCGTCGCCATCTACTCGCGGCCCGTTCCGCCGAACGTCCCGAGCATGGTGGCGCCCGGCAAGAAGACCGGCGTCATGTGCTGCGTGAACGCGTATTTGTCGGACCGGTCGAAGCAGACGAAGCGCGTCGTGGTGGGCGAACTGCCGCCCGCCGAGCCGGGCCAGATCAAGGCGGTCCGCGTCGTCGAGGGGTTCGGCGTCCACGACACCGACCGCAACAAGCACCGCTCGACGGTCATCGACATGCTCCAGATGAGTTTCGGGTCGAACTCGAACGGCGGCAACAACTTCGAGCAGAAGCGGATCATCGGCTACGCCCCGGCCGAGGCGGACGGCAGTTTCAACGTGGAGGTGCCCGCCGACACCGTCATCAGCCTCCAGACGCTCGATTCGCGCGGCATGGCCATCGAGACGCAACTGACCTGGACGTGGGTTCGCCCCGGCGAGACGCGGATGTGCGTCGGCTGCCACGAGGACCGCGAGCAGGCCCTGCCGAACCTCGACTGCGTGGCCATGCGAAAGCGGCCGCACCCGGTCATCACGCCGCCCGAGAAGCGCCGGACCGTGGATTTCCGCCGCGACATCATGCCGATCATCGAGAAGAACTGCTCCAGCCCCAAGTGCCACGGCGCCGAGACCAAGGCCGGCGGCCTCGACCTGCGGAAGGGCTTCGAACTGGTCTTCCACCGCTCGGGGTCGCGGGGACGGAAGATCAACGCGGCATTCTTCAACCACGCCTACGAGAGCCTGCTCCAGGCGCCCTCGAGCCGCATCGGCACGCTCGTGGTTCCGTGCTCCGCCCGGCACAGCCCGCTCATCTGGCGCCTCTACGGAAAGAAACTCGGATGGAGCGACCAGCGCAATCCCTACAAGAAACCGGTCCGCCTGATGCCGCCCGGAAAGCCGCTCTCAGACGCCGAGAAGAAACGCTTCGTCGAGTGGATCGACCTGGGCGCCCAGTGGGACAACATCCTCGCCGAGGACGACCTGCCGGGTTACGACGCCGCGGTGAGCAGCAAAATGGCCAAGGCCGCCTATGCGGCTCTGGCCAAACCCATCGCCGACCCCGAGGAGGCCTTCAAGGTCCGCTGCTTCGAGTGCCACGACTACCGCCGCAACGACATGATGAAGAAGAAGACGCCCGACCAGATCCCCGCAACGGTCCGGCGCATGATTGCCAAGCGCAAGGGGTGGATCAAGGACCCGGAGATCCCCACCATCATCGCCTACATCCAGAAGACGTACTGCAAGGCGCCGTCGCCGAAGAAGCCTGCGCCGGCCAAGAAGGCGCCGCCGAAGAAGCCCACACCTGCCAGGAAGCCCCCGCCGAAGAAGGTGTGACGGCAGAGGCATACAGGTCGCATCAACGGGTGCGCTGGCGTGCCGATACGGTTTGTGCCCGCCGCCCCGACCGCATCATTTCCTCCGCTGGCCCCTCGTCGCGTCTGAAGTGTCGGCGCGGGTCCATGCGTCTCATGCGTATTCATACAACGGCACGGTCCCGGCCGGTTCGCGCTGCGATTCGAGCAGTTTCTCGATTCGCCGGATTGTTTCGGGTTTCAGGAGCACGTCCCCACATAGGTTGCAGACTTCGGCCGGGACGTGATCGACGACAATAACCTGGTCCCCCTGGCGAACCGTGTGCGTGATGCGACGGTTTTCATACTCGCCCGGGCATCCTTCGATGCTGCATTTCATGGTCTGCTACGCCCCATTGGGTCCTGGCTCATATGACCCCAGGCCGGCAAGTTCCCCTTGCCCGCCCGGACCTTGCTGCCGCTGACGAGGATGTGGGCCGTGGCTTTGCGGGCGGCGTCAAGTCGGACGGCGGCCAGGTCGGCCGTGGCGGTAACGCCGCCGAACGTAATCGCCCCGGCGTCGCGCGACCGCATGAGCACGACAACCCGGCCGCCCTTGCTGTCACCGGGCCCGTCCGGGTCCGAGAGGTCGGCTTCCAGGGCGTAGCCGCCCTTGACTTGGTGCAGCGCTGCGCCGCTCGGCACGGTCTTTCCCGCGCGGTGCGGGCGGATGACGGTGACGAACTCGGTCTGTGCGACCGGCGGTGTCCGGGCCGTCAGGTGCCACTCGGTGAGTTTGACGCGCGGCCGGGGCGGCGGATCGAACCGGTTTGTCTGCGAGACCTCCAGGCCCTTCGGCGCAAGGAGCGACACGCGACAGGCCGCTTTGCCGCTGGCGACGCGGATGTCGCCCGGCCCGTTGACCGTCATCTCGGTCGGCGCGTGCAGGTGCCACTCCAGTGGACCCGCCTTCGGCGCCTTCACACGGTCGAACACGACGACCAGGCCGGGCTTGACGAACAGGATGTGCCGCGTGAAACGCTCGAGCGTCTTGCCGTAGCACGACCCGGCCTCACCGGCGACGTAGTCGAACGCCCGTGAGGTGTGGAAGCCGAGGACACGGCCGCGCGTTGCGGCGTTGTGCTTCGTCTGTCCCTCGCCGCCGACGGTGATGCAGTTGGTGGACTTCGTGTGCCACATCCA
>CAZIJC010000135.1:0-12137 GCA_964539385.1 uncultured Anaerolineales bacterium | reverse complement strand
GCTGCTCGACGCTCACGCTGTCGCCGGAGGCCTTCTTCGGCCCGGCGGCGTTTTCGCGGATCGTGTTGCCCAAGTCCTCGGCCACGAAGTCTCCCGAAAGGCAACAGAGTAATGGTCGCCTATGAGTTACTTACCCGGCCGATTGCCAAAGTGTCGGGACTTGGAGTTGGAGGACCCAGATTGTTCCGTATCTAGAACCTGAGGCCGCCAGCGCCCGTCATCAGTTACGGTGTGGCGCCGGCCGTCTGCTCGTAGGTCGTCATCCGTCGCCCGCAGTGACGGCATTCTCGCCGGCGCAGAAGCCGCCCGCCCCAGGCCGGGCGGGTGTAGAGCACCCGAAAATGCCCACAACCGCAGCGGGGGCACTGCAGGCCGCGCTTGGTGGCTGCTCTCCGACCTTGGCTGCGCGTGATCATTTACCGTCTGCTCCTCTGTAGTTCCGACAGCTTGATCCGTTGGCGAATGGGGAGCGCCTGAACATCGGTGCCCGGCAGGACGGCGCCCTGGATGGCGGCCGCCACGGCGCAGCCCACGAGGCAATCGAGCCAATGGTTGTCGGGCCGGGTGGGGCGAAGTTTCCACTCGTCCACGGTCCGGTCCCGCGCGAGGGTCTTCACCCGGTACTCGGCCGTCAGGTGGTCCGCCAGGAGCCGGTGGGCCTTCGCGTCCCGGCCGAAGAGCGAAAGGCACCCCAGATCGCCCATCGCCACTGCCAGGCGGGCGTGGACGAACGACTTCCAGTAGTTGGTGTCGATAAGGGCGTGCCGGACTTGGCGTCGGCCCACCGTGTTCGGGATTCGCCAGTGCAGTCCCACGCGGTCGCCGCGCTTCCGCTTGTACTCCGAGAACGGGATGCTCGAGGCCCCCACGTACTTCCCGTGGCTCGGAAGCAGCACCCCGGCGTACTGACTCTGCCGGCAGAACTGATACACGACGTCGGTCGACTGACCCCAGTTGGCGTCCACGAGGCACCGGTCCACGCGCATCTCGGCCCCGTCCTCGCGGCGGTAGGCGCACGAGAGCCGCTCGGTGGTCAACTTCTCCAGGCCGGCGTAGATCTGGCCCTCCAGACCCGCACCCGGCGTCTTCCGGGCCAGCGTCGACCGCACCTCCCGCAGCGTGAAGTAGGCCCGCCGCTGCTTCGGCCACGTGCCGTAGTCGAGGACGTAGCCGGTGAAGTTCTCTTCCCACCCGCACAGCATCCAGAACAGGGCCTTCTGCTGCACGTCAATGAACATCGTGAGGTGCCCCACGCCGATGGGGATCATGCCGCGGGTGTAGCCATTCGTCTTGGCGGTGACCTCGTCGGCCGAGAGCATCTCCTCGCCCTCGGTCTCGATGATGGGTTCGTTCTGGTACTCGGCGAAGAAGGCCGCCTCGTCCCTAAGGCGCAGGTTCATGGCGTGCTGGATGGCCGAAATCTCGTCCTTGTTGAACCGCTCGGGCCAAGCCACCACCGCGCCCGCGTCCATCTCGGCTCGGTGCTCCCCGTAGAACTCGGTCGCCTCGCGCCCGTCGCCGTCGTTGCGGAGAGAGTCGGCCCGGAGTTCGGCGTACCGAGCCCAGAGTTTCTCGCTGGCGGGGAAGGCGTAGACCATCTTCGTCCGCTCGCCCTGCCAGTCGGGGTGCTTCTCGCGGTCCAAGAGGCGGTCGGCCATGTCGTCTGGCCGAATCACGGTGCAGGCCATCAGGCCCGCGATCTTCTTACCGGGGCCGGCCATGCCGAGGACGTCGCCCGCGAGGATGGCCTCGCGCCGCTGGCTCTGCGATGGCGACCAGGCCGACTCGGTCGTCTGCGGGTCGTCCACCAGCACCAGTTGCGGCCGGACGACCTGGCCGTCGGGCCGGGCGTGGTTCTGCCCGCGGATGTCCGACCCCTTCATGCCGCTGGATGAAATGACCACCCCGCTGGCCTTGCTCCCCTCGATGGTCGGGAGGACGATCTTGTCGCTCGTCCACTCGATCCGTGTCGGCTCGCCACAATACTTCTGGCCCTTCTGGCGGTTGGTGATCCGCTCCAGCGACCGGACTGGGTACGTGACCTCCGGGAAGTCGGCAGCCAGGAGTGGGTTCGTCTCCAGCCAGACCTGGATGTTCTCGAGGAGGCTCTTCGCGCGTTCGGCGCTGGCGGCGATGAGGCAGACGAATGGCGTGGCGCCGATGAGGGCCGACCAGACGACTGCCGCTTGGCAGAGGACGGTCTTCCCGCTGCCGCGCGGCATGGCCATGGCGAACAGGCCCCCCGTGCGGACCGCCTTCTCGATCTTCTCGATCACCCGCAGGTGGTCGGGCGACCACGGCAAGTAGAAGACCTCAGGGAAATACGTCTCACAGAACAACCGGAACGACCCTTCCCCCCTGGCTCTGCGCTCGGGATCGACGACGGCCGGGATCTCGCCGATGTCCTGGGCGGCGCGGACCAGGTCGGCGTTCCGCTCGGCCTGCCGGCGCTTCCTTTCATCGTAGCCGGCGGGCTCGGCCTTCGGCCTGAAGTACTCCAGCGTCAACCACGCGGCGTAGCGGAAGAGGTCGACAGAGTGCGCATCGCCGATGGTGTACCCCGCGCGGTTGCGGTGTCGGCGGAGCTGCCGCTCGCTGATCACCTCGCCCTGGCCCGCGGAGTTGAGGAGCCGGGCGAGGACGGCGGGCTTCAGACGCCGCGGGTTAATCGGTTCCATGCGCCATCTCCCGGACGAGGTACGCCGCATATTCGATGAGGTTGACCGTCCCGTCCGGGCGCAGGAGGCCGCCGCGCTCGGCCACCTCGCGGACCTGCTCCTCGGTGACGAGCCGGCCATAGGCCGAGGACATGGCCTTGGCCGCGTCGGCAAGCGGCAAGGCCGTGATCTTCAGGGCCGGACGTTCGGCCGCCGTCAGGCTGGACTTGGCCACCTCGTGTCACCTCCGCCAAGGAATTCCTGGAAGGATTTTCGCCCCTGTTCGTAAGTCGCGCCCCGGGCGCCGCTTAGGGCCGAAAAACATGCATGGGAATCCATGGGTTCGCCTTGCCATGGGGCGATTCTCATGGCTTAATGTCCATAGAACATGGGAACACGAAAGGAACCAGCGATGACCAAGCGACGCGAAGACCACCGGGAAGCGAGCACGATCTACCGGGCCACCGTCCACGACGTTGTGGGCCGCGACCGGCTCGGCCGGTTCGCCTACAGCGCGGACTCCATCGAGGAAGCCCGCGAGCGCGGCTGGCGGATTGCCGGCAGCCGCTTCGGCAACGATATCGACGTTCGCATTGAGCGGCTCTCGAAGTAGCCGCGGAGCGGAAAGGAGACCGACGTGAGCAGCCGACGCGAGTACCGAATCGACCACGAGGATTGGGAAGCGACGCAGGTGGAACGTAGCGTCGTCGTCAGCGACCGGACGACGGGCGAGACCCTGAAAGTCCTGCGGCCGCCGACCCGCTGGGGCCAGGAGTGGGGCTGGAACTTCATTGAGGGCGGCATCGTCCTGGAGCGGACGTGCGGCCGCGAGTTCGTCGGTATTGAGAACGCCTGCCCCGGCTGCGGCGAGCGCGACATGGACCGGCTCGTGTGGCTCGACGACGCTCTGGTTCGCTGCGCGACCTGCGGCAAGACGTACTCGCCGCCCCGGTAGAGGTGCCTGGCGACGGGCCCCACGCGGGGCCCCCAGCCCGGCAATTCCGCCGACAGGAGATGAGCCATGAAGAAGGCAGAGGTCAAGGTAGATGGCACGTACGCCGCCAAGGTGAGCGGGAAGGTCGTGCCCGTCCGCATCGACGCCGAGAACCCGCGCGGGGGCTGGGACGCGACGAACACCGCCACGGGCAGGAAGGTCCGCATCAAAAGCGCCCGGCGCTTGCGGGGCGCGGTGGGCAAGGCGAAGGCCGGCAAGCATGCCACGGCGGGCAAGCCCCGCGCCCGCGGCCAAGGCCTGAGGCCGGAGAGCATCCAGGTCGGACACGTCTACAGCGTCAAGTTGAACGGACGGTACCAGCCGGTCCTCATCGCCGGCCAAACGAAGGACGGGTGGACGGGCGAGGTCGTCGGGCTCAAGAAGCCCCAAGCGGTGACCATCACCGACCCCAAGACGGTGCGGAGCCACTGCCCCAGCCTGACCACCAAGTACGGCATGCCTGCCGCAAAGGCCGAGGCAGCCGATACCCTGGCCAAGACCAAGGCCAAGGACGCCACACGGACGCCCAGGGCGCGCCAGGGCGGCGTCCTGGCGGCGGCCGTGAAGGTCCTGGGAACCGCCAAGGAACCCATGGGTTGCAAGGCCATCGTCGAGACGGCCCTCGCGCGAGGCCTGTGGAAGACCAAGGGCAAGACGCCCGCCGCGACGTTGTACTCGGCTCTGTTGCGGCACATGCAGAAGGCCGGCAGCGATGCCCTGTTCACGAAGGTCGGCCGCGGCCGGTTCGCCCTGAAGCAGAAGGGAGCCTGAACCATGAAGGCCTGCCAGAAACGCCCGTCGCGGCTGCTCAACGGCACCCGCGTCCACGTCCGAAGCGACCACTTCGCCGAGGAATGCGACGCCGTCATCCATAAGGCCGAACCGGACACCGGCTGGACCAGCCCGCAAGGGGAAGAATCCGGTTGGTGGCTCTACCACGTGAAGGTGACCACCGGCCAGATACCCGAGGACGCCCAGCACAAGGACGGCACCGTATGGGTGTGGGACTTCGAGGTGCAGCCGCTGTAGCCGCATCACACGTCTCCCTGCGCCCCGGCCAAAACCGGGGCGCCTCTCCGGGCCGAGAAGATGACCGCCGGTCGCGTCCAGCGTCGCACGAGCCGGCTCCACTCCGGTGGCACGCGCCGGCGGCGGTCGTCCGGCGGCCGGAAGTACATCGCGAAGGGCGTCCCGCCCGTCTCGAAGACCCACTCGAGCCGGGCCTCGGCAGCCGAGTGCGTATCGCCGTCGTAGCCGACGAGCACGTAGCAACCCACCTGCCGCTGGGTAAGGCCCACCTCCCGCAGCATCGTCACCGTCCGCTCCACGTGCGGCCGCTGCCGCGGCTGGTCGTAGGCCGTATAGAGGATCTGCACCCGCATTTGGCCCAGACGCTGGGCAAACCACGGCTCGCACAACCGGGCATCGATGCCACCGGTGAACCGGGCGGCCTTGGGCTGTTCCTCGAGCATGTCCAGGACCGCCTCCACATGTGGCCGTGGGCACGCCAGGAGGTTGTTGTCGAGGATGTCCCAGCCGGGCCGGATGGGAAGGAGCCGCAGGCGGCCTTCACGTTTCGGCACGAAGCAGAACGGGCACCGCCGGATGCACCCGCGGCTGGTGATCGTCATGCCCCGCTTGACGTACAAGCCCGGCTCGAAGTCGCCGGCGGGCGAATCGAAGGCTGGACCGCCGAGGCGGACGCGATACCCCTGGGCCGCCCACGCTCGCGCCAACCGCTGGGCCTCATTCCGGTCCCACGTGAACGTGCAGGAGACGTGCACCTCATCGGCCTCCGGCAGAAACAGCGGCGGGTCACCCACGAAGGCGAGGTCGTCGTCGGGCGTAGCGCTCGTGCGACGCGGGAAGACGCGGGCGATTCTCATGCCGTCGCCTCCGCCAAGGCTGACTGCTCAGCCGGCACCCGCTCGCCCTTCTTGCCCGTGAACTCCTCCCACCGCTGGACGATGACGTCGCAGTACAGCGCGTCCATCTCCATCAAGTAGGCCTTCCGCCCCGTCTGCTCGCACCCGATGAGGGTCGAGCCGGAGCCGGCGAACAGGTCCAAGACGTTCTCGCCGGTGCGCGACGAGTACTGGATGGCCCGCACGGCCAGTTCCACCGGTTTCTCCGTGAGGTGAACCATCGCGGCCGGGTTCACCTTCTTCACGTGCCAGAGGTCGGTGGCGTTGTTGGGCCCGAAGAACTTGTGCCCGGCACCCTCGCGCCACCCATAGAATGCCAGTTCGAAGGCGCCCATGAAGTCCTTGCGCGTAAGGACCGGGTGCTGCTTGTCCCAGACTATTGCCTGCGAGAAGTAGAGCCCCGAGGCCACAAGTGCCGGCGGGTAGTTGCCCAAGTTCGCGTACCCGCCCCAGATGTAGAACACGCGGCCGGGCTCGAGCACGCGGGCCACCTGGCCGAACCAGGCGAGGAGCGATTTGGCGAAGTCCTCGTCCGACAGCCAGTCGCCCTCGAGCGGCCGGTCCTTCGGCCGCATCTTCTTCCGGGCCTTCTTCGGATCCGCCGCGCCGCGGGCCACGTCGAAGCCCTGGTGGTGCATCTTTTTTGCCAGCCGCTGGCGGTCCTTCTTGCCACGCTCGCTCTTTGACCTCTGACACTGCAAATCTGCGCGGCGCGAGAAGGACGTGATGCCTGCCGCGATGGCCGTGTTCGACCGCGGCTCGACCTTCACGTTGTAGGGCGGGTCGGTGTTGACGAGATGGATGCCGGCGCCGTCGAGCAGGCGGTCCACGTCCTCGGTGCTGCCGGCGTCGCCGCACAGCAGCCGGTGGTCGCCCAGAACCCACAGGTCGCCCGGCTGGGTGACCGCCTCGTCCGGCGGTTCGGGCACGGCGTCCGGGTCCGTCAGGCCTTCCTGGACGCCGGCGCCCTCGGTGAGGAGCCGGGCGAGTTCCTCCTCGTCGAAGGCCAGGAGGTCCATGTCGAACCCGCCCTCGCGGAGTTCGACGAGTTCGATGGGCAGGATCTCGAAGTCCCACTCCGCCAGCGTCCCCGTCTGGTTGTCCGCGATGCGGTAGGCCCGGACCTGCTCCGGCGTCAGGTCCCTGGCCACGTGGACCGGCACCTTCGCGAGGCCGAGTCGCTTGGCTGCCTTCCACCGCGTGTGGCCGCACACGATGACGCCCTCGGCATCGACCACGATGGGCTGGCGGAAGCCGAACTCCTCAAGGCTCCGGGCCACGGCATCCACGGCCGGGTCGTTGATACGCGGGTTCCGCTCGTACGGGCGGATATCGTCGATCCCGCGGAGTTCCACGTCGTAGGCCTTTGTCGTCACGTTTGCTCCTCCGTGCTGCGTCAGGGGTTCACCGAGAAAACCGGACACGCGAAACAAACTGTCTGTAAGGGCGCGACTGTTCCCAGCGCCATCGACTGCCGTTTTGACAGGAAGTACCTATTGATACGTGCATACGGCGGCCGGGAGAAACTTGCGCTGGCCCTATGCGCGCGCGTTTCTATAGTGGGAGAGGGGGGGTGTGTGTTTATTAGGTATTCTCCCTCTTCTGTCTCTAAGTCCTTTCTGTTGCCGACGTTGCGTTTCCGAGAATAGCGCACCGGCCCGTCCGCTTTTCGGCGGGCATCTGCGGGTTTCTTCGGCCGAGGGGTCATGGTCCGGAGATTCCCGCTGCGTTTTTCTCCTGCGGCGCGGCTTTCTCCACGGTATTGGCCGCGCCCCTTACGAGCCTGAAGCCGTACTTGGGCTTCGTCTTGCCGGGCTGCTTGTCGTAGATGGCCAGCCGGCGCTGCTCCAGCTCGAACATCGTGTCCTTGAAGGCGGTCGGGTGCAGGCTCAGCCGACGCCTGAGCATCCACGGCGGCATCAGGGCATCGCGGCCCTCCTTGGCATGCCAGTCCCGCAGGACGCGCACGGCCCGCTTGCAGAGGCTGTCGAACTCGTCGCGAGCCACGAACTCCGAGGCCATGAACAGCATCCGCCGGACCTGGTGCTCGATGAAGGCCGTAGCCCAGTCGACACCGGCCCGGCTGACCTCCGGTGCGGTATGGTTCTCGCTGCAGGCGTACAGGAGCGCGAGCTTCCTGGCGTTCTCGTTGGCCCGCCCCCAGACGGTCATCGCCACCTCGTCGCTCCGGTCCTCGGCCTGACCATACTGCTCGTCGGCGAACCGGCGAAAGGCGTCGGCGGCCCCCTTGGCCTCGTCGCTGTACGGCACCGTGACCGGCCGCGGGAAGAAGCCGAGTAGGTTGCCGCGGTGTTCACCCGGCTGAAAGGCGCCCCACCACTCGGCCGCCTCGACCAGCCGCTTCGGCATGGTGTCGACGGGGGCGGTATCCTGCCCGGGCGCCCGTTTCCCCGTATCAACGATGATCATCCGGGCGAAGAAGCCGTTCGTGAGCATCCGTTCGGAGAGGGCCTCGTAATAGTGGCTTGGCGTGGCGGTCCCGAAGATGATGAGGTGCGGCTGCTGGATGATGCCGGCCTGTTTACCAGCCTTCGAGCGCATCGGGTACATCATGTTGGACGAGGAATACATCGTCAGCAGCGTCGTGATAATCGATTCGTGGCGTGCGTCCCGTGCCTTGCTGACCGACTGGAGGATGCCGTCGATCTCGTCCGTCTGGAACATCGTGCAGGGCTGGGCCTCGAGGCGGTCCTCGACGCCTTCACCGGAGGCGAATCTCGTGCGGACCGCCTCGGCCATGTTCGCAGCGATGGCCAGGTGGCTGTTGATCTGCCGCGGGTAGTTCTTGCCGGCCGAGGAACTCGCCAGGGCCAGCAGGTAAAGGTTGGTGCGGAGGTCTCCCGAGTCGCGCACTTTGCGGCCGCAGAGGTGCCCCTGCATGGCCAGGGCGCCGCAGAACGCCATCCCGAGGCTCGGATAGGGCGCGTTGGCCATGCAGAAATCGATCACCTCGCCGATGAAGCCGGGGACGTACAGCAGGTCGTCCGGAATCGGGCCGGGGTCGGGGATGTCCGCGCTGTCCTGCGGCGGGTCGTCGCTCTCGGCCGACATGGCCACGATGTGCGAGATGTCCACGCCGTGGTCGGTTGGGTCCGAGCCGTATCCGAGTTCTCGGAGCGCCCGAGCGGCCTGTTCGAAATCTCCGCCACTGTCGAGCAGTGTGTAGACCGCGAACGGCGAATAGGCCCGCTGGGGTTCGAACGGTGCGGCGTTGGAGGAGAAGACGTAGAACACGCCGCCCTTGAGCGTTGCGGACCAGCCGTGGGGCTTGCCCGGTCGGCGCCAGTGTTCGTTTTCTCCGCCACGGGCGAGTGCCCAGCCATGCTTCTGGAGCACAGCTCGCACATCTCCGCGGCTGTTGAAATCGTCGCCAGGGCGTTCGCCCATCTCTGGCGGACAGGTGGCACTGTGCGGATTCTCGGCCGATGATGGCCGACTGTCCGAGTGGTCTGCCGACAAGTGCGGACCATCGACCACCTGTGGCAGGTATTCGTTCAGTTCCCACGCACACCCCAAGAGAACGTCCCTCTCGTCCTCCGACAGGACGGGCAGGTCGCACAGGTCGCCCTGGAGGAAGGCGTACCCGTCGGTCGGCGGGCAAAGGAAGAGACCGCCCTCGCCGCGGGTCTCGATCAGTGTGACCATCCGGCCGTCGGCCAGGCGGCGCTCGGCGAGTTTCAGGCTCCCCGAGATGCTGCCTTCGCAGCGGTACGCCGCATGCCGGCCTCCCGACTGGGTTCGCGCAAGGACCAGACGCTCGAGGAGCCCGGGCACCGCCGCGCGGACCCGGTCGCACCAGGGCCCGAAGAGTTCGCCGCCATAGTCGAAGTCGATGATCTCGACATGGCCGGACACCTCGCCACACAGGACGCACACGGCGGACGGACCGTTCGTGAACCACGCGTCGACCTCGCTCTCGGTCGGCAGTTGCCGCTGGTACGGCTTCCACGAGATGGTCGGCCGCTTCTCGTCCCGCCTGGCCGGCAGAACGCACAGGCCGGCGGCCAGGTAGCGGCGCGCCACATCGTGCAGGGTCACGGGATGGTTTTTCTCGCTCAAAACGGTAGGTCGTCCTCGGCGAAGACGTAGTCCGGCATGTCCTGAGTCTCGCGTTCGTCAGTGCTGTCCAGCCGCTGCGGCCGGGCGGCCAGCCGGTAGCCCACAATCCGGTCGTACTTTTCGCCTGCGACCGAGCGGATGGTGATGGCCAGGGCGTCGGCGACCCCGCCGGCCTCGGCGATGGCCACGGCCTCGGCGGCCGTCTCCGGCACGGGTTCGCGGGACCGCTCGCGCCACCAGGCCTCGGCCTTCGCCCGGGCGTAGCCGGTGTGCTCGAAGCAGACCCACTCGGATTGCCACTCGCTCAGGCCCACGCGGTAATCGACCCGCATGGTCTTGGGGTGGCCCTCGGGGGCGTCGTACTTTGTGTGGACGCGGTAGACGGTCTCGGTGACCTCATACTCGGTTTCGGTGACTTGGCCGGAGAGGATCGCGGCGCCCGAGGCCCGGCGGTCGTGCTGCTGGCGCTCGGGCGGCGGGAACTCGTAACCGCACTCCGGGCACACGGCGTAGGCCGCATGGATGACCGCCTGGCACTCGGGACACTCCTTGGCCGGGGCCTCGCCAGAGCCACCCGTGCGGTCCTTGATCTGGAGCGCATCCACCGGTCCGTGCCGCAGGATGTTGCCGCCGAAGTCGAGGACGAGACTGTCGGTCTTGTCCGGGTGCAGGCGGAAGCTTCTCCCAACCATCTGGTAGTAGAGTCCCGGGGAGTTCGTCGGGCGGAGCATCGCGACGCAGTCGATATTCGGGGCGTCGAAGCCGGTGGTCAGGACGTTAACGTTCACGAGGTACTTGAGGGCGCCCTCGCGGAACCGCGCGAGCGTCTCGGCCCGCTCGGCCGCGGGCGTCTCGCCGCAGACGAACCCGCACTCCTGGCCGAGTTCACCGAGAACGCGCCGGACGTGCCGGGCGTGCGCCACGCCGGCTGCGAAGATGAGCACCGAGTGGCGGTCGCGGGTGTGGTCGACGATCTCGGCGCACGCGTCACGCACCAGGGCGCCTGAGTCCATCAGGGCCTCGACCTCGCCGGCAATGAACTCACCGCCCCGAATGTGGAGGCCCGTCGTGTCCACCTTCCTCCGGCCCGCCTTGGTCTTTAGGGGGCAGAGGTAACCCTGGACGATGAGCTCGCGGACGCTCGTTTCGTAACAGACCTCGTTGAGGAGGTTTTCGGGGCCGCAGATCATGCCGGTGGTCATGCGATACGGCGTCGCCGTCAGTCCCACCAGCCGCACGTTCGGGTTTACGACCTTCGCCTCGGCGAGGAACGTCCGGTACATACCCTCGCCGTCGGGAGGGATGAGGTGACATTCATCGACGAGAATCAGATCGAACCGGTCGAGTTCGGCCGCCCGGCGGTAGACGCTTTGGATGCCGGCAACGATGATCGGGTGCTCGGTGTCGCGGCTCCGAAGACCCGCCGAATAGACGCCGATCCGCATCCAGAGGTCGGGGGCCATGGCATGTAGTTTCTCGACGGCCTGCTCGAGGAGTTCCTTCACGTGCGCGAGGATGAGCACCCGCCCGCCCCAACGCTCGATGGCGTCACGGCAGATGGCGGCCATCACCGGGGTCTTCCCACCCGCCGTCGGGATGACGACGCACGGGTTGTCATCACGACGTCGCAGGTGGTCGTACACGGCATTGACGGCCTCGACCTGGTATGGGCGGAGTTGCATCACCAGGTGATCACCGCCGTCAGCGTTGCGGCCGCCAGCCAGTAAATGACCTTTCGCCAATCGCCGGTGGGCAGGTAGCCCACAGCGGCGCAGACATCCAGAATGGTCAGGAGCGGGGGAAACAGTTTGTGCATCTCAACTCGCTTCCGCATTGAACGTGTCCAACTGCCCCCCGCAGACTGGACATCGCCGCAAAGGAAGATTCATGACTCGTACCAGCAGCCTGCCGTTCGGAACGACCTCGCGGCGTTTCGTAACGAGCAGGTCGATCTGGCTGTCGTCGGCGTAGACGCCCGCATGTTCGAGGGCGTCGAGGACGGATTTCAGAAGGTTGTCCAGGTCCCGGCGCCGCCGGTCCGGCGGGAAGGCGTCCATCGCCAGGGCAACCCGGCCGCCTGCCGGAGGTCTCCGCGGTCCGCCCCCGCCCAGGAGGGCGCAGACGTTCCGTCGGAACGTCCGGCCCTCCCGGCTGATGAGCGTTCGTGGACCCACCCGCCGCCAGTAGTGGTTCACGCTGGGTGGCCAGGGAAGCACCATCTCCACGTGTGACCCCCTCAGCGCTTCCAGGGCGGCGTGTTGTCGGTCGATGCGGCCTGCTGGGGCTGACCCGCGGCGGTCTCCTTCTTCGCGTAGCCCCGGACCTCGTTCACGATGTCACCCGTGTCGTCGCGCTTCTTGCACTTGACGGTCACCACGAGCGGCAGGTTGTGCAGTTCGACCGAGTCCTTCGGCTGCATGACGCCGACGGCCCGGCAGATCCCTGAGAGGGTGCCCCGCGCGATCTTCACGGTCGTGGGGT
>CAZIJC010000134.1:0-12287 GCA_964539385.1 uncultured Anaerolineales bacterium | reverse complement strand
GGGAGGTGACGGTCGAACCGCTGGTCGACGGCCCGTATGCCATCACGGTGGAGGCCGAGGACCTGGCGGGCAACGTCAGCCCGCTGTCGGCCGCCTTGAACATCACGGTCGACACGGCGGCGCCTCAGCGTCCGACGCTGGACCTGGTGACGGCGGACGACTCGGGCGCCTCGGACCTGGATAACGTCACGAACGTCGACAACGACGGCGGGACGCCGGGGACGCAGTTGGACTTCGCCGTGACGGCGGAGGCCGGAACGACGGTCGTCATCAAGGACGGCAACACGGTCATCGACACGTTCGTCTCGGCGGGCGTCGACACGCGGACGCTGACGCTGGCGGACGGGACGCACCCGCTGAGCGCCGAAGCGACCGATACGGCCGGCAACACGAGCGCCCAGTCGGAAGAACTCGTACTGACGGTCGACACGGCGGCGCCGGCACAGCCGGCGGCGCCGGACCTGCTGGAATCGAGCGACTCGTTCGACAACGTGCCGGGGCTGATAGGTCCACAATGGACCAGCACCGATAACGTTACCCGGATCGCGCAGCCGGCCTTCAGCGGCACCGTTGAGGCCAACAGCATGGTTCGCGTGTATGCCACGAACACCGCCACGGGCACGACCTCGCTCGTCGGCCAGGGCGTGGCCAACCCCGACGGGTCGTGGGAGATCACGGTCGAGCCGCTGGACGACGCCACGTACGACGTCACGGTCGAGGTCGAGGACCTGGCGGGCAACGTCAGCCTGCTCTCGGGCGCGCTGAACATCACGGTCGACACGTCGGCGCCGCAGCGTCCGACGCTGGACCTGGCGGACGTGTTGGATACGGGCTCCTCGGACCTCGACAACGTGACGAACACGCCGAACACCGTGGCGGTCACCGTGACGGCGGAGGCGGGCAGCCGGGTTCTGATCAAGGACGGCGAAACGGTCGTGGACGATTTCATCATCGCCGGGACAACCACCAACCGCACGCTGACGCTGGCCGAGGGAACCCGCCTGCTGAGCGCCGAGGCGTTCGACACGGCCGGCAACCGCAGCGCCCAGAGCGAGGTGCTCGCGGTGACGATCGACCGGACGGCCCCGGCCAAGCCGGCCACGCCGGCGCTGGAACCCTCGAGCGACTCGGGGGTCGTCGGCGACCTGCAGACGAGACTGAACGAGCCGGCGTTTACGGGCACGGCGGAGGCCAACACGCTGGTGCGGGTGTACGCCCTGACCCTCGATCCGAACACGTTTGTGGTGCTCCACAGGTCGTGGGTGGGCGAGGGAATCGTGGGTTCCGACGAAAGCGACGGCAACCCCGCCAACGGCCTGGGCAAGTGGGAGGTCACCGTCGAGCCGCTGGACGACGGGGTGTACGACATCGAGGTCGAGGTGGAGGATTTGGCGGGCAACATCAGCCCGCTCAGCGACCGGCTGCGAATCACGGTCGACACGACCTTGCCGCAGCGCCCGACGATCGACCTCATGGATGTCGACGACACGGGCTCCTCGGACCTCGACAACGTGACCATCGGCGACGCGACGCAAGGCAACGGGATCGTGGACGTTCTGATCTCGGCGGAGGTCGATTCGGCCGTCGTCATCAAGGACGGCAACACGATCATCGACACGTTCGTCTTCAACGCCGCGTTCGACATGACCGACGGCGTGGCGAACGGCTTCGGGATCCGCACGATCGACTTCGTGGCGAACCAAGGAACTTTCGGTATCCCGGCCGAGGGACCGCACCCGCTGAGCACCGAGGCGACCGACGCCGTGGAGAACATCAGCATCCAGTCGGAAGAGTTGCTGGTGACGGTCGATTTCACGGCGCCGGCCAAGCCGTCGACGCCGGTGCTGGTGGCGTCGAGCGATACGGGCACGCCGGGCGACAACATCACCAAGAAGGACGAGCCGGCGTTTACCGGGACGGCGGAGGCCAACACGCTGGTGCGCGTGTACGCCAAGAACACCGACACGGGCGTGACGTCGCTGGTCGGCGAGGGCCGGGTCGGCTCCGACGAGAGCGACGGCAACCCGACCGACGGCCTGGGCATCTGGGAGGTGACGGTCGAGCCGCTGGCCGATGCCGAGTACGAGATCACGGTCACGGTCGAGGACCTCGCGGGCAACATCAGCCCTGTGAGCGACCCGCTGACCATCATCATCGACACCACGAAGCCGCAGCGTCCGACGATGGACCTCATGGACCCGGACGACACAGGTTCCTCGGACCTCGACAACGTGACCATCGGCGACCCGGCGGAAGCGCCCGGCACCATGGACTTCCTGATCTCGGCGGAACTCGACTCGACGGTCGTCATCAAGGACGGCAACACGGTCATCGACACGTTTGTCTTCGACAACGCGTTCGACCTGACCGACGGGGTCCTGAACGGGTTCGGCATCCGCCGGATCGATTTCGTCGCCAACGAGGCGGCGTTCGGCATCCCGGCCGAGGGGCCGCACCCGCTGAGCGCGGAGGCGACCGACGCCGCAGGGAACATCAGCGACCAGTCGGAAGAGCTGCTGCTGACGGTCGACTTCACGCCGTCGCCGGCACCGACCATGGAACTCCTGACGGCGAGCGACACGCTGCCCCACGGCGACGGCATTACCTCGATCGAGTCGCCGGCGTTCAAGGGCCTGGGTGCCGCGAACGAGATCATTCGGATCTATGCCGACGACGTCAACGACGGCGTGGCCGACCCCGAACTGGTCGGCATCGGCGTGGTCGGGTCGGACGAGACCGACGGCGACCTGACGAACGGTCTGGGCACGTGGGAAGTGACCGTCGAGCCGCTCAACGAGGACAACTACATCTTCACGGCCGTGACCGAAGACCTGGCCGGCAACATCAGCGCGGCGTCCGACGACCTGCCGCTGACGATTGCCTTCTTCTACGGCTTCCGGGTCGATCCGATCACGCACGTGGCGACCTTCTACGGCGAGAACGGCGTGGCCGACGAGATCACGCTGGACATGGTCGGCGGGTTCGTCAACATCCGCTGGGCGCAGCCGTCGCTGGGCCTCAGCGGGCTCGGCGCGTTCCCGCTCGTTGGCTACAACATTCCTCCGAGCGTCCGCCTCATCACATTCGGCGGCGACGACGTGGTGACCGTGGACAACTCCGCCGGCCTGCTGGCGCTCACCGACGGGATCTTCTACGACGGCGGCGACGGCGGCGACCTGCTGCTGCTGGTCGGCACGACGCCGGTCGACCTGGTCACGTACAACGTGGGACCCGCGGTTGGCAACGGCACGGTCATCCACACGGCCGGCGCCCAGGTGCAGACGGTGCGGTTCACCAACCTGGAGCCGGCGATCGACCTGGTGGCCGGGCCGCTGGTCGTCAACGGGACGCCTTCGTCCAACATCATCAACTACGACATCGGCCCGAACAGCGGAACGACCGATGTGGACTACGTGGACACCGGCCTGCTCTCGATCGACAACTTCGAGTCCCTCGAGTTCGGCAACAAGACGGCGCTTACGATCAACGCGCTCTCCGGCCACGACACGGTCGACATGAACAACCTGCCGGTGCCGGGCGGCGTGACGCCCATCATTGACGGCGGGTCGGGCAACGACCTGCTGATCGGCAGCGCCAACGCCGACACGCTGCTCGGCGACAGGGGTGACGACATCCTGAAGGGCGGCGACGGCGGCGACACGCTCCGCGGCGGCGAAGGCGACGACGTGCTCGAAGGCGGACGGGGCGACGACGACCTCGATGGCGGACCGGGGTCCGACAGCCTCGACGGCGGAGCCGGCGACGATACGGCCACCTTCTGGGGCACTGGGGGCGACGACGTGATCGCGATGACGCCCACCCAGGTGACCGTCAACGCCGACACCAACACCATCAAGGACATCGAGACCGTCACGCTGGAGGCCGACGCCGGCGACGACGACATAACCCTGTGGGCCAACGAGGGGTTCCCGGCCAACGTGGTCGTCTTCGGGCGCGGTGGCGACGACAACATTGCCGTCAACCTTGCCAATCCGGCGCCGGCGACCGTGATCAACGTTCTCGGCGGCACGCACGCCGCCGGCGACTCGGCTACCGTCACCGGAGCCACCGGCGACGACCAGTTCGATGTGTACGGCGACGTGAACGCCTTCGGCCAGGCACGCGTCAACCTGTTCGAGATCGAGAACCCCCTTATCCTGGAAGGGATCCGGGCCGACACCGACCGCTACACGGTCGAGACGAACAGGGCGTGGTTCACCGACGCCGACGGCAACATCACGTTCGTTTTCTTCGCGGGGCCCGGCCAGGTGGACGTGTTCAGGGACATCTACAACGGACGGGCGTCGGACATCCACTCCATCATCCTGTACGACACCTCCGACCTCCGGTCGCGTCTCACGGTCAGCGTGCGACCGCTGCGAGGCAGCGACAACGAGACGTCGATCGGCTCGATTTCGGGAACGGGCATGCATACCATCATGGCGCCCCGCTCCGACCTGATCGGCAACACCATCGACTTGGTAGGCGGGTTGCGGCGTCTGACGGTCGACGACATCCTCTGCGGGTCCGACATAAACCTCCTGGCGAATTCCGGCCAGCCGCTGAGCCTCCTCGCCGATCAGGTCGGCAACGTCAACCTGACGACCGGCGGGTTCATCTCGCTGATGCGGGTCAGCACGTGGGTGGGAGGCACGCTGACCGCAAGCGTCTTCGGCAACCTCTTTGTGACCAACGGCGCGTTCGGGGCCGACCTCGTTAACACCCGCGTGAACCGCATCGGAATAGGCCTGAAGATCCTTGCTGTGAACGGCCCGGTCACCTCGAACATCACGGCCGACCGCATCGGCATCGTCCGCGTCACGAACGGCGACGCCAGACTGAACGTCAACATGATCACCGACGCCATCACCCTGGCTGGCAGGACGGCGTTCGGGACACTCTCCGTCGTCGGCGGCGATCTGATCGACGCCACGATCAACCTCCAAGCCGGCACGTTGCTCAGGGCGGTCAAGGTGGTAGGCCGACGGGGTGTCGGCGGCAATGTGCTCGGCGGGTTCAACGTGACCGGGAACGTAGGGAGCATGTTCGTCGGAGCCAACGTTACGAGCACCGGCTGGCAGGTCGCCGGGGGGCTGACGTCGCTCCTCGTCAGAGGCACCGTCGAGAGCGCTGCCGGTGTTGCCTCCATGCGGATCGGTGGAACCGTCACGAGAATGATCCTGGGCGCGATTCAGCACGTGGACGTCCTGGTGGCGATTGATCCGCTTGTGGTGCGGCAGGCTGCCGTGGCCGCCGACTTCGGTCCCGCGGCGATTAACTTACTTCGCGTCACCGGAGTGCGCGGTGCGGCGGCACCCAGATGGTTCGTGCTGGACAGTTTCATCAACGCCGAATCGCTCGGTGTGGTGTTGCTGAGGAACGCGGATGCCGCGACGTCGGGCGTGTTCGTGCTGGATCAGGCCGGTGCTGAGATCAGCCAGATCATCAACCTCGATATGGTGGACAGCGCCCTGAACTGGGCCCATCCGCCACGGGGTGGCGGACCGTTGACGCCGCCCGGGGTTGTCAACATCATCTAAGCCGCGCCCGGTGGACATAACGGTCGCGGCGGTGAGTTACGCTGAAGACAGCCGGACGCGGTCTTGGGGTCGGGGACGACTCTGTCCGCGTGAAACTGGCGCCCGACAACCTGTATCACCCGCATGGCGGGCTCCGAAGAGGATCAGGCGACGCCGTTTCCTGGCGGTCCCTGGGGTGGGTGCCGGTCCGCTCGTGCTGACGACGAGGCGAGCCCCCGGCAGAACCACACGCCAGCCGAACCTCGTCTTCATCCCCCTCGACGACATGAGGTACGCCGACTGGATTACTCTGCTGCGGCAAAGACCCGCGCCGTTTCGCAGGCGAACGCTCATCCGTCTCTGGTGGGTTCTCTGCTACAGGGCGGCCGTGGCCATGGCAGCCGGCAACGCCTCTGCCTTGGACAGGAGGGCCCCCGCGTCGCCGACCGACAAGCCGTAGTGGATCAGCAGAACCGTGCGGGGGTCGAAGCGCAGCTCGCGCCAGGCGCGGCCGTCCGAGGCAATGAAGTGCCTGCTCATCTCCGGGGTCGCGATAGAATCGTTGGAAAGGCCCGCGACGGTCGTGGGCGCAACGCCACCTGGGAAATCCCGGTACATAGCAGAAGATTGAGAAGACCGAACAAGGCGCTGCAGCGGACGCCGCTGAACTTTGACGTTCGCCCTACACAACACCCACTATCAGTTGCGCGGATGAAGACACGTCAGGTGGCTACGTACGCTTGAACGTCAAGCACTGGAAGGAGAGACAGAGTACGATGAGAGCGCCTGCTCTTGCGATTATAGTGGCTCTGGCGCGTAGCACCGCTGTGCTGCATCCGGTTTGCGCGGAGCCTGTTGCCGTGTCCACAAACCAATACGAGGCGGCCCTGACGGGCGCCGCCTCGGAAGCCGCAGAGGCAGGGGACGACATCGACAAGAACATCGCTGTCCTGAAGAACTGCAAAACAGCCGATGCGGAGACGCTCATTGCCGCGGCGGAGACGCTGGGTGAGAAAGGTCCTGCCGCGGTCAAGGCCGTGCCCGTTCTGATTGCAGGATTTCGGAACCCCCCGGCTGTACGGCAGGCGGCGATCAAGGCCCTGGCCAGGATTGGCGCTGAGGCCGTACCCCCTTTGATAGAGGTGATGCGGGTGACTGGCAGCAAAATGACAATGGAGCAGGGAATACGCAGGGATGCGGTGGTGTGTAGCATTGAGGTGTTGCAGAGACTGGATCCAATGGCGGTGAAATAAGCGTCAGGCGGTCCTCCGGAGGCGTTGGCGGTGCCAAGCGGCGCGGGAGGTTCGCAGGTGGGGATAGTGTTTCCATTCGCGGGTCAGAGCCCGGGGTTCGACGCGTCCGGGACGCACCTCGATCTGGGCTGCCGCGATGGCATCCAGGAGCCGGTCGTAGTAGATCGGCCGCGACCCGCGGGGCCCGCCCGACGAAATGGCCTTCGACGCCAACTTCGTTGTCGGGACGTTCACGGCCGACGCTGTGACCCAGAACTTCCGCATCAATTCCGACCCCACCGAGGGAAGCGGGTCCGACGACGACCCGGGGTTGAGCGCGATGCTCGTTCGTGTGGTCCCCGAGCCGGCGACGCTGGCCCTGCTGGGCCTGGGCGGCCTGGGGCTGTTCCTTCGCCGCCGCAAGTAGGAGGCGGGCCGTTCGAAGGCTGTTGCGAGAGTGCACATAATACCCACGGGCCATCCATAAGGATGGCCCGTTTTCTGGTCCGCAAACGGGCGATCCCGCCGTCGCCATCGTCTACAACAGCGTTTTCCGGCCCGATATGGGGGATTCCCGCCTTCGCGACTTGGCATCGCCCGTTTCGTGCGTATAATTAAGGTGTGGGGGCGGTTTTCGGTCCGTGCCGCCACGTCGCTGCCCTTCCGGCAGGGCCGTGTGCGAGCCTGGGTGCAGGGGTAGTGTGGCCAGGGGTCGGCGCCGGTAACCCTGGAGAATATCACAGAGGAGGAGCGAGATGCGTTTCAGGTTCCCGTCCAGGGGGGACGCTACGCCCGCGATGGAGCCGCTTGAGCCGCGCCTGCTGCTCGATGGCACGCCGCTCATCACCGAGTTCATGGCCGATAATGACGAGACGTTGCTCGACAAGTTCGGCGAGTCCTCCGACTGGATCGAGATCTACAATCCCACCACCGAGCCCATCAACCTGGACGGCTGGCACCTGACCGACGACCGCCAGGACCTGACGAAATGGACGTTCCCCGCCTACACCCTCAATCCGGACAACTACCTGGTGGTCTTCGCGTCCGGTGAGGACCTGTGCGACCCTCTGGACGAACTGCACACGAACTTCGCCCTGAGCCGGGACGGCGAATACCTGGGCCTCGTCAGGCCACGAGGCTGGCAGGAGGACGTCGTCCACGAGTACTATCCCACGTTCCCCAGACAGGTCGAGGACGTCTCCTACGGTCTGCCCCGCGTCACGGCCGTGTGGAACGGGTTGGTGGCTTCGGGCGCCGCCGCCACCTACCACGTGCCCACCCCGGGCGAGGACGTCCTGGCCTGGACCGCGCCGGGGTTCGACGACTCGGGCTGGATCGATACCCTCGCCCTGGACCAGAGCGGCGTGGTCATTACGGAACTTGCGACCGGCGACACCCGGTTCGTTGAAATCCAGAACGTCATCGATCAGCCGGCGGATACGGCAGGCTGGTCGGTGCTGGTGAACGATGCGTCCTCCGGCGACATCAACGACGTGCACGGCGTGGCCTGGAGTCTGCCGGCCTCGGTCGCCGTGGGCGAGGTGCTTTATCAGACCGACGACCCCGGCGATGCCTACTGGGGCAGCACCATCAACTGGGAGGCCGACGGGCCCGGCTGGGCGATGATCCTCGATTCGGGCGGCGCCGTCATGGACTTCGTCGCCTGGGGCTACGACGCAGGCGACATCGCCTCGCTCTCCATCGGCTACGGCGGCTTCATGGGCATCACCGTCGGCGACGGGTGGAGCGGCGACGGGGCCGACGTCGGAGACGATGAGCCGGGCGGCGCCGGCGAGATCACGTTCACCGCCTTCAACGATCACGTTGCGGGCGGCGATACCCATGCCTATGCCACCACCTACGCGGCCAACGGCACGGACTCGGGGCTGCTGAGGGACATTACGACCGGCAGCGGCACCGGCGTTACGCTGACCACGTCGCAGGTCGGCGTCTACTATGGAAACACCGGGGCGGCGCCCTCCGTCGGCACCGATGCCTACGACATCTTCGACGGCTACGTCGATTTCAGGTCGGGCACCGGCACCAGCCTCGAGATTGAGGGCGGCGACTCCTACACCCATACCTTCACCGGCCTCGACCCCGGCGACGGCGTTACCTACACCTTCGCCGGCACCGCCGTCCGGGGCAACGCCGGCTACACGGATCGCTGGACGCTGGTGACACTCGATGATGCGGATGGCGCGACGCCTGCCCACTCGAGCGGCCTCGGCGTGGTCGTGGTCAGCCCGACCCAGGTGGCGATCTGGACCGGGTGCAACAGTGCGGCCGGCCAGGGCTTCGTTGCGGCATGGGAGGAGATCGACCCGGGCCCCGACGGCGATTTCACCGTCATCTCGACCCGCCACACCGGCGCAACGCCCGGCGTCGGGTCGGGCACGGCCAACGGGTCCAAGGGTTACGGTCTGGCCGGTATCCGGCTCCAGGAGACCGCGCCCTCCGGACCGCTTGGCTGGCTGCAGCGCAGCGGCAGCCACGACTCGGACAGGGCCGACGACTTCGTGCGGGTGCGCGCCTCCAGCAAGGGCATCGCCAATGGCGGTCTGACGCTGCCGTTTGCCACGAGCGTGCCCGTGACCACCGGGCTGGGGTTCAGCGACAACCAGCCGGCCTTCGAGGCGAACATCCAGACCGACGTCGCGGGCGCGATGCAGGGCGCCAACGCCTCGCTGTGGACGCGGATCGCGTTTGAGGCGAGCGACCTGGCGGGGCTCGACGTCCTGACGCTCAGGATGAAATACGCCGACGGGTTTGTGGCCTACCTGAACGGCGTGGAAGTGGCCGCCCGCAACGCTCCCGAGGCCCCCGAGCCCCTCGAGTACGACTCGGCCGCCACCGAGGCCCATCCCGACGTGCTGGCCGTCCTCTTTGAGGACATCGACATAAGCGACTACCTACTGTCGCTGCACGTCGGCACGAACGTTCTGGCGATTCACGGCCTGAACGACGGGGCCGCCGACGGCGATTTTCTGATCCTGCCCGAACTCGTTGCCAGCGGCACGCTCGACCAGCCGCAATACATGACGACCCCCACGCCCGGCGCCGAGAACCTCGAAGGCAATCTCGGCCTCGTGGCCGACACCCAGTTCAGCATCGACCGCGGCTTCTACGACGATCCGTTCGACGTCGAGATCACCAGTGCGACCTCCGGCGCCGAGATCTTCTACACGACCGACGGCAGCAAGCCCCAGTGGATCGACCCGGGAACCTACACGGGCCCGATCCAGGAGTACACCGGCCCGATACACGTCAGCGGCACCACCACGCTGCGCGCCCTGGCCACCAAGCCCGGCTACATCGAAACCAACATCGATACGCATACTTACATCTTTGTCGATGACGTGGTCAAGCAGGACTACCAGGCGACGCTCGACGCCGGCTTCCCGACGAGTTGGGGAGGCACGTCGGTCAACTACGGCATGGACCCGGACGTCATCGGCACGTTCGACGCCGCCGGCAACCCCAACGGCGACGACAACTACGGCGGCATCTACGCCGCCACGATCAAAGACGACCTGGTGTCGCTGCCGACGCTCTCGATCGTGATGAACATCGACGACATGTTCGGCGCGGGCGGCATCTACTCCAATTCGACGGCGCACGGCTTGGCCTGGGAGCGCGAGACCTCCGCAGAACTCATCTATCCGGACGAGACCGAGGGGTTCCAGGTCGATTGCGGCATTCGCATTCAGGGCGGCTGGTTCCGGCAGGCCGGTGTGAAGAAGCACTCGCTGCGGCTGCTGTTCAAGGACATCTACGGTCCGACCAAGTTGCGGTACGACTGGTTCGGCGACGGCGCCGTCGACTCCTTCGACACCATCACCCTCCGGGCCGGCGCCAACGACGGCTACACGTGGAGTTCGGCAAAGTACACCGAGCAGTACACCCGCGACGAGTTCGGCCGCAGCCTCCAACTGGCGACCGGAAACGCAAGCCCGCACGGAACCTTCGTCCACCTGTACATCAACGGAATCTACTGGGGCCTCTACAACCCCGTCGAACGGCCCGACGACGCCTTCTCGTCCAGTTACTACGGCGGCGAGAAGGAGGACTGGGACGCCATTCACGACCTCGACGCCAACGCCGGAGACAAAACCGCCTGGAACCAGATGATCTCGAAGTGCCAGCAGGCCGCCGGGTCCCTCGCCGCCTACATGGAACTTCAGGCCAGGAACCCGGACGGCACGCCCAACTCCGCCTACCCCCACCTGCTCGACGTTCCGAACTACGTGGACTACCTCATCGTCAACGTCTGGGGAGGCAACTGGGACTGGCCCTGGAAGAACTGGTGGGCCGGCCGCGACCGCACCGACGAGAGCACCGGATTCAAGTTCTACTCCTGGGACTACGAGAACACCATGGGCAACAATCTCGGCCGCTCGCCTCTCAATAAGAATGCCCTCAACAATAACTTCTCCTCGGCAGGAGTGCCCCATCAAAACCTCAAACAGAACGCCGAGTACAAGATGCTCTTCGCCGATCGCATCCATCGGTACTTCTTCAACGAGGGGGTCCTCACGCCGGACTCCCTTATCGCACGTTACAGCGCCTTGGCGGACCACGTGGAACGATCCATCGTGGCCGAGTCCGCTCGCTGGGGCGATATGTTTCATCATCCGCCCTTGACGCTCTACGATTGGTACGACGCGGACCAATCTCATGCGGGGCGCGACTGGATCCTCTACACCTATCTTCCGCAACGCACCGACATCGTCCTTGACCAGTTCATCGCTGCCGGGCTCTATCCGACCGTGGCCGCACCGTCCTTCAACCAGCACGGCGGCGAGATCGCCTCCGGCTTCGGCCTCTCGATGAGCGCGCCGGGCGGAACGATCTATTACACCACCGACGGCACCGACCCGCGTCTGGTAGGCGGCGACAGATTGCCGGCGGCCCACACATACGGCTCGCCGGTTACGCTGACGGCCAACACCAACGTCAAGGCCCGCGTCTACAGCGGCGGCACGTGGAGCGCGCTGGCCGAGGCCACCTTTGTCCTCGACACACCCGCCGACCTCGTCGTCACCGAGGTGATGTACCACCCGGGCGACCCGACGGCGGCCGAGATGGCGGCGGGCTTCGCGGACGATGATGACTTCGAGTTCATCGAACTCCAGAACATCGGCGGCCAGACGATCAACCTCGTGGGCCTGAGGTTCTTCGACGGCGTCGATTTCGCCTTTCCGACCTTCGACCTGGCCCCCGGCCAGTACGTTCTCGTCGTCAACGACCTGGAGGCCTTTGCCCTGCGCTACCCCGCCGTCCCGGCCGGCCGCATCGCGGGCGAGTTCGAGCATTCCACCCGTCTCGACGACGCCGGCGAAGCCGTCGGCCTCGAAACCATCCTCGAGAGCACCGTCCAGCAGTTTGAGCACGCCGACGGCTGGTTCGACCACACCGACGGCTACGGCTACTCCCTCGTCGTCCGCGACCCGCTCCAGGACTCCGCCCTCTGGGACTCCGAAGACGGCTGGCGCGCGAGTTGGACCTCCGGCGGCAACCCGGGCGAGGCCGACCC
>CAZIJC010000133.1:0-12385 GCA_964539385.1 uncultured Anaerolineales bacterium | reverse complement strand
CCCGTGCCTTCCACCACGATGTGCGGGATGGCCAGGCCGGGACGAATGACGGTCGAGGAGAGTTCTTCCCGCTCGCCGAGCAGGCGCAGGACCTCGGCGGGCGGCATGTCCAGACGCCGGGCGAGTCGTTCGGCAACCGCTTGAAAGAGGTCGTCTCTGGAGACGGGTCCTTCCCCATACGGGCCCGTACCGGGCAGGTCGAGGATGGTGCACTCGCGCACGAGGCGGTCGAATCGGTCCTCGATGCCGCCGTCGCGGTCGTGGATGATCTGGGCCAGTTCCGCCTCCAGGTCGTGGCTCGCAAACGTGCGGGAGGCGATCCGCTGGGCCAGGTGCGTCAGCGCCGACTCGCGCGCCACACGCGTCTTGGCGTACAGGGCGTACCACACCACGCCACAGCCCAGAATGGCGCCGGCCACCAGCAGCGGCAGGCTGCCGAGTTCGATCAGCAGGAACACGTACGCCGCGATCCCCGCCGCGTGCAGCCACGGATAAAGCGGCGAGCGGAACTTCGGCTTGTACGTCGCCACACGGCTCTCGCGCAGCAGGATGAGCGCCACGATGCTGAACCCGAACAGCAGAATCTTCATCGCCGAGGCCGACTTGATGAACAGTGTGAGGTCCATGAACAACGAGGCGCCGATGAACGCCGACGTGAACAGAATCGCGTAGTGGGGCGTGCCCCGCCGCGCGCCGACGCGGCTGAAGAACTCCGGCAGCAGACCGTCGCGGCTCATGGCCAGCGGCGTACGCGAGGCGGCCAGAATGCCGGCGTTGGCCGTGCTCACAAACGCCAGAATCGCCGCCACCGACATCACGACCAGCCCCACCTTCGGCCACAACGCCTCCCCGCCCAACGAGATCGGCGTCAGCGAGTCCGACAGCGACCCACCCGGCACCACGCCGACCGTCACGAAGGTCACGGCCACGTACATCACCGCGACCACGGCGCCGGCCACGAACATCGCCAGGGGGAGGTTGCGCCCGGGGCTTCTCACCTCCTCCGCCACGCTCGCTATCTTCGTCAGGCCGCCGAACGACACGAAGGCCATCGCCGCCCCAAGCATCACGGCGTTCACCCCGTTCGGCAGAAGCGGCGTGTAGCGGCTCGCCTCGACCTTGCCCACACCCAATACCACGTAGCCGCAAAGCAGCACGAGCAGCAGCGCCACGAGCCCAATCTGCAGCCGGCCCGCGTGTTTCGCTCCCCACAGGTTGACCAGGGTGAACAGGATGCAGAAACCCAGGGCGACCAGGCGCACCTCCAGCAGGCTCAGCCCAGGCCACAGGAGCCGCGTAAACGCCCCCAACCCGATCAGAGCGAACGCCGTCTTCAGCGCCAGCGACGCCCACGCCGCCACACCTGCCAGCATCCCGAACGTCGGGCCGAGGCTCCGGTCGATGAAGAAGTAATCCCCCCCGGCCTTCGGCAGCGCGGTGGCCAACTCCGCCTTGCTCACCACCGCAGGAAGCAACAGGACGGCTGCCAGAAGATAGCCCAGAAACACACCGGGCCCCACCACCGCGTAGAGGATGCCCGGAAGGATGAACAGGCCGCTGCTGATCATCGCCCCCGTGCCGATGCAGAAGACGTCCAGAAATCCGAGTTCCTTCTTCAGCGGCACGGTCCGCTCCCGCAACCTGTCCGTTGACCTCATCCCTCGGCACGTGAGATTACCCGGCTCAGCCCCGTATATACAGTCAAAACTATGCGGTCCGACGCAAGTCTTTTGCCGTGGCGAGAACGGCACCCGCTCGCTTACGCTCGCGGCTAGTTACACTCGCGCCCGACCAGCCACGTGAGAAAACTAGCCGCGCACGTAAGTAAGCGGCGCAAGCCCCTTGGGCTACGAGCACAATCAGTTGTCGCCACGGCATGCACACGCAAGCGTGGGCATGGTACCCGACGGCAAAAGACTTACCTGACCCCGCTTAGCAGCGCACGCGCCATCAGGAAGGTGGCACGGCAGCGGCGGGTGTGCAACATTGCGGCGGTTTCTCTTGTCACCGGGCCTCGCTCGGATAAAGTAGTTGATGCCCGGCCGCCGTGCAGGCCGTCGCGCAAACAGAGGCGAAGCCATGGATCCCGCGATGGGTATGACACGCCGCGCATTTCTCGCCGGCGCCGCCGCTGCCGTGGCAGCGCCGCAGGTCATCACCTCGGGCGCGTTGGGCGCCGGGGGCCGGCCGCCCGCGTCGGACCGCGTCACGATCGGCTTCATCGGCTTGGGAGGCCAAGGCGTCGGCAGGAACCTCCGAGGCTTCCTCAGCCAGCCCGATTGTCAGGCCGTGGCGGCCTGCGACGTCGACCGGAACCACCGGTATCGCGGCAAGCAGACGGCCGAGCAGCACTACGCCAGGCAGAACCGCGCCGGCACGTTCAAGGGCTGCGACCCGTACAACGATTGGCGGGAGGTCCTCGCCCGGCGCGACATCGACGCCGTCTGCATCTCGACGCCCGACCACTGGCACGTGCCGATGTCGGTGGCGGCCGTCAGGGCCGGCAAAGACGTCATCTGCGAAAAACCCACCCTCACCGTCCGCGACGGCCGCATGCTGGCCGACACCGTCCACCGCTACGGCGCGGTCTTCCAGACGGCCACCGAGGACCGCTCCATCGCCACGTATCACCGGATGGCCGAACTCGTCCGAAACGGCCGCATCGGGCGACTCCAGCGCATCCGCGTGACGCTGCCGGCCGGGCCCGGCAACCCCGGCGACCCGACGCCGAAGCCCGTGCCCGAAGGGTTCGATTACGACCTGTGGCTCGGCCCCGCGCCGTGGACGCCGTACTGCCCGGGACGCATCCACTGGAACTTTCGATGGATCCGCGACTACTCCGGCGGGCAACTCACCGACTGGGGCGCCCATCTCCTGGACACCGCCCAGTGGGCTGCCGACACCGAGCGGACCGGCCCCGTCGCGGTCGAGGGCACCGGCAAACGCCACCCCACCGGCCTCTACGACACTTACCACGAGTACCACGTGAAGTGCACATACGCCACCGGCGTGGAACTGTTCATCGACAGCGGCGGCACGGGCATACGGTTCGAGGGGACCGACGGCTGGGTGGGTAACACCGGATGGCGCCGGCCCGTGCAGGCCAGTTCGAAGGAGATTCGCGACAGCGTCATCGGCGCCGGCGAGATTCACCTGTTCACCTGCCCGGCGGGGGAACACCGGAACTTCCTCGATTGCGTCAAGACGCGGGGCGACCCGTACTTCCCGGCCGAGATCTGCCACCGGTGCTGCTCGCTGGCGCATCTCGGCAACATTGCGATGGACCTGGGGCGGAAACTGCGGTGGGACCCCGACGCCGAGCAGTTCCACGGCGACGAGCAGGCCAATCGGAAACTCTCATGCGCGATGCGCGCGCCGTGGAGCCTGTAAGATGGAAACGGCCGTCGCCGTGCCGGCCGGCCTCAACCCGCCTGCCCGCCGAAGCCTTGGCGGAGGCGGGAAATGGAGCGTGTCGAGAACATGAGCCGAGCCGACCAGCCGCCGACGCCCCAAAGTCGCTGTGACGACGGCGCGCAGTCCTACCTGGACCTGGCGACGCAGTGCGTCGAGAAGGCCGTCCGCCTGGGCGCCGAGTGGTGCGACGTGGCCGCCGGCGCCGGCCGCGACATCTCCGTCGAGATCGAGAAATCGGGCATCAAGACCGCCAACGCCGGACAGGGCGAGGACGTCGCCATCCGCGTCTACGCCAAGGGCGGCATGGGGTACGCCACGGTAAGCGGCTGCGACCGGCGCGACATCGACGAGGCCGTCCGCCGGGCCGTGGCCCTGGCGAAGGAGGCCACGCCCGATCCGGATTTCAAGTGCCTGCCCGAGCCGCAGCCCTGGCCCGAAGTCGAGGGCCTCTTCGACGAAGCCGTCGCGGGGCTGGGCGTCGAGGAGGTCGTCCGCATTGCCGTCGCCAATATCGAGGCGGGCAAGGCCATGGAACCCGACGCGAACCTCTCGGGGCACGTGGCCCTGGCGGTCGGCGCCGGTGCGCTGGCCTCATCGACCGGGATAGCGCTGGCGTCGCAAGCCACGGACATCTCGGCCCAGGTTTCGGCCCTCTTGAAGCGCGACGGCGACACCGGCTACTTTTACGAGTTCGATTTCGGCCGCCAACTGGCCGATTGCCGGCTGGAGCACGTGGCCGAAAGCGCGGTCGAAGGCGCACGCAGGTTCCTCGGCGCGAAGCGAATCACGAGCCGCCGCACGACGCTCGTGCTCGGCCCGCTCGCCTCCTACGGCTTCCTCTCGCAACTGGTGGGGGCGGCCAGCGCCGAGAGCATCCAGCGCGGCCGCAGTTACCTGTGCGACCGCCTCGGCAAACCGGTCGCCGCCCCGTGCCTGACGCTCGTCGATGACGGTCTCGTGCCGCGCGGCATGCGCTCCGGCGCTCACGACGGCGAAGGCACGCGGCGGCGACCGCTGACGGTCATCCAGGAGGGACGCCTGGCGAGCCTCCTGCACAATTCCTACACCGCGGGCAAGGCCGGCGTCGAGAGCACCGGCCACGGCACGCACGCCTGCGGCATCAGCCCGACGAACCTGCGACCGGCGCTCGGCTCCAAGACGGCGGCCGAGATCCTGCGCGAGGTCACCGACGGCATCTATCTGGAGAGCGGCGAGATTCGGCCCGACCCCGCCAGCGGCGACATCTCGGCCTCCATCGATTTCGGCTTCCTCGTGAAGGACGGCCAGATCGTGCACCCGGTCGAAAACGCCATGCTGGGCGGCAGCATCTTCGACCTGCTGGAGCACCTCGACGCCGTCTCAAGCGACGCCCGCATCGAGCCCGGCATCCTCATGCCCACCCTCCGCATCCAGGACGTCCAGATCGCCGGGGCGGAGTAAGCGCCCAAGGCACGGCGGACTCTCTCACGGGCCGGCCAGATAGTCGGCCACGATCCGCGCCGGCAGCGGCGACCTTTCCCCGTTCAGTTCGATGCGGCCGCCGGGAGGGTCGGCCGAGAAGACGATCCTCGCGCCGGCCACCGCTATCGTGACGCGGCCGTCGCGGACGTCGGCCGTGGCCGCCGGCACCGTCTCGACGCCCGAGTCGGTCGCCGTCAGGACGTGCAGGAAGAGGTCCTCGGCACGCGGCTCCGGCGGGGAGACCTCGATGCGGCACTCGGGCGCGGGACCGGTGGTGCGCTTCGGCGGGTAGGCCTTGCCCCCGTAGCGGTAGAGATCTTCGCCGGAGGCCGTCCGCACCGTCGCGCCCTGCGGCAGGACGGTCTGGATAAACAGGCGTCCCTTGCCGTTGGTCACCACCCGATGCGGCGGCCGAAGCGTCGGCACCTTCATCGCCTGGAGCAGCCACGTCTTCCGCAGCGCGGCGTCCCGGGACGTGACGCGGTCGAAGATGACGAACGTCCCCGGCCGCACGTACACGATCTGGCGCGTAAAGCGTTTCAGTTTCTTTGCGGCATAGGCACGCGTGCAGTCACCGGCCACGTACACGTAGGGCCCGGGGTCCTCGAAGGCAAGCAGGTCGGCGATGTCGTACAGCCGACGGTCCTTGTACCACGCCGTCGCGTCGGCCACCGCACCGTTGTGGTGCGGCCAATCGTGGTGCTGACCGCCGTCGTTTCCGGAGACGGGCCCCGCGCGGATGCGCGTCCATCGCTCACCCGGGTCGTGGACGAGCAGGCTGCTGTGGGCGATGGTGCGCAGATGGTAGTTGACGTCGTGCCCCGTGCCGAAGCCGTCGTAATGGCCGCCGTCGCCCGCCAGTTCCTCGTGCCGGTAGATGAGGAAGTGCCCCACGTCCAGGTGCTGGTGGGCCGTGAATCGGTCGCCGCACTTGAAGAAGAAGTACGTGGCGGCATCGTCCCAGGCGCTGCGCGCCTGCACGTAGCCGGCGCCGGGGCTGACGTGCGAGAGCCTCAAGGCCGCCAGGTCGCCCTTCGGCACGGTGGCATCGCGCCAGAGGAAGTCCTTGTACGCATAGACGCCGACGGCCGAACGCGGCGTGGTCTCGTTGAAGGCGTGGACGCGCCGGTGGTCCGGGTCGTCGCGGAAGCGGTTGACGAGGATCCGCCGGGCCGAGAGTTGCTTGTCGCGGTCGCCACCGAAGACACGTCCGCCGCCGTCGCCCATCGGCACGGGGCGGCGCGACCCGTAGATGCGGATGCCCGGGTAGGTCTCGAACAGGCTCGCCACCGCCCGGTGCCGGTAGAAAGCCGGGGCGGGCGCCAGGTAGTCGGCACCCTCGCAGAACCGGGCCACCTCCGAGAAGACGAGCCACTCGTAGAGCCAGTAGTGGACGTAGTACCCCTCGGCCCATCCGCCGCCGGCGCCGGCCAACTCCAGCGCCGGAGCCGCGCGGCCCTCGTACTCGCGCTCCAGTGCCGCCAAGATTTCCCTGGCCCGGGGGTTCTCGTAGTACGTCGCGTAACAAGCCAGGCCGATGCCCCACCACTTGTACCCGTACCAACCGTTGTGGAAGACGTGCGTCTCGCTGCGCACGTTGGCATCGACCGTCCGGTTCGCGTAGTCGTGGAAGGCGGTGCGCTCGACGTCGGTCCACTGCGCGTGGCAGAGGTCGTACACGAGGGCGCATCGCGCCAGGTCGTGGGCGAAGGGGGTGTGCCCCTTCTTGATGGGACCTCGCACGTACGTCATGGCCTTTTGGACGGCCCGGCGGCCCAGATCGGCATCGCCCTCGATGGCCGAGACCAGGGCCATGGAGATCATCTTGGCGTGGTCGTCGGCCTTCCGTTCGCGCGCCACCCGCACGGTGCGCTGGTAGGCCTCGCCGCGCTCCTTGGCGAGGCGCCGGAGCCTGGCCCGCGAGCCGAGAAGCCGCGGATGCTCCCGAGGCACGGCGTGGCGTTTCGTGAGCGCCACCGCACGGCCTTCGGCCGGCAGAAGCAGGCCTGCGGCAACGGCCGCAGCCAGGATCGGCAGACGGAATCGGCAGGACACGGCAACCCTCCGCAGCTGGAGCGATCACGGCCCATTATGCCGCCCGTGCCGGACGCCAGCAACGGTCTAGGATTGAAAAAGCCCGGCCTCTCCCGTACACTCTTACGCCTGCAAACGGGGCACCGGAGCCGCAACGTGCCGACTATCGCCATTCTGGGGTCCACCGGGTCGATCGGGCAAATGACGCTGGAGGTCTGCGCGTCGCTCGGCCCGGATTACCGCGTGGTGGCGCTGGCCGCCGGGCGGCAGGCGGACCTTCTCGCGCGCCAGGCCGCCGAGACGGGCGCATCGGCCGTGGCCGTCTGCGATGAGGAATCGGCCGCCGACCTTCGCCGCGCGCTCGCCGGCGGCAGCGCCCCCGAGGTCCTCGTGGGGTCCGACGGCCTGGTGGCCCTGGCATCGCGCGACGACGTGGACATCGTGGTGTCGGCCGTTGCCGGCGGCGCGGGGCTTCCGGCGGCCCTGGCGGCCGTCCGGGCGGGCAAACGGTTGGCCCTGGCGAACAAGGAAGCGCTCGTCATGGCGGGCGACCTGGTCATGGCCGAGGCGAAGCGCGGCGGCGCCGAAGTAATCCCCGTCGATAGCGAGCACTCGGCCATCTTCCAGGCGATGAGTTGCGGCCGGGCGGAGGAAGTCTCGCGGGTCGTCCTGACGGCAAGCGGCGGGCCGTTCTATCGCCTGCCCGACGAGGCCCGGGAGCACGTGACGGCCGCAGAGGCCCTCGACCATCCGACCTGGTCCATGGGCCGCAAGATTACCATCGACTCGGCCACCCTCATGAACAAGTCGCTCGAGATCATCGAGGCCCATCACCTGTTCGGCGTTGCGGCCGAGAAGATTTGCGTGCTGATTCACCCCGAGTCCACCGTACACTCTTTGGTGGAGTTTGTGGACGGGTCGGTGATCGCCCAGTTGGGTCCGCCCGACATGCGGATGCCCATCCAGTACGCGCTGACGTGGCCCGAGCGTTGTCCTGCGCCGTGGCCGCGGCTGGACCTGGCGGCGGTGGGTGGCCTGCATTTTGAGGCGCCCGACACGGAGCGGTTCCCGGCGCTTCGGCTGGGGTTCGAGGTGATTCGTCAAGGGGGGACGTCGGGGGCGGCGCTTTCGGGCGCCGATGAAGTGGCCGTCGAGGCGTTTCTCGACGGTCGCCTGCGGTTTGTCGATATCGTGCCGCTGGTGCAGCGCGTTCTGGCAGCCCACCGGAACGTGGTGGCCCCGAGCCTGGACGACATCCTGGCGGCCGATGCCTGGGCCAGAGAGGAAGCATCGCGGTGTCTAACATCTTATACGCTGTCGAGATAGCCGTTGCCCTGGGGCTGATTATCTTCGTGCACGAACTGGGGCACTTCCTGGCCGCCAAGGCCTTCGGCGTCTGGGTCAGGCGGTTCGCCATCGGCTTCGGGCCGGCGCTGGTGAAGTGGACGCGCGGCGAGACGGAGTATTCCTTGCGTGCCATCCCGCTGGGCGGTTTCGTGGAACCGATGGGCGACCACCCCGACTCCGAAGGCGGCGACAACCCGCGTGCCCTGTGGCGGCGGCCGGCCTGGCAGCGGGCCGTCGTCTTCGCGGCCGGCGTCGTCATGAACGGCGTCCTGGCCGTTATCTTCTTCACGGTGGCGTCGCTGGTAGGCGTGAGCGCCCCCTCGTCCATCGTCGGCGAGGTCCTGCCGCTCATGCCCGCCCAAAAGGCGGGTATCAAGGCCGGCGACCGCATCGTGGCTATCAATGGCGAACCGGTCCAGTCGTTCGAAGACGTTTTGACGACGATCAAGACCCAGGACGCCGGCACGATCTTCGACGTGGCGGTCGAACGCCCGACCGAGAGCGGCGAACCGGACGTCCTGACCTTCGCGGGCATCAAGAGTTGGCGCGGGCCCAACGACGACGCGCCCGCTATTGGTGTCGGGCCCGCCCTCGAGCCGGTCGTTTGCGCCATGGTGCCGGGGGTCCCGGAAGCCTACGCCGGCCTGAAGGTCGGCGACCGCATCCTCAAGGTAAACGACAAGGCCGTCCGGCGTTGGCGTGAAATGGAAGAGGTTTTCGATGAGGCGCCCGACGGCCCGGTGACGCTCGCCATCCAGCGCAACGGCAAGCCGCTGCAACTCACGGTCGATCCGGCGAAACTCACGCTGGCCGACATCGGCATGGCGCCCCCCATCGCCGTCCGCACGCTCGATCCCGACGGGCCTGCCGCCAAGGCCGGCATCTGGAAAGACGATCGCATTGTGAAGGCGGAGGACGTGGCATGGCCCACGGCCAAGAAGATCGCCGAAACGATCAAGGCCGCCGGCGACGGGGCTGCCGTACGCCTGACCATCCGTCGCAAGGACAAGGTGAAAGAGATCGCCGCCGGCATCGCCGTGTACGGCGACGTTGATTATGCGCGCATCGGCATCTCAATGATGCCCGATGCAACTGCACCGATCCAGGTGGGGGAGGTGCAGCCGGACGGTCCCGCCGCCAAAGCGGGCATCCGCCCGGGCGATCGCATCCTGACGGTCGGAGAGGATGAGGTTGCGCCAGGCACGTGGGACGACGTGTACGCCGTCTTCGGCCAGGCCGGCGAAAGAGCCGTGCCGGTTCTCGTGAAGCGCGGCGACGCGGAACTCCGCACGACGCTCACGCCGGCGCTCGAGCCCATCGAGACGTTCAAACTCTTCGGCAGCAAGCCGGGCTTGCTCCTCTACGAGCCGCTGCCCCGTCTGTATAACCCCATCAAGGCGGCCGGACGCGGTTTCACGCGCACGTGGCGCTGGCTCGGTAACGTGTACGCCAACCTCCGCCAACTCCTGAAGCGCCAGGTCGGCACCGAATCGCTCGGCGGGCCGGTGCTTATTGTCTATGCCTCGCTGGGAATCGCGGCCAGGGGCATCGGCACGTTCATCGACTTCTGGGGCATCCTGTCGGTCTGCGTCGCGGTGTTTAACTTCCTGCCCGTGCCGCCCCTCGACGGCGGGCACGTTCTGTTCGTCATTCTCGAGAAAATCAAAGGCAGCCCCGTCGGCCTGAAGGTCCGCACCTGGGTCTGGGGAGCCGGATGGGCCGCCGTCGGCGCGCTGATCATCCTAATCATGTGGCAGGACATCACCCGGCTGATGTAGGCGGAAGGTGGGTGCAAAGCACCCATCCTACGCGGCTGGTGTGGGCACGCGAACTAGCCGCGCACGTTAGTAAGCGGCGCCAGCGCCCGCCGCGCATCGTCCAGCCGACCGTCTTCAAGGAATTGCCGCCCGCGTTCCATCGCTTCGGCCTGATCGCACGTGAACGGCACGGCCTCGCCGGGTTCCGGTGCACGGTAGCCCAGACGGGCGAGGACCGCTTCGACCAACCCTTCGATTCCCGCTCCCGTAAGCGCTGAGACGGCCATGGCGCCCGGCGCGCCGAGCGGCCCCGCTGCGGCGTCGGCCTTGTTCCACACCACGAGCGTGCGGTCATCGAAGCGGGCGAGCGCGGCCTGGTCCTCGGCGGTGACGCCTTCGGTGGCGTCCAAGAGATACAGAAGCAGCGCCGCGCGGGCAGCCTGCTCGCGGGCCCGCTCGACGCCGAGCCGCTCGATCACGCTCCGCGCCTCCCGCAGGCCGGCCGTATCGACCAGAACCACCGGCAGGCCCGCCAGCGCCGCCTCGGCTTCCACGTAGTCGCGTGTCGTACCGGGCTCGCGCGACGTGATGGCCCGCTCGGCGCCGAGGAGGCGATTCAGCAGCGTGCTCTTGCCGACGTTGGGACGGCCGGCGATAACGATGCGCGGCGAGTCGGCAAGAAAACGACCGCAAGACTGCCACCGATCCAGCAGCCGGCCGAGTTCGTCTGCCGCTGCCTCTGCCCGTCGTGCGGCCAGATGATCGCCGACCCGTTCGATTGCAGCGCCCAGGGCGCCGCCGAGTTGGTCGAGCAGGATGCGTGCGGCCAGCGGCGTGGTCGCGCGGCGAAGCAGCCGCCGGGCATCGCGCTCGACGCGACCGGCGCCCTCGATTTCCAGCAGCGCGTCGGCATCGGCCTGCGCCAGACCGAGGGCCGCCAGCGCGGCGCATACGGCAGCCACCGCCGCCGGACCACCGTGACAGTTGACTTCGTACGTGGCCCGTGCCGCGCGGCAAAGGATAACCTCGTCGAGGGGGCGGCCGTCGGCGCCGGCGATGTGACCGTAGGCGAGACCGCCGACGGGCGGCAAATCCGCCCCGTCGGTCGTGGGGCGGAAGCACGTGCGAAGCACACGCTCGGCGTCGGGACCGCTGCACCGGATCACCGCAATCCCGCCGCGACCCGGGGGCGTCAGCACGGCAAAGGCCGACCGCTCGATGCCCGTCATCGCTCTTGCCACTCGCTGCAGGCCATTACCAGCCCTGCCAGGACGAGGTCCGGCACGACCTTGAAGGCCGGCCTCAGCACGGGGCTGCCCGGAAGCGGGGCGTCGCCGCCGGTCAGGATGACCGTTGCTTTGCGTCCGGCGGCCGCCTGCGCACCGGCAATCAGGGCAGCCAGCGCCCCGTCGGAGCCGTGCACGATGCCGGCACGGATAGCCTCTTCGGTGTTCCTGCCGATGCCCGACTCGGCCGGCCCGATGGCGACCGTGGGCAACTGGGCGGCTCCCTCGGCCAGGGCACGGGCCATCATGTCGCGGCCCGGGAAGATCGCACCGCCGAGGAACGTGCCGTCGGCGTCCACGGCGTCGACGGTGACGGCCGTGCCGCAATCCACCACGACGCACGCACTGCCCGTGAGGCGATAGGCCGCCAGCGCGGCGAGCAAACGGTCCACGCCAACCTTCTCCGGCTCGTCCACGTTGGTCGCGATCGGAATCGGGAAGTCGTCGCGTGCAACCAGCGGGGCGGCCGGGCCGGCGGCCGGCGCCACGGCACGCAGACGCGCCAGCGCCGGCGGGTTGACCGACGCAACGATAATCGGCGCCTGCCGCGCCTGCGGCGCCGGGACGAACTCGGCGAAGAGGTCCTCGAGGCGTGCGAGCGGTTCGCCCCGCGCGTCGAGTATCTCGGCCTCGCGCGTCATCGTCGCCATCACGACGGAGGAGTTGCCGAGCGTGATGGCCAGCAGGTCGTTCATTTGTCGCTGCCTTGCTTGTTGCCGTGGTTAGAGCGTGCGGGGGAAGGCGCGCGGCCAACGTCGGGCGCATCGTCGGCGCCGGCGGCATCGAGCAGTTTCAGGATGGCGCCGACGAGTCGGTTCAGGCCGGTGCCGGCGGCGCTGGAAACGGCCAGGACCGGCCGGCCGATGGCCTGCTCCAGGTCGCGGCGCGCGCCAGCGTCGCCGGGCAGGAGGTCGGCCTTGGTCAGGACGACGAGTTCGGGCTTCTCGGCAAGGGTGCGGCTGTAGGCGGCCAGTTCGCCGCGGATGGCGCGGTACGCCTCGGCCGGCGAGGCGCCGGTGTGCGGGTCGATCTCCACCAGGTGCACCAGCACCCGCGTCCGCTCGATGTGCCGCAGGAACTCATCGC
>CAZIJC010000132.1:0-12411 GCA_964539385.1 uncultured Anaerolineales bacterium | reverse complement strand
CTTGGGCTACGAGCCCAATCCGTTGTCGCCACGGCATGCACACGCAAACGTGGGCATGGCACCCGACGGCAAAAAACTTACCTGACCCCGCTTAGAGCAATTCACGTTCTTGTGTAGCGATGACTCACGCGGTGGGCAATCTTACCCGCCGCGCAAGGTGCTACAACCAATCGTGAACTGCGCTAGGGATTTCCGAAGCCCAAAATCCGTAGCATTCCCTATTGCGCGCGAACCCCAAAGAGGCCGATCATCACGGTAGTGGTACGTTCCGACCAATCGTCTTGTTGGTTACGGGCTCTTGCGCTGGGAGGGGGCAGGTCAGCACCAGACCTGCCCCCCCTTTCTTCGGCCATGATCTGTACGCCCACAACAACAGCCGCGCGACCGTCTCGGATGGTACGATAGAGTCCTACAGCGCCACTTTCCGCTTCAGCGGGCTCCCTCTGTGGGGTGGCGCTGTCATTTCGACCGAGCCCCCCCGCTCGCTTGCGCTCGCGGCTCGGATACCAGTCACAGCTCGCATTCGCTCATCCGAGCCGCGGTCGCTCGGAATGACACCACGCTAAACACGTACTGACAAAACAGCACTAAAAACACCGTGCCTTGCCACGGCCCGGCGGGTTCAACGTGGCGGTGAATACCCCTTCGGGGGCCGCGCAGGTGCACGACCCCCCCTTCTTGTTTCTGAGGATGGTTCTGTGAAGGAGGACGGCATGGCGACGGACGAAAAGCAGCCCGCTCCGGACCAGATGAGCGACGAGCAGACGGTGGCGCGGCTGGGGGAGGCCCGCGACCAGGTCCTGGGCGAGGTCCGGAAGATCATCGTCGGTATGGACCAGGTCATCGATGAGATGATGATCGCCGTCTTCGCCCGCGGGCACTGCCTGCTGATCGGCGTGCCGGGGCTGGCCAAGACGCTTCTGGTCTCGAGTCTGGCCCAGACGCTCTCGCTCTCGTTCAAGCGGATCCAGTTTACGCCCGACCTGATGCCCTCCGACATCACGGGCACCGAAGTGCTCCAGGACGACCCGGCGACGGGAGAGCGGAAGTTCAAGTTCCTCAGGGGACCCGTCTTCGCCAACATCATCCTGGCCGACGAGATCAACCGTACGCCGCCCAAGACACAGGCGGCGCTGCTGGAGTCGATGCAGGAAAAGAAGGTCTCGGCCGGCGGCGAGGACCATCATCTTCAGGAACCGTTCTTCGTGCTCGCCACGCAGAACCCCATCGAGCAGGAAGGCACCTACCCGCTGCCCGAGGCCCAGTTGGACCGCTTCTTCTTCAACATCCTCGTCAACTATCCGAGTTGGGACGAGGAGATCGAGATCATGAAGCGCGTGACGGCCGGCCCGGAGATCCAGTTGGCCCCCGTCCTTCACCGCGACGAGATCCTCTCGCTCCAGGACCTGGTGCGGCGGATTCCGGCGGCCGACCACATCTTTACCTATGCCGCCAAACTGGCCCGCGCCACGCGCCCGGGCGAAGACGAAGCGCCCGATTTCATCCGCAACTGGATCGCATGGGGCGCCGGGCCGCGCGCAAGCCTCTTCATGATCCTCGCCGGAAAGGCACGGGCCATCCTGCGCGGCCGCTACCACGTGGCCATCGACGACATCCAGGCGGTGGCGCCGCCGGTGCTGCGGCACCGGATCATCCCGAATTTCGCCGCCCAGTCGGAAGGGCTCACGACCGACGATATCATCGAGCGGCTCATGGAAACGATCCCGGCGGATGAACGGCTCTACGATGGCAAAGCGGCAGGCGCCCAAACTACGGTATCTTGACCCCGAGGTCCTTCAGGGTCTCGATTCGCTCGACCTGGTGGCACGCGAGGTCGTCGAAGGCCTTCGCGTCGGCATGCACCGGAGCCCGCTGAGGGGTTTCAGCACCGAGTTTGCGCACCATCGGCCCTACGTGCCCGGCGACTCCACCCGCCGACTCGACTGGCGGGTCTATGCACGCACCGAGCGCTACTACGTCAAACTGTTCGAGGCCGAGACCAACTTCGACGCCCACCTGCTGCTCGATGCCAGTTCCTCCATGCGGTACGCCTCGGGGTCGGTCACGAAACTCGAGTACGCCAAGTTCATGGCGGCCAGCCTGGCCTACCTCGTCGTGGACCAGCGCGATTCGGTGGGCCTGGCCGTCTTCGACGCCGAACTCCGACGCTACCTCGAACCGTCCAGCACCATGGGGGTCATCCGCAACATCGACCGCGAACTCGCCGACGCCGCCGACGTGCCCCGCACCGACGTTGCCGCCATCCTGCACGAGTTCGCGCAGAGGATTCCACGACGCGGCTTCGTCATCCTCTTCTCCGACCTCTTCGACCACGTCGAGGAGTTCCTCAAGGGGCTGGATCACCTGCGCTTCCGCGGCCACAACGTCGTGGTCTTCCACCTGCTGGACCCGTACGAACTTCGGTTCCCCTTCGGCGGGGGAACGTGGCGCTTCGAGGGGCTCGAACGGGAACCCGACATCGTCACGCAGCCGAAACGGATCCGCGCGGCCTACCTGGCCGAACTGGAGACGTTTCTCAGCCGCATCCGCACCGCTTGCGAGCGCAGCCACGTGGACTACGTCCTGGTCGATACGTCCAGGCCGATCGACGTCGTCCTGTCGGCCTACCTCATCGGTCGTGTCCACAGTGCCGCAGGAACACAGATGCATTAGCCGGGTGGCATTAGCCGGGTGGCATGGCCACGCTTGCGTGGCCATGTGCGTGTAACCATGAAAGCGAGCCTACGCACGACCGTCGCGATGGCCCTGGTGGCGCTCACCGTCTCGACCGCCCTCAGCGCCGGCGTCGTCCGCACCCTCGACGCCCGCATCGAAGGCGACGTGAACTTCGCCGACGGCCGCATCAAGGTCGGCGACAAGTCGCTCCCGTGGGACGCGGTCCTCTACGTCATGCCGGACGGCCGCGCGAGGACGCTTGGCACGCCGGGTGCGGTCCGGCTGGTCGGCGGCCAGGTGTGGCGTGCGGACATCCTGCGCCTCTCGGCCGGCCGGCTCACGATCCGGTCCCGCCTGTGGGGACGGCGCGAGATCGACGCGGCCGGCGTCACGGCCATCGAGTTCGCTCGCGGCGCTCCGAAGGCCGGCGGCGCGAAGCCCGCCACGCTGTATCGTGAAGACGGGGAGCCCATCCCCGGGTCGCTGCTCTGGATCGACCCGTCGCGGTTGGCGATCGACAGTCCGCTCGGCGTACTGACGCTTTCGCGCAAAGGCCTCCTCTGCTACGTCTTCGGCCCGGCCGCCGCCCGGCCTGCCGACGCGCCGGCGCCGGACGAGGTGGGCCTCGTCGACGGGACGGTCCTTCGCGGCCGGGCGATGGCCAAGGCCGGCCACCTTGTCCTCGAACATCCGATCCACGGGAACCTGAACTTGCCGGCGGAGACCGTCCGGTATGTCCGCCGGCCCGTCGATGGGGCGAGCGACCTCGCCGCCCTGGCGCCGACTTCCGCTGTGTCAACGGGCGTGTTCGGCCCGCAGGCGGCGCCGGCCGTCTCCGTCCGGCGCCTCGCCGAGACGCCGCAGGCCGACGCCGATGCCCTCCTGACGCTCACGGTCCGGCCCAAGACCGAACTCCGCTACGAGGTGGCGCCCGGAGAGGGCCGGTGGCTGGTGGCGCGGCTGCGGCCGGTGGCGGATGCGCGCGGCGAGGTCCGCGTCTGGATCGCCGCCGGCGACGCCGTCCTGGACGAGGCCGTCCTGACGCCCGACGCCGCCCCGGTGCCGCTGTACCTGGAATTGCCCCCGGAGGCCCGCGATCTGACCGTCGAGGTCGACTTCGGCCGGCGGATCGGCTTCCCCTGCGGCGCGGTCTTCGAGGACCCGCTGCTGATTCGCCGGTAGTACGATAACGCCATTATGCGCGGCGGGTACGGAGACCTGCCGCGCACGGCCGAAACATTTAGCCGGCGGGCTTGCCCGCCGCGTACATGAGGAAGCGACATGCCCATCGCGTTCGGCAATCCGTGGCTTCTGCTCGGACTCGCCGGCGTGGCCGTCCCCATCATCATCCATCTGCTGAACCGTTTTCGGCAGCGCCGGCTCGAATGGGCCGCCATGGAACTCCTGCGCCGGGCCATGGTCCTGCGCTCGCGGCGCATTCGAATCGAGGACCTCCTCCTGCTCGCCCTGCGGTGCCTGGCGGTCATCCTCATCGCCCTGGCCCTGTCGCGGCCGAGTCTCAGGACCGAGGCCGCCAAGTACCTCGGCGCAGGCGAGCACGTCGGCGCCGTCATCGCCATCGACGGCTCCTACAGCATGGCCTACCGGCCGGGCGTCGGCAGCCGCTTCGACCGCGGTGTCGAGATCGTCCGCGACCTGAAGGCGGCCCTCAGCCCCGGCGACCCCGTCAGCCTGGTCCTGATGGGCAACCGGCCGCGCACACTCCTTCGCAACACGGCCTTTGACGCTCAGCGTCTGGAGAAAGCCGTCGCCGGCGCCGCGCCGCTTGCCGAACCGCTCAACCTCGAACCGTGCCTCGAGCGCCTGGCGCTGCTGGCCGACGAGATGAAAGCCCCCATCCGCGAGTGTTACCTCGTGACGGACGCCCAGGCCGTTACGTGGCAGCACGTCTCGGAGAAGGCGAAGCAAAGCCTGCGGCAGATCGGGGGCGACACACGCATCTTCCTCCTGCCCACCGCTGCCGACAGCGCCGAGAACCTTGCCGTCACACGCCTGGCGCTCGCTGCCGGATCGCTTCGACGCGGAACGGTCGCTCGCCTCACGGCCGAGGTCGCGAACGTCGGACGCCGCCCGCAAACACGCGTCGTCGTCAATCTGACCGCAGGCCGGAAGGTCGTGGACCAGCACGTCATCCACGAGATCGAGCCGGGCGAGAGCGTCACCGTGCCGCTGTTCGTGCGGTTCCGCGAGGGCGGCAGCGTGCGGCTGAGCGCCCGCATCGGCCAGGACGGCCTGGCGACCGACAACGTTCGATGTGCCGTCGCCCGCGTCAGAGACCGCGTAAACGTCCTGGTGGTGGACGGCGACCCGTCGGACAGGCCGTTTTCGAACGAGACCGACTTCCTGGTAACCGCGCTGGTTCCGAAGTCGCCCAAGGCGGGCGGCGCCACGCTGGTTGCCGAGTCCATCCCGTGGATGGAACTGCCGGCGCGGCGCCCCCAGACCTACGACGTCGTCGTCCTGGCGAACCTGCCCGACGTTCGCCGCACCCAGGTCGAGCAACTCTACGACTTCGTCCGCGAGGGGGGCGGCCTGCTGGTGTTTCTCGGCGACAAGGTCAACCCGGTGCTGATGAACGCCCGGATGCGCCGCGGGGAGGAGTCGCTGCTCCCCGCCCAGGTCGCCGAGGCGGTGGCGGCGCCGCCGGGCGGCGGGCCGCTTGCGCCGGCGGACGCCGGACACGCGCTCGCCAAGGCGCTTCAGCCACTGCCGCCCGCCCTGATGGGCGAGACACGCATTCGCCGCTTCTTCACGGTAGCGCCGGCCCCCGGCGGCCGCGCGATCCTGAAGGTTGCCGGCACCGAACCCGAAGCGCCGCTCCTGCTCGAAAAACAGATCGGGCGCGGCAAGGTGCTCCTCTTCACGAGCACCGCCGACCGCGACTGGAACAACCTGCCCGCTCACCCGGCCTATCCGATCCTGATGCACGAGGCCGTGACGTACCTGACGACCCGCACGCACGAGCGGCCGTTCGTCGTCGGCGAACCGCTCGTGGTGCCGCTGCCGAAGCAGAGCATTCAGACCAGCGTCGCCTTCGCCATGCCCGACGGCGAGGAACTCGCCGTTCAGGTGACCGAACGCCAGGGCCGGCGCGTGGCCCGCTGCGAGCGGACCGACCTGCCCGGCTTCTACGAGATGATCGCCGGCGAATCCCGCACGCCGGTCGTCCTGGCCGTGAACCCGGAGAGCAGGGAGTCGGACGTCAAGACGCTCGTCCCCCGCGACCTGGCGAAGGCCCTGTCGGACCTGCCGGTGCATATCCTGTCGCCGGGCGAGAACGTGGTGGCGGCCATCCGCGAAAGCCGTATCGGCCGCCCCCTGTGGCAACTGCTGCTCATCCTGGCGCTGGCGGTCCTGGCGGTGGAAGGGTACCTGGCCCGGCGGTTCTCGCGGCGGATGGCGGTCGCCGATTCCTCGTCGGCCTTCGGCAATCGTGAGGAGGTTGTGCGCAAACGCGCCGCAGGCTAGGTGCTACTTTGTCAAATTCCGGCCGATCCAGACAAATGGTAGCGCGGCGGCCAATCCTGGCCGCCGCGCGGTGGGCAGGATTGCCCACCGCGCTATCGCCATGGGGGGCGACGCGAAGTTGACAAAGTAGCGCTAGGTGCAGCCCGTCTGCCGTGTGGCACGGCTGGCTCGCCCAGCCGTGCAGGAAACGACGCCGGCGGTATCCGGCGCCCGAATGGTGGATCGAGATGGGACGGCTTTTCGGACTCGACAACACGCAGTCGGTCACCTACTTCGAACTCCTGTTCCAGGAATCGTGGCCGAGGTTGGTGATCCTTGTGCTGGTCCTTGCGGCCGTCGGGTACGCCGTCTTCCTGTATCGCCGGGAGACGGCCCTGTCGGTTCCGCTGCGGACGCTGGCGGCGGTCTTGCGTGCGGCCGCGCTCAGCGCGCTGGTCATCGCGTTGTTCGACCCGCGTCTGGGCCTGGAGATGATCGTCAAGGTGCGCCGCACGGTCCTCGTGCTGCTCGATGTGTCTGAGAGCATGACGACGCGCGACGCGCGCGCGAGCGCCGATGACCTCAAGGACGCCGCCCTCGCCCTCGGCAAGATGCCCTTCGAGCAGGCGGACGGTCCGGTGCCGGAGGGCGCCAGGGCCGAAGCCGCATCCGCGCCGCGCGCCGGCCTGGCCAGGGGCCTGCTGGGCCATCCGACGATGAACCTCTCGGCGCGCCTCGGCGCCGACTACACCGTCCGGTATTTCGGTTTCGGCGAGCATCTGCGGCCGGCCGAGGGCAAAGGCGAGACCGCCCCCGAAGCGCTCCTCACGATGGAGCCGACCGACAACGTCACACGACTCGGATCGGCCATCCAGGAAGCCGTGGACCGAAGCGCCGGCGAGCCCATCGCCGGCGTCGTCGTCCTGACCGACGGCATCTCCAACGACGGGCTGGAACCGATGGCGGTGGCCGAACGCCTGGGCCGGCGCCACGTCCCCGTCCTGGCCGTCGGACTCGGCCTGCCGGACCCGCCGGACGTCCGGCTTCGGAGCCTCATCGTTCCCGGCACGGTCTTCCACAAAGACAGGGTTCCGGTGCGGGTCGAGATCGCCTCGGACGGATACGCGAAACGGACCGCGAACCTCACCGTCTCGCTCGACGGGCGGGAGGTGGCGAGCAAGGCCGTCACCCTCAGCGGCGCCGGCCAGTTCGAGGAGATCCCGTTCATCCCGGAGGCGACCTCCGGCGCGGCAAACCTCACGGTGGCCGTCTCGTCGCTGCCGGGCGAGATCGCCACCGCCAACAACCGCCTCTCCCAAACCATCCGCGTCATCGACGAAAAGATCAACGTCCTCTACGTCGAGGGCAAGCCGCGATGGGAGTATCGGTACCTGCGACAGGTCCTGCTTCGCGACCATCGGCTGGATGTCAAGTTCCTCCTGACCGAGGGCGACCGCGACCAGGCCCTGGCGTCGGACCTGTACCTGACGGACTTCCCGGAAGACGCCGCCAAGGCGTTCCATTTCGACCTCGTGATCCTCGGCGACGTGCCGTCGTCGTACTTCTCGCGGGCGCAACTGGCACGCATCGAGGAACTCGTGCAGAAGCACGGCGGGTCGCTGCTCATGCTGGCGGGCCACCGGTACGCCCCGCTCAGTTACGTCGGCACGCCGATCGCGTCGGTCCTGCCGGTGCGGCTGCGGACCGACGGCTGGCGCAGCGTGGACGACTCGGTCTACCCGGTCATCGCCGAGGACGCCGCCGACAGCGCCGTCACGATGCTCGAGGCGCCGGCGTCCCGCAACCGGCAGTTGTGGTCGCTCGTCCGGCCGATGGTGACGCTGCCGATCCTCGACGGCCCGAAGCCCGGCGCCACCGTCCTGGCGGGGATCTCTCGCGGCGCTCCGCGCGGCGAGCCGTATCCGCTCATCGCCTGGCAGCGCTACGGCAGCGGCAAGTCGCTGTTCGTCGCGACCGACCAACTGTGGCGGCTGCGGTTCAAGCGGGGCGACAAGTACCATGCACGGTTCTGGGGGCAGGCCATCACGTTCCTGACACTCTCTCGCCTGCTCGGCGAGAACAAACGCATCCAGATCGAGACCGACCGACAGGATTACCCGACCGGCCGGCGCGTCCAGATCAGCGCGAACGTCCTGGACGAACTCTACGAGCCGGTCGTGGCCCCGTCCTGCACGGTTTCTCTGGAGCGGGCCGCGCCGGCGAAGCGCTCGACGGTGCTCCGTCTCGAACCGCTGCCGCACGTGCCGGGACTCTATCAGGGGTTCGTCACGCCCCGCGACCCGGGCCGATACACGGTGCGCGCGCCGGGGGCCGATCCGGCGTTGGCCAATACGGCCCGTTTCACGGTCGTCGAATCGCCGCTGGAGGAACTCGAGAAGGCGATGCAGGAGAAACTTCTGCGAAACATGGCCCAGGTCTCGGGCGGCAGGTACTTTACCGTTCGCGACCTGCCGGAACTGGAAAAGACGATTGCGGGGGACCGGCCGACCACCGTCGAGCGGACCGAAAAACCCCTATGGGATCTGCCGATCGTCTTCGCCGCCCTCCTGGCCTTTCTAGGCGTGGAGTGGCTGGTGCGGCGGATGCGCGACTTGGTGTAAGAAAGAGGTACCTGGTACCTTTTTCGTTTTGGTTGACGCCATGACAGATGAAAGCACAACCGGGCGGGCCGGGCCGTCGGTCGAGCGCAAACTGCGCCGGGCGTGGCGGCGACAGCGCCGGTTCCACAACACGCGGGGGCTCTGTCACCTGCTGCTGTGGGCCGGCGGACTCGGACTGGCCGACTTCATCGTGGACTGGCTGTTCCTGCTGCCCGGCTACGGGCGGGTCCTGCTGTTGGCGATCAACGTCGGCACGCTCATCTGGGTGGCCTGGCACAGTTGGCTGCGGCACCTGAGACGGTACGACCCGGTGCGGGTGGCGCTGGAGGTCGAGCGTCGCCATCCGGACCTGCTGAGCCTGCTCGTCTCCTACGTTCAACTCGACGAAGACCGTGAGGATGCCGCCCACGTGTCGCCGACGTTGATCCGTGCGGCGAAGCGGCTGGCCGTGGCCGCCACCGCCCCCATCGATTTCCGCGAGATCATCCACTGGGCCGACCTGACTCGCGTCGCCGTCTTCTCGGCGTGCGTGGTCCTGGTGTGCGGCGGCCTGAGCCTGAACTGGCCGGAGTTCTTCAGCACCCTGGCGTACCGGCTGCTGAATCCGGCGGCCAGAATCGCCTATCCGACGCGAACCACCATCGAACGCATCACCGGAGACCTCACGGTTCCCCAGGGCGCACCGGTGACCCTCGAAGCCGAATGCAACGGCCTGGTCCCCGCCAGCGGCACGCTCTGGATCAAGCCGACGGGCGGCGAGTGGGAACGCGTCCTCATGCCGCAGACCGGCCCGCAACGGTTCGCCTACCGCTTCGAGCAGGTCTTGCGCGACTTTACGTACCGTCTGCGGCTGGGCGATGCCCGGTCGGAGGTGTACCGTATCCGTGCGGTTCCGTCTCCGCACGTGGTTCGGACTCGCGTGCGGCTGGATTATCCGGCGTACACGGGCCTGGCCGACACCGACGCCGATTCGCTCCACCTCCAGGTGCCCGAAGGAACCAAGGTCTCGCTGGACCTCGGCTGCGACCGGCCGCTTCGGAAGGCCGAGGTGATGGAGGAAGGCGGGGTGGCGTCGCCGATGCCACTCGATGCCGCCGGCCGCGCCGCCGCCTTCGCCTGGACCGTCACGCAATCGTTCGCGTTCCGGTTCCGGTGGACCGAGCGGGAGCACGGGTTCGTTTACGAGGGCGACGTCACGTATTTCGTCCGGATGATTCCCGACGTGCCGCCCGACGTCCAGATCCTGAGCCCCGCCGAGGACGACAAGGCGACGCCGGCGAAACGGCTTGCCGTCCGGTACCGGGCGGCCGACGATTACGGCATCGCGAAGGCGGCGGTCATCTATTCGGTGAACGAAGGGCCGGAGCAGCGGCTGGCGGCCGAGCCGCCGGACCGCACGCCGGTTGACGGCCAGGTCTCCTGGCCGCTCAAGGAAACCATCCAGGGCCTGAAGGTGGGCGACACGCTGAAGTTCGCCGTCGAGGTGGCCGACAACCGGACGGGCGAGGCCGGCCCGAACGTCGCACGCTCCCAGGCCCGGCGGCTCGACATCGTGACGGTGGCCGAGTACCTGCGCCACGTGGCCGAGAAACGGGCGAGGCTCTTCAAAGAGATCCGGGCCATGCACGAACAGGAAACCGACGCGTCGGTTGAGGTCAAGGCGCTGAAGGACGAAGCGCCGCCCGCCTCCCCGGCCGCCGACGATGCAGGGAGATAGCACGATGGTGCCGATGCGCAGCGTTGCGGCGTCGCTCTTGCTCGTTCTCGCACTGTGTCCGGGTGCGGCCGGCGCGTCCGCATCCGAAGACGCCGCGACCGGGCAGGAAATCCTCCTCCAGGTGGCCGACCGCATTCAGGACGAGGCCGAACGCCAGCACCACGTCAAAGGGCGGATGGACATGTCCATCGGCCGCTTCCGGACCATCCTCGTGGACCTGAAGTCGAACGATCTCATCAAGCAGGGGGGCGGGCCCGGCCTCGAGCGGCTCATCCGGATACTGAACGTGCTGAGCGACAAGAACGTGCCCGACGCCGCACGGTATCTGGAGGAGGCACGAAAGCAACTCCAGGCCCTCCGGCCCAACCTGGTCTCGGCCGACAAGGAAATCGAGACCATCGTGGCGGAACTCGAAAAGATCCTTACGCGCGGGCCGGGACGCGGAGAGGACCTCCTGCGCGAACTCGAAGTCATCATCGAGGACGAGCAGCGCACGCACAATAGCACCAGGCAGTGGGGCGCCCAACTGCTCCAGAAGCCCGACGCCGCCGACACGCCGCCCAGGGAGATCGCCTCCGCACAGAGACGCATCGCCCGACGCACCGACAGATTCATCCAGCGCCTCGGCAAGGCGCGGGATGCCGAGACCGACCCGGCCGAACACCTCGCCATGCAGAAGGCCCACGAGGTGCTCGACCAGGGCAAGGTCGTGGACCTCTTGGACGGCGCGTCACGCGACATCGACGGCAAGAAACCCGTCGCGGCAACCCGGGCACAGCAAGAGGCGCTGAAGGTTCTCGAAGAGGCCGCAAAGCACCTGCGGCGGGATACCCTCGCATCCGAAATCCAGGCCATGAAGGAACTGCGCGACCGACTGGCCGCCATCCTCGAAAAGCAGATCGACCTGCGAGAAACCACCGATGCGGTTCCCGAGGCCGAGTTCCCCCAGAAAAAGAACGAACTCCAGGTCGGCCAGCGCGCCTTGGACAACGAACTGACCGATGCCAGCCGCAACCTGCCGTCGCCCACCTCGCCCCAAGTCAAAGACCACCTCGACGACGCCGGCGACCACATGCAGCAGGCCGAGAAGCAAATCGCCGCAACACAGCAGAAACCGGCCGTCGGGTCGCAGAAGGCGGCCGAGCAGTCCTTGCGCGACGCCATCAAGCAACTGGACCAGGACATCGCCGCCGCCGAAGCCGCCTGGGACCAGCAGAATCAGCCGGCGCAGAGCCTGGCCGACCTGGCGCAGCAGGCGATGGACCTGGCCGAGCAACAGCGTGCCCTTCGCCAGGAGACCGGCCAGACGCCGCAGCAGGCCCTGCCGCAACTCGCCAAGCCGCAGGCCGGTCTCCAGCAGCAGGCCCAGGCGCTGGGGGGGCAGTTGCCGATGCCGCAGTTCCAGCAGGCCGCTCAGGCCATGCAGCAGGCGGGCCAATCGCTCGAGCAGAGCAGCCAGCAGCCCGCCATGGGGCAGCAGCAGGAGGCGATCGACGCCCTCACGTCCGCCGCCGAGGCACTCCAACAGGCCCAGGCCGCCATGGACTTGGCCGCACAACAGGCGGCGCTGATGCAGGAGACCGGCCAGACGCCCGCCGGCGATATGCCCGGACTCGCCCCGGCACAGCAGGGCCTCCAGCAGCAGGCCGAGGCCGGGCAGTTCTCCGAAGCCGCCGGACACATGGAGGGGGCCGGAGAATCGCTCGAGGCCGGACAGGGCGAATCGGCCATGCAGGGCCAGCAGGCCGCCATCGACGCACTCATGGGTCAGGCCGGAGAGGCCATGGGCATGCAGCCCGGCACGGGCATGATGCCCGGAATGGGGATGATGCCCGGCATGGGAATGGGAATGGGAATGATGCCCGGAATGGGCATGATGCCCGGCATGGGGCCTGCCATGCCGATGTCGCAGACGAACGATCCCCAGGA
>CAZIJC010000131.1:0-12618 GCA_964539385.1 uncultured Anaerolineales bacterium | reverse complement strand
CTTGGGCTACGAGCCCAATCCGTTGTCGCCACGGCATGCACACGCAAACGTGGGCGTGGCACCCGACGGCAAAAGACTTACCTGACCCCGCTTGGAATTCCGCCTCATCCATTTGACTTGTCCCCTGGCGCGCTTATACTGCATTGGAAGGCCCAGAAGAGCCTCGCGAAGAGACACCAACTCTCTCGGCGGGCGGTGTGGCTTGCGGCCGTTAGCAGGGTAGGCCGTACCGGCCGTCAGGCCGTGCCGTGCCGCGGAAACCTGTAAGCGAGGCGCGGGCCTTCCCTGTTATGCGCGACGGGCCCATACGGGCCCGTACGGGTCCGTACTGGGACAAGCCCGCCAACTAGAGCGGTTCACGATTGGTTGTAGCGGATCCTCGCGCGGCACCTCCGTCGCGCGGCGGGCAAGATTGCCCGCCGCGCAAAGTGCTACAGGCAAGCGTTAACTGCTCTAGAGCGTTTTAGGATTGGGTGAGCGCGGCGGGCAATCCTGCCCGCCGCGATTGCAGGGCCGCCTGGACGCGGTGGGCAAGATTGCCCACCGCGCCAATCGGTGCACGCGCAACGTTAAAACGCTCTAACGGGTGTCAGCCGGCAAGCGGGTCGGCCACGCCGACTTCGGCAAACGCCTCGGCGCGGCGGCGACAACTCGCACAGTGCCGGCACGGTGCGGCCTCGGCGCGGTAGCAGGACCACGTCAGTTCAAAGGGCGCGCCCAGTTCGGCCCCCAGGTGCACCACGTCGGTTTTCCCGAGATCAATCAGCGGCGTCTCCACACGAATGTCCGTGTCGGGCCGCGTGCCGAGGTCAATCAAACGGTTGGCGGCCTCGTAAAACGCCGGGCGACAGTCGGGGTAGTTCGGGGCGTCCTGCTCGACGGCGCCGATGACGATCCGCCCTGCCCCGATCACTTCGGCCCACGAAGCCGCAATCGCAAGGAGGTTGGCGTTGCGGAACGGTACGTAGGTGCTGGGCACCTCGCCCGGCGCATCGTCCTGCGGCACGTCGACCCGTGTGTCCGTGAGGCTGCTGCCGCCGATCTGTGCAAGGTGCGGGGCGTCCACGGCGAGCGAGCGCTCGGCGCCGAAGTGCCCGACCTGTCGGCGAAAGCACGCCAGTTCCTTCGCCTCGGTCCGCTGACCGTAGTTGACGTGGAGCATGGCGAGGCGGTAGCGCTCCCGCGCCCAGGCGGTGGCCACGCACGAATCCAGGCCGCCGCTTGCCAGGATGACTGCCAACATCCGCTCGCTCATAACGTCCTCTCCGCCCCGGACGTGTGTGGCCCGGCTGGCTTGTCCAGCCGGGGCAGTCGGTCACCGGGCTGGACAAGCCAGCCCGGCCACACGGCGCGCGGGCCTACATGGTCTCCTTCTCCACCACCAGGCGCCGGGCGCGGCTGTCGGTCTCGGTCACCAGGTAGAACGCGCCCGCCACCGGCACATCAACAGCAACCTCACGGTAATCGGGGATCGCGACCTGGACGCGATCACGGTCTTTGAGCGGCGAGTGGGCGTAGACGAGCCACTGACGGGCCGGCTTGGTGCCCATCACGCGGGCCAGGGCGAAGACCGGAATCTCGGTGTCCAGGTTCCACGGCCGCTTCGGGTCGAGGTTCGTGTCCAGGAGATACCATCGCGGCCAGTCGTGGTACTTCTCGGGAATCCGGGCCTGGTACGGATGCGGGTGAGCCGTGTTGGCCACCAGGTGCGACCGCCGCCAGAACGCCTTCAGAACAGGGTTGCGGTAGACGCGGTCCACCGCCTCAAGGATGGGCACGAAGTACGGGTGCCCGTCGGCGGCCGTCGTGCCGTGACCCCGGAACTCGCGGACGACGCGCGGCCGCACGAGCCACATCCCAAACTGGACCATGCCGCCGTACCGCTGGGGCGTGAAGGCCTGGCCCTGCTTGCGGTACCACTCGCGTTTGCTTGTCTTGCCGCCGTGGCCGTCCCACGTCGAGAACTCCTGCCACCAGTCGGGGTCGGCCTTGTACGTCTCGCGCGCCAGGAACGGCACCCAGTTCATCGATTGTATCTGCGGGCTCCAGACGCGGAAGTCGGTGATGGCACACCAGTCGTGGAGGTAATAACTGGGCGAGCCGCCGTCCCAGACGCCGAGGCCGGAGTTCATCGTCTCGTGGACCATGTACCGGCGGTGGTAGTCGGTCCAGCCCCCCCACCGGCCGAGGTGCGATGGGGCCGGGGGGTTCGTGTAGCCGATGAAGACCGCGGTCTTCCTCCACGTCTCGTTGGCCAGCCCGTCGCGCATGCCGGCGATGAGGGCTGCGTAATGCCGGCGCAACTTCCCCGCCGGTCCCGGGCCGCGGAGATCGGCGTCTTTCGGCCTGGCCCTGGCGGCCTCGTTGTTCGAGAGGAACAGGACCCTCGGCGGGTTCGGGTACCACGTCTGCAATTGCCGCAGCGCGGGGCTCGCGGTCCAGTCGCGGCCGCACTGCCGCCACGGCGCCACGGGGCCGGCAGGCGAGACCTTCTTGACGATCTTCTCGGGCGTAACGAGCAGGGGCGTCTCGTCCTTCGGCAGGTTGCGGTACGCCTCGTCCTTGTACAGGAGCGACTCCCACTGCGTCGAGACCAGCGTAATCGGCAGCCGCAGCGCCGCCATCCGCTTGAGCGGCCCCTCGTAGTACTCGACCCAGTTCTCCTTCGTCACGTCGGCGCCGGGCGGCGGATGGTAGAACCACGGGAAGATGTGGTGGCCCTCCTGGAGCAGGCCCAGTTGGTACGCCGGGCTGCACCCCGTGCCGCCGCGCTTGTTCCAGTGCCCGGCGAGCGGCAGCGGCCAACCTTCGTCGTCGAAATTGCGGCGCGTGGCCTCGGCCCGGATCTCGCCGGCCAGGCGCTGAAGCGCCTCAGACTCTGCCGCAGCGCACGTCGTCGTCCCAAGCAGCAGCGCCATGACGAGGATCGGCAGCGCACGTTCCACAGCAGGGTCTCCTACGGTCGGACGAGCACCTTGACGGCCTCCGGCCTGGCCGCCTGTTCAAGGGCCGCGACCGCCTCGTCGAGCGGATACTCGGCCGTGATGAGCGGTTCGACCTCGATATGGCCTGCCGCGAGCATCTCGATGGCTGCATCCATCGGCCCGCACCGCGACCCGACGACCGTGACCTCGTCCACGACGACGGGGGCGAGGTTCAGCCCGGCCGTATCGGCCACCGTGCTCTTCAGGACGATCTTGCCGCGCGGGCGCACGAACTCCATCGCCGTCGCCAGGCCGTCGGCGGCGCCGGTGCACTCGACCACCACGTCTGCCGTCTTCGACGGTTCGGCCTCGTCGGCAGGAACCGTCGCGATGCCGAGCCCCTGGAGGATGGCGAGTTTATCGGCCATCTTCCCGACGACCGTCGGCGCAAGGTCCCATGCCTGAAACACCTGCGCCACGAGTTGTCCGAGCCGCCCGTCGCCCAAAACGATTATCTCCTGCCCGGGCTCCAGCGCGATCTGGCGGCCGATTTGAATCGCGGCGGCAAGCGGTTCGGCGAAGACCGCCTGCCGGTCGGAGACGCTATCGGGAACCGGCACGAGGTTCGCTTCAGGCAGAACCGTCTGCTCGGCCAGCACGCCGTCGCGCCCCTGGATGCCGAGCACCGTCCGCCGCCGGCAATGGGTCGGCAGGCCACGGCGGCACATGTCGCACGTGCCGCACACGCAGTTGATGCCCCCGACGACTCGCCGGCCCCGCAAACGCCCCTCCAAAGCCGTGCCGACGAACTCGTGACCAAGGACGCCGGTGAACGCCATGTAGCCCTTGACGATCTCCAGGTCGGTGCGGCAGACCCCGCCCAGACCGACGCGGACCCGCACCTCGCCTTGCGCCGGTGCGGGGTCGGGGTAGGCGGCATCCACGCCAACGGTGCGGCCGTCGAACACGCAGGCCTTCATGCCGCAATGCTCCGGGGGGCTACTCGAGTTCGGCCTCGAGGGGGTCTTTCTTGAACAGGCCGCTGAAGAACTCGCCGATGCCCTTCGTAAAGTGCGGCCGGCGGCTCTCGCCTTTCGGCACGGGCGGCGCCTTGCCGTACCGTGCGAACGGCTGCTCGGCCGACGCCAGGTACTCGGTCCACGGCGGACCTTCTCGCGGCAGGTCCTGGCCCGTCATGTACCTGAGGCTCTCCCAGGCCTTGCGGGCAACGGCCAGGTTGCGGTCGGTGAGCGTCGCGACGAGCGTTTCGGCCGCCTCTTTCCGCCGGAAGTACCGCAGCGCCTCGGCGGCGGCGATTCGAACATCCACGTCGGAATCGTCTTTCAGCACGCCGGCCACCGCCGCCATCCCTTCCGGAGGCACGCGGCGGCCCAAAGACCGAACGGCGTCGGCCCGAACGTAATGGTCCTTGTCGTTGGTCGCCACGTGGGTAAGCGTCTCCAGAACGCTGCGGCCTGGCATCCCGGCAAGGCCGCGAGCGGCCGCACCGCGGACCAACGCGTCTTCGTCGCTGCGTGCCACCAGGCAAAACAGTTTGACGACCGATTCCTCCTTGAGCGCCTTGCGGTCCTTCGCGACGGCCTGGAGGGCCTCGCGGCGCTCGTCGGGAAGGTGGCTCTGAACCAGGGCCACCTTCGCGGAGGTCGGCATCGGGAGCAGTTTCGATTTCACCCACTCATCGAGGCTCGGGTTCTTGCCGCCGCACCCCGCCAGGAGCACCGCTCCCGCCGTCATCAGGATGGTGAGGCCACGCGTCACGAAACGTCCTCCGCCCCTGCCGGTGTAACCGGATAGGCCGCGAAAAAGTCTTCCGGGGCGACCAGCGAGACCGACCCGATCGGCTCGCCGAGGAACCGCGTGCCCACCTCGCGGAACCGCTGCGGGTTGTCGCTGACGAAGAATCGCACGTCCCCCGGCCCGCCGGTTTCCGCCGCCCCTTCCGCCGCCAGTTTCGACGCCACCTCGCCCGCCACCGCCTCGGCCGAGTCCACCAGGTGCACGCCGGGACCCAGGATGTCGGCTATCGCGTCCGCCAGAAGCGGATAGTGCGTGCAGCCCAGGACGAGCGTTGCGACCTCGGCCTGCTGCATCGGGGCCAGGTACTGCCGAAGCGCCAACCGCACGATGCGGTCGCCCGCCGAGCGGCCCTCCTCCACAAGCGGCACCAGCAGCGGGCACGCCTGCTCCAGGAGCGTGGCGTCCGGCGCCAGGCCAAGGATCGCCCGGCGGTAGGCGCCGCTGGCAATCGTGGCCTCGGTAGCGATGACGCCGATGGGCCGGCCGCCGCCGGCGCGCACCGCCTCGGCGGCCCCCGGCTCGATGACCCCGCAGAGCGGCATCGTGAACCGTTGCTCGAGCGCCGCCAGCGCCGCCGCGCTCGCCGTGTTGCACGCCGCCACGATGAACTTCGGGTCGTGCCGGCACAGGAACTCGCAGTCCTCGATAGCGAAGCGTGTGACGGTTTGTCCGCTCTTGATGCCGTACGGCACGCGGGCCGTGTCGCCGAAGTAGACGATCGACTCGGCCGGCAGACGCCGGCGAATCGCCCGGACCACGGTCAACCCGCCCAGGCCGGAATCGAAGATGCCGATGGGACGGCTCACGCGCTGTGCCCCTTCCCGCGACGGAGCGGGCATCACCCGCCCGCAAGGTCCGCCATCATATCCGCCGCGTGGCCCAAATCAAGAATCCAGTGGTTCGCCGAACGCAAACCGGGAGACCTCGCCGTGCCAGGTCCGGCGAAAAGGATTGACGCCGCCGGGCCGGGCCGGTATAAACCGTGGCCCTCAGCGGATGGCGCGCCGCCCAGGGCGCGCCGTTTGTTTACGCAGCGCGCAGGTGGGCCACGGTTCCACCGCAACCACGAACACAGGAGACTCGCACGATGGCTAAGGCAAAGAAGTATGTCTACTTCTTCGGCGGCGGGGTGGCCGAAGGCCGGACCCGGATGAAGCAACTGCTGGGCGGCAAGGGCGCCAACCTGGCAGAGATGACCAGCCTCAAGATCCCCGTCCCGCCCGGATTCACCATCACCACCGAGGTCTGCGACCTGTACTACAAGCGCGGCGGCACGTATCCGACCGGACTCGACAAGCAGATCGACGCCGGCATCCGGAAACTCGAAAAACTCACCGGCAAGACGTTCGGCCACGGCGAGAACCCCCTGCTGGTCTCCGTCCGGAGCGGCGCCGCCGTCTCCATGCCCGGCATGATGGACACCGTCCTGAACCTCGGCCTGAACGACGAGACCCTGCCCGCGCTCATTCAACTGACCGGCAACGAGCGGTTCGCCTGGGACGCCTACCGCCGGTTCCTTCAGATGTTCGGCGACGTGGTACTCGGGATGGAGCACGAGCACTTCGAGGCCGCCCTCCAGAAGGTCAAGGACCGCCGCAAGGCAAAACTCGACACCGATCTCGACGCCGGCGGCATGAAGCAGGTCGTCGCGGAGTTCAAGAAGGTTTACCGGCGCGACCGCAAGTCGTTCCCGCAGGACGCGCGGAAGCAGTTGCAGGCCTCCATCGACGCCGTCTTCGGCTCGTGGAACAACCCGCGTGCCATCACCTATCGCCGCATCAACGATATCCGCGGCCTCCTCGGCACCGCCGTCAACGTCCAGACCATGGTCTTCGGCAACATGGGCGAGACCAGCGGCACGGGCGTCGCCTTCACGCGCGACCCGGCCACCGGCGCGAACGTCTTCTACGGCGAGTACCTGATGAACGCCCAGGGCGAGGACGTCGTCGCCGGCACCAGAACGCCACACCCCATCAAGACACTCAAGGCTGTCAACCCGAAGGTTTACAAACAACTCGTCGGCATCCGCTCCGAACTCGAGCGCCACTACCGCGACACGCAGGACGTGGAGTTTACGATCGAGCGCGGCACGCTCTACATGCTCCAGACGCGCACCGGCAAGCGGACGGCGGCGGCCGCCGTCAAGATCGCCGTCGACATGGTCCGCGAAGGACTCATCACCGAGAAACAGGCCGTTATGCGCGTCGAGCCACAGTCCCTCGACCAACTCCTGCACCCCACGTTCGACCCGAACGCCGAGAACGCCGCCAAGACACTCGCCACCGGACTGCCCGCCAGCCCCGGCGCCGCCACCGGCCAGATCGTCTTCGCGGCCCACGAGGCCGAGCGGTGGGCCGAACTCGGCCACGACGTCGTCCTGGTCCGCATCGAGACCTCCCCCGAGGATATCGGCGGCATGAACGTCGCACGGGGCATCCTCACGAGCCGCGGCGGCATGACGAGCCATGCGGCCGTGGTCGCGCGCGGCATGGGCAAGTGCTGCGTGGCAGGCTGCGCCGACGCCGTCATCGACTACAAGAAGAAGACCATGACCGTGGGCGGCAAAACCCTGAAAAAAGGCGACTGGATCAGCCTGAACGGGTCACTCGGCGCCGTGTACGGCCAGCGGCTGCCCACCGTCGAGCCCGCCCTGACCGGCCCGTTCGGCACCATCATGAAACTGGCCGACAAGTACCGCACACTCGGCATCCGCACCAACGCCGACACGCCGCACGATACGGCCGTGGCCGTCCGCTTCGGTGCCGAAGGCATCGGCCTGACGCGGACCGAACACATGTTCTTCGAGGGCGACCGCATCGTCGCCATGCGCGAAATGATCCTGGCCGACGACGAAGCCGGCCGCAAGAAGGCACTCAAGAAACTCCTGCCGCTCCAGCGAAAAGACTTCATCGGCATCTTCAAGGCACTGAAAGGGCGCCCCGCCACGATACGCCTCCTCGACCCGCCGCTCCACGAGTTCGTGCCGCACGACGCCAAGGGCCAGAAGGAAATGGCCCGGGCCATGGGCGTCTCGCCCAGGAAGATCCAGGAGAAGGTCGAGTCGCTGCACGAGTTCAACCCGATGCTCGGACACCGCGGCTGTCGCCTGGGCATCGCCTACCCCGAGATCACGGCCATGCAGGCGCGGGCCATCTTCGAGGCCGCCTGGGCCGTCCGCGGCGCGAAACCCGAAATCATGGTGCCCCTGGTCGGACACGTCAAAGAACTTATACATCAGAAACAAATCATCCTCGAGGCGCTCGAAGCGGTCAAGAAGGCCAGGAAGGCGAAGCGCGTGCCGTTCGAGTTCAAGATCGGCACCATGATCGAGGTGCCGCGCGGCGCACTGACCGCCGACGAGGTCGCCGCCGAGGCCGAGTTCTTCTCGTTCGGCACGAACGACCTGACGCAGATGGGCTGCGGCTTCAGCCGCGACGACGCCGGCAAGTTCCTCCGACCCTACGTCGAGGAACTCGGCATCTACGAGTACGACCCGTTCCAGACGCTCGACCGCACGGGCGTGGGCCAACTGGTCCGCATCGCCGTCGAGAAAGGCCGGGCAACCCGCAAGGGGCTGAAGATCGGCATCTGCGGCGAACACGGCGGCGACCCGTCGAGCATCGAGTTCTGCCACCTCACCGGCCTCGACTACGTCTCCTGCTCGCCCTACCGCGTCCCCGTCGCCCGCCTCGCCGCCGCCCAGGCCGCCATCACGCACGGCAAGCCGAAGAAGAAGGGCGGCAGAAAATAGTCCCGAACTCTACGTGAATCGCGAGGCGCGGAGACCCTGCTTCGCCGCACGCTGCGACCGCAGAAGCCGGGATCGAAGACTGAGACGCGCAGGAGTTAAGTCTCGTATCCCCGGAACTCGTCGAGCCGGGAGCGGAAGCTCCCGGTGATCTTCCCCACCGTGGCCCTACCATGCAGGCCGCCCCATGCCGCGGCAATCTGCCCGAGCCGGGAGCGGAAGCTCCCGGTGATCTTCCCTGCCGTGACATCCAACAGCCCGCGGGCGGGTGGCATGGCCACGCTTGCGTGGCCATGTTTTGCGCAGTGGCTATCCCCATCCACCGCGCCGTGCCGCATGTGCCACGGCCGGTCTTGTCCGGCCGTGTGTTGTTCGACCCCCCCCGCGCGCCGGCCCCGCAGCGCATAATTCCCTTGAAGGGCCCGGGCCGTGCCATATACTCATTTGGAGCATTCCTGTCGGGGGCTTGAGCCATGTCAGTCAAGTCTTTCCAAGCCAAAGTTGTATGCGACACTCCGGAGAAGCGGGAGTACCTGTGGCTCACGCATCGGCTGTTCAACCAGGGCGTGTGCGAACTGTTGCCCTATCTGTTTAAGATGCGGCGAGGGGACCTCGGCCACGAGTTCAAGACAATCTACGAGGCCATCCGTAACAGCCAGAACTCGTTCGCCAAACTCGAACCCATCACCACAACCAAGGCTTGGTCCAGCAAGCACGTCGGCACAGGCGACCCGAAGAACCAATGGGCCGTTCTCTGCGCCAAACTCAATGCTTCCGGCAGGATTCTCTTTGACCGTGATAAGCCCCCGTTTGCCTATGCAAGTGAGTTCTGGCGTAAGATATGCGAGATGGCCGTGCAACTCATGCACAGTCACGACGGGCTGTTCAAGGATTGGCGCGAGGAACGCGCCGCATGGAAAGAGCGCAAGGCCGATTGGGAATCCAACCATCAACTGTACATGAAGGCAAAACCCACCCTCGATGCATTTCAGGAGGAAGCCGGACGGCTGAGCGGTTCCCGCAAGCGATGGCTCTTGTATCTGGACTTCTTGGCCAAGCATCCCGAACTGGCGGCTTGGCACGGCGGCAAGGCCCACGTTGACCCGCTCACGGCACAAGAGCGAAAGGGTTGCCGTCGGCCCGGCGACCACTTCGATATCTTCTGGGACAAGAACCCCGAACTGGCAGCGTTGAACGCCCTGGATCGAACTTGGCGCCGCGAGTTTGCCAACTTTAAGCGCCGGCCCACGTGGACCAACCCCAGTCCGGAGAAACATCCGGCGTGGTACTCCTTCAAGAGGGGCGCTACTTACAAGGACCTCGACCTCGCCACAGGCACGCTGCGCCTTCGTGTGCTTACGGGTGACGACGGCAAGGGGCGTCGCGGCGAGTGGCACGCCTACACATTCCAAGCCGACAACCGCCTGCGCCGCCTCCGACCGGCCCCTGAGTCCGTCAAGATCGGCCGCAACTCCTTCTCCTGGCTTTACGCCGACCCGTTTCTCGGCATAGACCGGCCGGCTGAGGTCAGGGGCATCAAACTCGTCTTTCGCGCCAAACGCCCGTATCTGCTGTTCTCCGTAGACATCGCCGACGAGCAACTGGCCCGCCTGACGCGCCCAGGCTTTAAGGACACAGAGAGCGGCAAGACGGCCACACCAGCCGATATCCCGGACGGTACTCGATTCCTGGCCGTCGATTTCGGCCAGCGCACCCTGGGGGCGTGCTCCGTCTGCGCCTTCAAGGACGGCGAGCCGCTGCCCCCGGAGAGTGTCTTCCTGTTGCGCCTGCCGGGCCTCTCATTTAGCGATATCGGGCGACACGAAAGCACGATCCGGCGCCGCACGAGCAAGATGTACCGCTCCGGCCCCCGCCGCCGCCGCACACACCATGCCCCACGCGGCGGCACGACGTTCGCAGACCAACGCCACCACGTCCTCAAAATGAAGGAGGACCGCTACAAGAAGGCCGCCAATCTGCTCATCAAGGCGGCGCTGCGCCACCGCGCCTCGGTTATCCTCGTCGAGAACCTCCGCAACTACCGGCCGGACTTAGAGCGGCCCGCGCGAGAGAACCGGGCCCGCATGCAGTGGAACGTCCAGCGCATCATCGAGTTCCTCGACAAGACGGCAAAACCCCTTGGCATCCGCCTGTGGCGGGTTTCGCCCTGGTATTCCTCCCAATTCTGCAGTGCCTGCGGCCATCCCGGCAAGCGCTTCAGCATCCCTCGCAAGACGCGCTGGGAACACTTCTATGCACGCCGCCATGGTCCCGTCCGAAAGCCGGTTATCGAGCCCGGCGGCCAGTTCTTCGTTTGCTCCAACCCGGATTGCCCGCGTCCCACGGGCATCATCCACGCCGATGTCAACGCATCCCTCAACCTGCACCGAATTCTCGCCGAGACGTTTGAGCGCCCGCAGGGCAAAGGCAAGCAGAAGACCTGGCAAGGCCAACCGCTTAATTGGAAGCCCATCACCGATCAGTGCCGCGCTCGCATCGAGACCCATTTTCTGGCCAATAAGGCCGACCTCGCGGCGCAAACCCCCTGGTGATTTATCTTGACATCAGGCCACACTTGGGGTATGATTCCTATGGCTACGGCCCACCGGGCGCTATAGGCCCCCGGTGCTGCGTCGGGCGAGCTGAGTGTCGCCGACCGGTTGCCGAAAGGCTTTGCCGAGTAGGGTCGCCCCATCCCCTTGCGGGATGACGGCCTCCGGTTAACCCCGACGCAGAGAGATCCTTTTCTGATGCTCCGGGGCCGTCCAGACCCCGGAGCGCAACAGTATGCAGCGAAGTCGCGCTGAGCCAAAGCGGCTTCGCTGCTTTTTTGTTGGAGGTGTGGCCGCCCTTCCAGGTAAGATAATGTCGGCTTCAGGAAAGGTCTTGTATTGGGTCGCCTATGATATTCGGTCGCCAAAGCGTTGGCGAAAGGTGTTTCAGACACTCAAGGGTTTTGGCGCGCCCGTCCAATTAAGCATCTTCGCCTGTTCCTTGACAAGTACACAGTTGGCCAAGCTCGTTGACGCTCTCAGGGAAGTCATGAACCTGAAGGCGGACTGTGCCCCGGTCATCCCGTTGTGCTTTGACGATGAGGTTCTGTCCAAACGTAGGCTCACAGCAGTACGGGTAATCAGAAAAGGACCTCTCTGGACACGCGCATCGTGTACCACAGCAGCACCCACCTGCTTCGGCAGCACAGGTAATCAGAAAAGGACCTCTCTGGACACGGAGTGGCTGGCGCAGATGGGCACCGAGAAGCCAGCCGCAGCAAAGGTAATCAGAAAAGGACCTCTCTGGACACATGGGGTGGTAGTTCATGGCTTGTCCTCCGCTCGCCGCAGCAAAGGTAATCAGAAAAGGACCTCTCTGGACACCTCATGCTCCCTGGCCGAGGAGAGCCGCGACCAGGGGGCAGCAAAGGTAATCAGAAAAGGACCTCTCTGGACACATCGTCCGTTATCCAGGCCTCAAAGGCCGCCTTGGCAGTACAGGTAATCAGAAAAGGACCTCTCTGGACACGCGAGTGAGCGAGGAGCAACCGACGCTGTTCAAGACGCAGTACAGGTAATCAGAAAAGGACCTCTCTGGACACGCGCAGTTCCTGTCCGAAGATCCGCGTGAGCGGAAAGCAGTACAGGTAATCAGAAAAACCGAGCCACACAACCTTATCTCCCGTTCAAAGCCGTTGCCGTTGGCCTTTCGCCCGATTGACGCCGTTCTTTGCGCCTTGGCGGCTTTGCGTGAGGCAATGTTGCCGTTTGCCTTCCGCCCGATTGACGCCGTTCTCCGCGTTCCGCTCCCTTGCGGTCGCGGCTCGGCAGCGGGCCGTTGCCGTTGGCCGCTTGCCGTTACCCGGATTGACGCCGTTCTCTGCGTTCTCTCCGTGCCCTCCGCGCCCTCCGCGCCCTCAGCGTTAAGATCAGTCGCCGTTGCCGTTTGCCTTTGGCATTTGGCATTTCTCATTCGGCATTCGGCCTGCCCGCGCTCCGTTTTGGGCCCGATTGTTAGAATTCTAACAATCTCCCGACCCCTCCCCGGATTTTGTTAGAACTCTAACAACTTTTCGGCCTCTGCGCGGCCGCGCGCGCCGGCTGCCATTTTGGCAGTGTGACTTACGTCAATTTT
>CAZIJC010000130.1:0-12659 GCA_964539385.1 uncultured Anaerolineales bacterium | reverse complement strand
CGCCGCGAGCCAGGAAGATCGTCTTCGTCGCCGGCCGCCCGAGCCACGGCTACGGAACGCACGAGCACTTCGCCGGCTACGTGCTCCTGGCCGGACGCCTCCGCGAGAACGTGCCCGGCATCCAAACGGTCATCCACCGCAACGGGTGGCCGAAAGACCCCGCCGCCTTCGACGGCGCCCACGCCATCGTCATCAACTGCAACGGCGGGGGCGGTCACGTCGTTATGAAACACCTCGACCAGGTCGACGCACTCATGAAGAAGGGCGTGGGCCTGGCGTGCCTGCATTACGCCACCACCGTGCCGAAAGGCCCGGCCGGCCAACGGCTGCTCGACTGGATCGGCGGCTACTACGAGAACGGCTGGTCGCTCAACCCAACCTGGGTGGCCGACTTCAAGCACCTGCCGGACCATCCGATCGCGCGCGGCGTGAGGCCGTTCACCATCAAGGACGAGTGGTACTACCAGATGCGGTTCCAGCCGGCGATGAAGGGCGTCACGCCGATCCTGACGGCGGTTCCGCCTGATAACACCCGGTCGCGCAACCCGCACGCCCGCGCGCGGATGGGCATGCCGGAACACGTGGCCTGGGCGTGCGAGCGGCCGGGCGGCGGCCGCGGCTTCGGCTTCACCGGCCTGCACTGGCATTGGAACCTTGCCCACGACGGCTTTCGCCGCATCCTGCTCAACGCCATCGTGTGGGTTGCCGGCGCCGAGGTGCCGCCGGGCGGCGTACCGTCCAAGCGGCCCACGCTCGACGAACTCCAAACGAACCTCGACGAACCGCAGCCGAAGAACTGGCAGCCCGAGCCCGTCCGCAAGATGATCGAGGCCTTCAAGCGCTGATCCAAGGCGCGCGGGCCGTCGTCGGAAATGCGATTGCGGGCACAGCGGGGTGGCATGGCCACGCTTGCGTGGCCATGTACGTGAGTCCGCAACATGGTCACGCGACGGCGCGTGACCATGCCACCCGGCCAGTGCCCTTTGACGACCCGGGAGGTGGACCATGGTGGCCAGGCGCGTCTTCTTCGCGGCCCTGTGTGGTCTGGTATCGGCTGCGTCGGTGCTCGCGGCCGTGCCGCCGCCGCTCCCGGCGTTTCCCGGGGCCGAAGGCTTCGGCGCCGTCGCCACCGGCGGGCGCGGCGGACGGGTCATCAAGGTCACAAACCTGAACGCGAGCGGCCCGGGCAGCCTTCAGGCCGCCGTCCAGGCCAAGGGGCCGCGCATCGTCGTCTTCGACGTAAGCGGCGTCATCCCCGGCAACGTGACGATTACCGAGCCGGACCTGACGATCTGCGGCCAGACCGCCTCCGGCGCCGGCATCACCATCGAGGGCATGCTCGTAACGAAGTACCGCATCGAGCCGCCCGTCTCGAACGTCATCATCCGGTTTCTGCGTGTGCGGCCGCGCCCCGTGAAGGGGAAGTCCGTCTCGGGCGACTGCCTCCAGATTACCCGGACCGACCGGCTCATCCTTGACCACGTCTCGTGCTCGTGGGGCTCCGACGAGAACGTGGACCTGTGCGGCTCCAGCAACGTGACCGTCCAGTGGTGCGCCATCGAGGAGTCGGACACGACGGGGCACGTCAAGGGGCAGCACAACTACGGCATGATCGTCGCGTATGCGCCGTCGCGCGACATCACGATCCACCATAACCTCTTCGCGCACCATCAAAAACGGGCGCCCCTGATCGGCTGCGAACTGGTGGACCATCGCAACAACGTGGTCTACAACTTCCTGCTCCCGTTCATCTTCCACGGCATGGAGAACAACCCCGGCCGCCCCGGCAAGCCGTATCGGATGAACCTGGTGGCTAACACGTTCAAAAGCGGCCCGAACGTACACCAGCACATGAAGGGCCGGCCCTTCGACAAACTGCTCTACAACCGGCCGAACGTGCACCTGTACGATGCGGGCAACCTGTGCTCGTGGATCGACGGCCAGGCCAAATCCGAGGCTCAGCCGCACGCCGCCAAGCCCTGGCCCGCGCCGCCTGTCAACACCCAGAGCGCGAAAGACGCCTATGGCCTCGTCCTCGCCCGCGCCGGATGCTTCCCCCGCGATGCCGTCGGCAAACGCATGGTCGAAGAGGTCCGGAAGGGCGCCGGCTCCTGGGGTCGCCACGAGCCGAAAGGCGGCCTGATGGAAGGCCTCACGCCAAGCAAACCACTGCCTGACGGCGACAGCGACGGTATGCCCGACGCCTGGGAAAAGGCCCACGGCCTGAACCCCGCCGACCCGGCCGACGCAGGCGGCATCGTGCCGGCCGGGGCGTCGACCGGCGACCGTCACATGGGTTACGCCTGGATCGAGTTCCACATCAACGAACGGGCCGACGCCCTCGTCGCGCGTGCCGTCGAAGAGGGTGGATAGACCTGAAGGAGGACCCCATGCGGCCTCTCAGCAAAGTGGCGCCCGACTGGTGGGATTACACGACGCTGGACCGCGAGATTCTGGACGATGCCGCGCGCCTGACGCCTGAGGACATGGCGGGCCTGTCGCGCCCGGGCTTCACGGTCGAGTTTTACGACACGCTCGAGGACTTCTATCTGGCCGAGGCGCTCGAGTACACTACGTCGTGGCGCGAGGCCACTGCCGACAGCCCTGCCGGCATCTGCGGGCCCATCGGCCCGACCGAACAGTTGCCGCTCGTCGCCCGGCTCGTCAACGCACTCGAGATCGACCTTACGAACGCCCACTTCTGGGGCATGGACGAGTGGGTCATCGACGGCAAAGAGGTCGGCGAGGATCATCCGCTGAGTTTTGCGAAGGCCGACCGCCGGCTTTGTTTCAACCGCATTCGGAGCGACCTTCGCATGCCGGAGACCAACCTGCACTTCCCGAAGGCCGACGCGGCCGAGTACATCGCCAGTTGGCAGGGCGTGCGCTGCGCCTGTATGCAGGGCGGCCAGGGAGAGGTCAAGCACTGGGCCTTCAACGATCCGCCCCGGCGCGAGGACCCGTACGACGACGAACCGCCTCCGCCCGAGCAGTACCGCAAACTCACGACCCGCGTCGTGGACCTGCACCCCATCACGCTGATTCAGAACGCCCGCACGTCGGGCGGCGGCGTCGTCCAGAACGTACCCAGCCAGGCCGTGAGCGTAGGGCCCGTCGAGACGTGGCAGGCTGAGAAGGTCTCCATCTGGCAGGCGGGCACCCACGACAACCCGTTCGGCATGCGCCTGACCACGCTGATGATCTCGAAGAAGATACCCGACACGTCGGTGCCGATGTCGCTCCTGGCAGATCATCCGAACGTGCAGTTCAACTTCTATCGCGGCGGCCTGGGCACGTGTTCGGCCGAAATGCACTGAACGCGAATCGAGCCGGTCGCGGGAGCGACCGGAGGCTCGGGGACGGCTTGGCCGCTCCCTTCGCCGGCGCCGCACTCGTTGAGGAACCCGAGATGCCCAAGCGCGCCTTTGCCGTGGCGGCCCACCCCGACGACATCGAATTCCTGATGGCCGGCACGGTCGTCCGGCTTGCCGACGCCGGCTGCGAGATTCACTACCTGGCCATCGCCAACGGTTCGTGCGGCACATCCACACTGCCAACCGACGAGATCGTGCGGGTCCGGCGCGACGAGGCGATGGCGGCCGCAGCAGCCATCGGCGCCGTCTACCACGAGAGCCTGGTGCCCGACATCGAGATCTTCTACGAGAGGGAGCTGCTTGCCCGCGTCGCGGCAATCGTGCGCGAGGTGGCCCCTGAGATCCTCCTCGTCCAGTCGCCGAGCGATTACATGGAGGACCACCAGGCCGCCGCACGCCTGGCCGTGACGGCGGCGTTCTGTCGCGGGATGCGGAACTTCCCGACCGATCCGCCGCGCCCGCCCGTCGAGGGCGACATGGCCGTCTATCACGCCCAGCCGCACGGCAACCGCGACCCGCTCCGGCAGATGGTGCGCCCCGACCTGTTTGTCGATATCAGCGGCGTTCTCGACCGCAAGCGCGCGATGCTCGCCTGCCACCGGAGCCAGAAGGAGTGGCTCGTCGAGAGCCAGGGCATGGACTCGTACTTGACGGCGATGGAGGATTTCAGCCGCGAGGTCGGCCGGATGTCGGGCCGGTTCGAGTATGCCGAGGGGTGGCGCCGGCGGCTGCACCTCGGTTTCGGCCCGGAAGATTTCGATCCCCTGTCGGCGGCGCTCGTGCCGAATGTCTGTCGTCAGCCGCAGCGCTGACGTCACGGGGCGCCGTCGGCGAGTTCCCGGAGCAGCCGCACGGCCGCATCGACCATCATCTCGCCGCCGCCGGGGGCGATGCGGGAGTTCACGGTCTCGTAACTGCCCTCGGCGAACGCCTTCTTCGTCGGGATGTAGCCGGGGGCGTCGTGGCACAACTCAACCACCAGCGTCGTCGCAAACGGGCTGGCTCGCTTGATGGCAAGGCCCAGGTCAACGAAAACCTCGCCCGGCAGGCCGACCAGCGCCATGTCCTTCGAGAAGCGGAAGACCTGGACCTCCAGCGGAATCGTATCGCCGCCGCGTAACTCAATGGCGAGTATCTTGTACGCCTCCACCTGCTCCAGGAACGGCAGGCTGCGCGTGCCGACTTTCCGAATGGCCTCGCGTGCCCACGCTCTTCTCTCGGCATCGCACTTCTGAAGCGGCGCGCGGACGATCTGGCGGCGGACGGCCAGCGCGGGCTCGGCGACGGCCTTCAGGTCGGCTTTGGCGACGGTCTCGCCGAGCGTGCGGCCGATGGTTTCGGTCTTCAGACGCTCTTTCCTCGTGACGTCCACGTGGTTGATGTCGCCGCAGCATCCCGTGCCGAAAAGGAGGGCGAACTTCTCGCCCCACGCCTCGCGCAGGGCCTGCTGGAGGAAGTACGGGAAGTCGGCGTGATACTTCGTCCCGCCGACCGTGTCGAGATGGAGGGCGAAGTTGACGATGGCCGCACGCGGATTCCCGCCCGCATCGCGTACCATGACGATGCCGACCTCCGGATCGATCGGCCCCGCCGGCCGCACGATGTTCGGATTCACCGCGCCCGGATTGAACCGCACCGACCCGTCTTTCATGTGGAACCGCCGGTTGAACGAGAGGCCCTGCTGCTCGCAGACGCCGGCCGCCAGGGAGACCGGCCTGGCGGCGGCGCTCGCGTCGGCGACGACCTTGACGAGTTTCGCAACAAGTTGCTTCGCATAATCGACCGCCTCGCACGGGTCGCGGCCGTGCTTGGCGACCGCCAGGTCGTGGAAGTGTTTCCGCAAGGCGCCCCCGTAGAGCGGCCCGGTGTGCGTGTGCGTTGCGGCGATAAGGATGTTCTCGGCGGGGATGCCGGTCTTGGCGCTCGCCTCGGCCCGGGCGCGGCCGGAGACATCGAGCGAGAGGCCGATGATGTCGCACGAGACGATGGCGGCCCGCACGTCGGCCTGCTTCAGCACCAGCGCCTTGGCCATCAGCGGGTTGAGCGTGCCGGTGCTGGTGCGCTCGCGGAAGTACCCGCTCATGCGGTAGCCGACGGGAGGCGTGATGTCGCAGGCGGCAACGCCGGCTTCCAGGGCGTCGGCGCGGGCCGTGGGCGTCGCCCACAGGATGAGTGCGGCGGCCAGGGCCAATGCCGCCGCCGGGATCGTCGTCCGTCTCATTTTCGCTCCCTCACCTTGAAGTTGCGGAAGTGCAGACAGCCGTCGGGTCGGGTCGTCTCGACGTGGCCGAACAGGAAGAACCGCCCCGGCCCCACGGTGCCCGGCACGAACTCGAACGCGGACGCGTAGGACCGGTCATCGACGTATATCGTAATCTTGCCGCTTGGCTCGCGGTAGGTCCACTCGAACCGCACGTGGTACCAGCGGTCGGCCTCGAAGGCGGGGCCGATGGCGAAGATCCCGGTCGCCTGGCCGCGGAACTGGGGGCCGTAGTTCCACACGAGGCACCGCGGCCGGTCGCCGAGGTTCGCCAGTTCGATCCGCGACGAGGGCTTCGCGCGGATGGCCTCGCGGTCGCCGCGGTCGCCCACCCAACTCATGATCTCCAAAAAGTGTTTGCCGCCGCCCTCGGGCGCCAGGTAGCCGGCGTCGAACTTGACGTCGAACTCGACCGTGCCGCCGTTAACGTTGTCCTCGCCGAGGTACGTGGCCGTGCCATTGTGCTGGCCGAGTGTGCCGATGTCGCCTGCCTGCCAGACCTTGGCCGGCTTTCGGGTGTTCCACACGCGGCCTGCCCAGCGGATGTGATGGCCTTCGCGTATCCGTGGCCAGCGCGGGTCGGGAGCGGCGGGAGGTGTGGCCCGAGGCGCGGGCTGTTCGGGCACCGTTGTTGAGGGCGGTTCCTGCCGCGCGGTCGCTGCGGCCGGCGGCGGTGAAGGAAGCGCTTGGGCCGAGGCGTTTCCCTTCTCAAAGGGCGCCGGTTCGGCCGGCGTGCTGCGGCAGCCGGCGCTGAGGGCTGCAACGAGCGCCAGGGCGCCGAGGGAAAACCATACCGCGTTTCTCATTGTCGCCTCCTTTTCGGGTCGAGAGATTCCGGCGTTAACCTTTCCGGCCGACCTTGCCTGCACCCCGCCCGGTCGGATCAGAACAGTTCGCCCTGCTCGCCGGGCGCGATACCTTCAACGGCGATATCCTCCAGGAACGGGAACGCCTGAAGCAGTCGCGACGGCACGGGGACCGGACGGTCGCGGATCTTCGAGAGGATCTGGAGCGCGTTGGCGGGGGCCTGGCCGCGGTAGTGGTTGTTGGTAAAGACATAGGTCTTTTCGCTCGCGCGGGCGATCTCGTGGATGCGTTCGATCCATTCGGCGATCTCGTCCTCGCGGTACAGGTAATCGTACCTGGCGTCGCGGCCGGCGTCGGCGGAGAACCAGGCCTCGCTGTTGCGGCCGTGCAGACGCACGTAGGCAAGGGGCGAGGTGACGAGCGTCATCGGCGGCAAGCCGCTGCGGCCGGCGGGCTGGTCGATGTTCGCAAAGCCGAAGCCGTTGTCCCTGATCCGCTTGACCGCCAGCGCCGACATCCAACTCGCGTGCCGCACCTCGAGAACCAGCGGCAGACGGGCGAAGTCGCGGCGAATCGCCTCCAGGCGCCGGAAAGCGCGGTCGTCGGCCCGGAACGACCACGGAAACTGGACGAGCACGGCGCCGAGCCGCCCCGCCTCGCGCACCGGGTCGATGCCCCGGCGGTACGCATCGACGTCATCCGCCGTCCACGGTTTGTCGGGCTCGTGGGTGAACCGCTGGTACAGTTTGAACGTGAACTCGAAATCCTGCGGCGTCCGCGTGAGCCACGAGGCGGCGGCTCGCGCGCTCGGCGGCCGATAGAACGACGAGTTCACCTCAACGCAGTCGAAGTAACGGGCGTGGTAGGCCAGGCGGTCGAACCCGCGCCCCTTGCGCCCGGGATAGAAGCGGCCGTCCCAGTCGTCGTAAGACCAGCCGGACGTGCCGACGCGGACCGATCCACCCCCGGCATCAGGCTTCTCCGGCATCGCGCGCGCCTTCATCATCGGCTGAGCGTACCTGCGGCGCCAGGAGAACGCAACCCGCTGCTTCCGCAGCGGGCTCGGGGCGGGCTCGACGGCGAGGCGCAACCTGCGTCGAGGTGCTTATTCGGCCTCAGGCAGCCGCAGACGCATGCCGACGTACAGCCGCGCGTTCAGAGAGGAGAGGACGTCCTTGTTCGCCTCGTAGATCTTCGGGTACATGGCGGCGTCGCCGTAGACCTTGCGGGCGATGCCGATGAGGGTGTCGCCTTTGTTGACGAGGTAAATCTTGCTGCGTTTCGGCTGCGGTGCGGCAGGCTTGTCGGGCTCGGGTTTTGGCAGGACGATGCGGTCGCCGATCCGGAGCGCGCCCGGGTTGATGCCCGGGTTCGCCGCCTCAATGGCCCCCACGAACTTGGCGCTGCCGTAGTGCTCGATGGCGATGCCGTAGAGCGTATCGCCCTGGACAACGACGTGCATGTTTGCCGCATCGGTCTCTTTGGTCCGAAGCGGCCCGGTGACGACGTCGCCGTCGATGCCGGCCGGCCGCAGGACGGGCCCCGGCGGATCGGCCCCCGCGACGGGCGTGTCGCCGCCGCCTCCTACGACCGTTCCCTCGTCGCGGGAGGTGGACAGCAGGTCCTGGTCGGTTGGCCGCGGGGTGTCGGGTTTGGGCTTGGGGTCCGGGTCGTTGTTCTTATCGCGCTGGGTCAGGCGTTTGCGCCACCGCTCGTACATCGCGACGGGGTCGTTGTACTCGGTTGGCTCATCCGAGTTCGGCTTGATGGCCTTCGGCCCGAGCGACTTGTACTTTGCCAGGTCGCTCCAGTCGCGGCTGGCGATGAACAGCGCCCCGACGGCGATGACGACGAGAGCCAGAACCAGAACCACTTTAGTAAGCGGGCGCATGGCCGCACCTTGCGTCGGAGTGCGAGTTCGCTTCTTCTCCCGCCTATACTATCGGAGGCAGGTGGTCCGGGCGATTAGTTTTTCCGGGCGGTCTTGCCCCAAGTCATCCGGTACAGTGCCCACGTGACCGGCGCCGTAGCCAGTGCCCCGATGGCGGCCGGGCCGACCCAGGCGGTCCATTCGGCGGCGCGAGCCAGCAGCATCGCCACCGACAGGCCCACCGCCGCCGGCGGCGCGAGCAGGCTGACCGCCGCCAACGCCTTCACCAGGCCGGGCGACGACTCCGCCGGGGGCCAGACCTCGCCGTAGGCATCGCGCGAGACGATCCACCAGGCCACGGCCACCCAAGCCAGTTGCAGCACCGCCCAGACCCATCCGCCCCACGAGCCGAAGAACTCGCCGGGCCCCTGCCACACGCACGCGAAGTACACCAGCAGACCCACCCCGATGACCGGGTACACCCACACGTACACCTTGTACAGGTACTGCCGCAGCACCAGGATCGGGCTGGCAATGGCGATGGAGGAATACGTCCCGACGAGCAGGCCGAACAGCATGACGAAACTCAGGCCGTGCACGCTCGACGACCTGCCCGCAAAGACGTACAGCGAGATGACCGCCAGAAACGTTGTCAGGCTCGTCAGCACGGTCCGCGACACGGTCTGGTTGATGCTGGTGTTGACGACCGACACGGAGAAATCGCCATATTTGCCGCGGTTCTCGCGGATACGGTCGAACACCACGATCGTGTCGTTGATCGAGTAGCCAACCAGCATCAGGAACGCACCGACCATGGGCAGGTTGATCTTGAAATCCGCAAAGAGCAGCCCGGACCCGAGGAACGTGCCGGCCACGAGCGCCGCCACCGTAACCGCGCCAAGGGTGATGACGACGTCGTGGATCAGCGCCACCACCGCCGCCAGGCCCGACGAGAACCGGGCGAACCGGACCCAGACGTAAAGGATCATCAGGACCAGCGACAGGAGGATGGCCATGACGGCCTTGTCCCAGGCCTCGGCGGCCATCGTCGGCTCGAAGGAGGTCGTCGAGGCGAAGGCCTGCTCCGCCCCGAGGGCGGGACAAATGATGTCGTCGGTCCAGAACGCCGGGTTAGGCGTGTCGCCGCGCTTGCCGGCGTAGTCCTGGCGGACCCAGATGTCGAAGGTCTTGAACTCGCCCGCGACGGCGCCGGCGTCGAGGCCTTCGATGCGGTACAGCGTGCCGGCCACGTCGGGATAGCGGTCGCGGATAAAGGCGTCGATTCGCCGTTGAACCTCGCCGGTGGCCATGGCGGGGCTGATGTCGGCCAGGATGCGTATCTTGCCGAGGAACTGCCGCTCTTCGGGCGGGATGTATCGAGCGGCGGGAGGGGCGGCGGGTTTCGCTTCGGCGGGTTTTGCTTCGGCGGTCTTCTCGCCTGCGGGTCCTTTCGCCCCGGCCGGCCGGCTCGACCTCAGACGCTGGCGGATCGCCGCCTCGGTGATCTCCGAGGCGGTCGCCGTCGCCCGGCCGGCGCCCAGTTCCGGGCGCATGTCCGCAAAGGCCTTCGAGAGGGCATCCTTGACGGCGGCCTCGCCCGCTGCCGCCTCGCCGGTGGCAGGAACGCTGATGAGGAACCGGTCCACCTCCGCCTCGGCCGCATCGTACGCATACTCCAGTTCCTGGACCGTGGCGGCGGGGCCGAGGACACCGGTCACGCGTCCGCGGACGGTCGAGATGGGCACGTCGGTCTCGCCCTCGGGCACCTTGACGGCCAGTTCGACCTGCGTGCCTCCGGTGAACTCGATGTCGTACTTCTCTTCGCCGCGGCTGAAGAAGATGATGACCCCGAGCGCCGCCAGGCCGCCGCTGACGACCATCGCCGGCCGCACGAACCGCATCCAGTTCAGGCTGGGCGCGGCGAAGAACTGGAACATCTTGAGTTGCTTGACGATGCCCCACTTGATGGCCGTCTCGAAGATCATCCGCGTCACGACCACCGCCGTGAACATGCTGACGCCGATGCCGATGATCATGACGACCGCAAAGCCCTTGACCTCCTCGGTCGCCAGGCCCGGCGACAGGAGCACGAACGCCGGGATGAGCGTCGTCAGGTTAGCGTCCAGGATGGTGCGGAACGCCCGCTGGTACGCCTTCTTGAGGGCGAAGGCAAGACTGCCCTCCCTGCCCTTCTCTTCGCGCAGGCGCTCGTAGATCAGGACGTTGGCGTCGATGGCCATCGACAGGCTCAAGATCAGGCCCGCGATGCCGGGCAGCGTCCACGCCTGCCGGACCAGCGACATGATGCACACGATGAGCACCATGTTCAGGACGAGGGCGATGTTGGCCACCAGGCCGGCGAAGCGGTAATAGATCAGGATGAACAGCACCACCAGGGCGAAGCCGATGACGCTGGCCTGGAACCCGCGGCGGATGTTGTCGGCACCGAGTTCCGGCCCGACGGTCCGCTCGGTGACGGGGTCGCCGAGGCTTGCTGCCAATTGGCCGGAGTTCAGGATCGTAACGACCTCGTCGCGTGTGCGGATGTTGTTGCGGTACCCCTCGATGATGCCTCCGGTCGAGAGCGTGGCCCGAAGCGAGGGTGCGGATTGGATACGGCCGTCCAGGATGATGGCCATCTGGCGGTTGCGCACCTCGGGCCGCGTCAGGCGGAAGAACCTCGCCCCCGCCTCGGGCTTGACGGAGAAGACGACGATCGGCTCGCCTTCCTGCGTCGAGGGGCGAGCGGCGCTCAGGTCCTTGCCCGTCACGTTCTGGCCGTCCGAGACATCGACCAGGGCCTCGACCGTTTGGCTCTCCTCGTCAACGACGTACACGAAGTTCCACGCATCCAGATTGCCGTCGGTGTACCACTGCCAGCCCTTCGCGAGCGGATACCACTTGAAGCGGGCGTCGTTGGATGGCTGACCGGCCTGCTTCAGGCTGACGAGCCGCTCGAAGTTCGCACCCTTGTCGCGGTCCTTGACCTTATCGACCACGATGCGGAACTCCAGGAACCCCGCCTGCCGCACCAGCCGCTTCACGCGCGTCACGTCGCGCTGGGTGGCCAGGGCCGTCCTGACCAGGTCTTTCCACTCGGCGACAGAGCCTTTGTCGGACGGCGAAACGGCCAGGAGAATCTCGACCTGCTCCCACTGCTCCTTGGCGCGCACAAGCCCCACGACGGCCACCGCCGCTCGCTTCTCGGACGGAAGCCCGCGGACCGCACGGACGATGCGGTTCTGGATATCATCGAGGTACAGCGCCGGCCTCATACGGACCACCAGCCGCGTGCCGGCGAGCATCGCGTCGCGGTCGGCGGCGATGCTGCCGGCCGCCGTCGCGTTTCCACGCGTCTTGACCCGCTCTTCGACAGAGGCCAGGATGGCTTGGGTGACCGCCTCGTCATCGACCTTGACGCGCGTCTGCCGACCGGGAAGGACGATCTCGAGCCGGTGCTGGCCAATCGCGCGGACGGTGTACCCGCGCGTTCCTTCGGGATTGATGCGTCCCTCGATGACCTGCTTGGCGGCCCGGGCGTCGGGTGCCTCGCCGCCCGCTTCGGGCGGGTGCAGTTCGTAAATCAGGCTCGTCCCGCCCTCCAGGTCGATACCCAGACGGAACAGGTCACGCACGTCGCCCTGCGGGTCCGACAGAATCCCGTAAAGGGGGAACCCCACCACCACGGCGATGAAGATCAGACTGACCCAATAAACCCATCGACTCATTGCCGCCTCGATTTTCTAGTATGGCCTTGCCCGCGCCTCTGCGCGGCCCGTACGGGCCGCGCAACACCGAGCGCCTACCTGCCCGCGTCCGACCGGTCGCCGAGTGTCCTCTCGCCCTCCTGGTCGTCCTCCTGGTCGTCCCTGCCGACGACCTTGCTGATGGCGTCGCGCGAGAAGCGCATCTTCACATCGCCCCGCTCATCGATCTTGATGGCGACCTCCTTCTCGCCGACCGACGCCACGATGCCGTGGATGCCTCCGATCGTCACGATGTGGTCGTTCCGCTTGAGGTTGCCGAGCATCTCCTCGCGCTGCCGCTGTCGGTCCTTCTCCTTCTTTCGCTGCGGGCGGATGAGCAGGAGGTAGAAGACCACGAAGATCGCCCCCATCAGTAGGAGCATGTTTGTCATGCCCCCCCCCGGCGCCTGCCCCTCGTCGCCCCCGGTCGGGGCTGGAGCCGGGCTTCCCTCTGCCGCCACAATCGCGTAGGTCTTCACGAGGCGTCCCTTTCGTAAAAAAGTCGCGGCGCACGGACAGGCCACCCGCCCGTGGCTGGCTAAGCGGACTTACGTAAGTCTTTTGCCGTGGCGAGAACGGCACCCGCTCGCTTACGCTCGCGG
>CAZIJC010000129.1:0-13010 GCA_964539385.1 uncultured Anaerolineales bacterium | reverse complement strand
TTACGATGGCGTCCCCAGGAGGATTCGAACCTCCAACCTTTGGCTCCGGAGGCCAGCAATCGCCTCATAAGGCGTTGCAGAACAAGGACTTACAATGCGTTTTTCGGCCGAAAACAACGCTTACAGGTGATTGACAGGTGGCGCTACAAGTGACTGACAAGTGGCTAGAGCGATTCACGTTCTTTCGTAGCGATGGCCGATAGAGTAGGCATGAGAACCTACTCGAAGGACCTTCGGGAACGGGTCGTGCGGGCCTGCGACGAGGGAGTCGGGACGCGTGAGGAGATCGCCCGGCTCTTCGGGGTGAGCACGGCGTGGATCCGCCGGTTGCTGCAGCGTCGGCGGGAGACGGGGAGCATCACGGCCAGGCCGCGGGGCGGCCAGAAGCCGCCCAAGTTCCAGGGGAAGGACCTGGACCGGCTCAAGACGCTGCTGGAGGCGCAGCCCGACGCGACGCTTCAGGAACTGTTGGACCGCTCGGGCGTTGAGGCGAGCATCATGGCCGTGCATCGGGCGTTGGTGCGGCTGGGGTTCCGTCGAAAAAAAAGACGCTCCGTGCCAGCGAGCAAGACCGCCCGGACGTGAAGGCCCAGCGAGAGGCGTGGCCCGAGCGTTTCGCTGGGGTGGCCCCGGAGCGGCTGATCTTTCTTGATGAAAGCGGTGCCAAGACGGACCTGACGCGGCTCTATGGCCGGGCGCCGGGTGGCGGGCGAGTGGTAGACGCCGCTCCGCGTGGCCATTGGTGCATAACGACGATGCTGTCGTCGATCCGGCTGGACGGTTCGAAGGCCGCCATGGTGGTGGAAGGACCGACGGACGGGGAGGTGTTTGGCGTGACCCCCTCCCCGTGATTTGATCCAGGTTTTGTGAGAGAATCCTGGCGGCCGGATGGCCGGACAGGATTCTCAGGTGAAAAAGCGACACAGTGCGGAGCAGATCGTGGGGAAGCTGCGTCAGGCGGACGTGGCCTTGGGCAAAGGGCTGAAGGTGCCGGAGGTTTGCAGGCAGTTGGGCATCAGCGAGCAGACCTACTACCGGTGGCGGCAGAAGTACGGCGGGATGGCCCCGGAGGTGGCCAAGCAACTGAAGGCCCTCGAGAAGGAGAATGCGCGTCTGAAGCGGGTGGTGGCCGACCAGGCGTTGGACATTCAGATCCTCAAGGAGGCAGCCCGCCCAAATTGGTAGACCCCGAGCGGCGTCGGAGGACGGTCGAGACGGTCCGTTGCGAAGGAGATTCAACGCTGGCTCCAGCGGGCCTGTGTGGGTACGCTGTACATCCAGAAGGCGAGCCCCTGGGAGAACGGGTACGTGGAGTCGTTCAACGGCAGACTGCGGGATGAACTGCTGAACCGGGAGTTGTTCCTGAGCCTGGCCGAGGCACGGTATGTGCTGGACGAGTGGCGGCTGGAGTACAACCACCGCCGGCCGCACAGCGGGATCGGTTGGCAGACGCCCGCGGCGTTCGCGGCCACCCTGGAAGGCAAGCCCGTCGAGGTGTTCTCGGCGGCAACGCCGGCTGGTGTATACTGCAGTAGGGTCCGGGCTGCACGGACTTCCGCTCTCGCCGACCACGTGGACCGGCGTCTGGTCGGCCCGGTATGGCCTGGATGTTCGAGCAGACGGCGGCATCATATAGGTGGGTGATCCATGATTTGGCTCATCGATGCGAAGTTCCGTACGAACAAGGCGCGATACATTCTCCAGTGCGCGTTGGCCACGGTTTCCTCGCTTCTGATACTGTTCGGGCTTAACGTGATGTCCCATGCGGCGGTTGTGGCGTCTTTGGGAGCGACTTCGTTCATTGTGTTCACTGCGCCGCACAAGAACGTTTCAAGGCCAAGGTACCTCGTCGGCGGTTACGTCATCGGGCTTGTCGTTGGAAGTTTTTGCCATTGGGTGTCGCAATGGCCGTGGCTGGCGCAATTCGCTTTCATCGCGGATCACACGTACGTCATTTTCGGAGCGATGGCGGTTGGGCTGGCCATATTCATGATGGTTGTCACGAACACCGAACATCCTCCCGCGGCAGGCGTGGCCATGGGGCTGGTGTTTGGCGAGTGGCAAGCCATGACGGTCTTGGTCGTCCTGGTGGGGATCGTGGCCTTGGTCGTCATCAAACGGCTACTGAAACCGGTGCTGATCGATCTGCTTTGAGTTCAACGCCCCGGAACTACCGCTTTCGTTCCTATGAAGACGCGGTGCAACCCTCATTCATTCGGCCCACGGTCGCAGGATACGGCACCAAGGTTGGCTGAGGATTGGAGTTACGTCCCGCTGGCACCTGTGCGGCCCGTGTCGCCGGGACTGGTCCTTGCCGGCAAGGGCGTCAGCGTGTGATCGCTTTCCACCCCGCGTTCAAGTCCCTGAGGCAGTCGATGACGTTCTGGATCCGCTGCGGGTCGCAGTGGACGTTCGCTTCGTTAAGGTGCTGGATCATGAAGTGGTAGAGGCCGCGGAGGTTGCCGGCCACGTCGCCGCCCTTTTCCAGGTCGAGGCAGGAGTCGAGTTCACAGATGATAGCAAGGGCCTTGACGATATGCTCGCCCTTGGCTTTGAAGTCGCTGGCTTCGAGGTCCTGCTTGGCCTGCCCAAGGAACTTGATGGCGCCCTCGTACAAGAGGACGACGAGTCGCGCCCCCGTCTGCGTGGCGACGGCGTTTTCGTGGTAAGCGCCGATTCCGTCCACCGGGTCTCCCTCTCATCGATCCCGCTAGTCGTTCTTCTCAGAGGCTTCCAGTGAGGAGAACATCGCCTCGAAGGCGCCGCGTTGCGCGTCGAGTCGGGCCAGCGTTGCCTCAAGCCGGGCGTACTGTGCCACGAGCCGCTCCTCCATCTGCTCGAGCCGTTTCTGTTCGCGTTCCATCTTCTGGTCAACGATGTCGATCGTGCCGGAATCTGTGGGGTTGCTGTAACTGTCCCGCTTCGTGCCAAAGGTGCCGTCGACCTCGTCCAGGATGTCCTGAAGGCGGTCGTAGATCTCGCCGGCAAAGCCTCGCTGGACGCGAACCGTGTAATCCCGCGTTTCGGACGTTCCGCCCGACACGACCGTCAACATCAGGTACTGCTCGGGGTTGCCGTAGACGCCCGTGAGGGTGCTGCCCGAGACGCCCAGGTCGCGGTACGTCTCCTCGTCTTCGAGTTTGATCTGGGCGCTGGCGACGTCGCCTACCGCGTCATACTCCACCTTGAGGTCGTAGGTGCCGCCCCGGGTGCTCTCGTCGGCGCCGGCGAACTGGATGTCGGCTGAATCGACGACCCCGGTGCCCACCGTGCCGATGAGGTTCAGGACAGCCTGGTAGTCTTCGGCGACGACCTCGTTGAACGTGGATTCATCGAACGAGAACTCGCCGTAGCGGTCCACTTCCAGACCGATCTCATTGGCCAGGGTAAAGGTCTCGCTGCCGTCGAGGAAACCCGGCGCCGGCTGGACCAGCGCCGCGCGGACCTGATTGAAGACGCCGTTGAGGAAGTAGTCGCCCTGCAACACGCCGCTGGTTTCGTCGTCGTCGTCGTATCCGGTGTAGTCGTCGATCTTCGTTGCGATGTCGTTCAACACGGCCACAAGGTTCGTGAGGTTCTGCTTCAGCGTGGCGGTCGTCCTGGAGAGGGTGATGGTGGTATCGCCGGTTCCCGTCAGGTGGAGGGTTCCGGGCAGTACGTCGGTAACGGTGTTGCTGCTTCGTTCGATCAGGTCGGGGGCGGTGGGATAGCCATCGACTCGGATCTGGGCGTTCTGGGCCGTCTGGGTTTCGGTCCAGTCCCCGGGGGCGAACCCGGCCAGGGTGGTTGCCGCCTCAATGGTGATTCCGAAATCGGCGCCGGTGTTCTCTCCGGAGAGGACCAGGTGGACGCCCTCGTGCAGGAGACTGCTGGCCCTGACGCCGGGGTTGCCCGCGTCGTTGTTGATCAAGTCGAGGAACTCTCCGAAGGTGGTCTCGGCGGTGGTCGTGATGGTCCGCGTGGTGCCGTCGTAGGTGTAGACGAACTGGCCGGCCCCGATGAGCATGTCCGTGCCGAGCGAGGCGTCAGCGGTCTGTGCGAAGTCGTTGATATTGTCCAGCAGGTTGACCGAGTCGTCGTCGGTGATGACCAGTGCCGTGCTCTTGCCGGCGTTTTGGGCCTGGAGGCCGAGCATGTAGTCGTCGCCGTCCTGGGCGGCGGTGGCGGCCGTGTAGCCGGCAGCGGTGTTGATCTCGGAGACGAGTTCGTCCAGCGTGATGCCGGTGGCATCGTAGGCAGAGAGGTCCACGGTGACCTGGTCCTCGTCGCCGAACTGGAAGACGAACTTGTAGTCCGTGCCGGCGCCACTGGAGATGTCGTCGGCGGAGAGATACTCCTCGTCCCCGCCGGAGACGCTCGTGCCGTGCGTCCAGGTTGTCACGCCGTCGTGAACTTCCCTCTCGGCGGCGGCCAACTGCTCGACATGAACGGCGAACGCCCCCTCGGCCGTTCCCGAGGCGGCGTAGGCGACGTCGTTGTCGGTGGTCGAGGCCGTCACTTGACGCAGCGTGGAGGCGTCGCGCAACTGGTTCACCAGGAGGTCCAGGCTCTCCAGACGGCCTTTCATGTCATCCAGGGCAAAGACTTCGGCCTGTAGTTCGGCCTTCTGGAGGGACAGCGCGATGAGTCTGCGGCTGTTGGCCGTGATGGTGTGGGCGATCAGGAGGTCGGTGTCGATGCCTGAGAAGACGCCCGTGAGTCCCTGAATTGCCATGGCCCAACTCTCCCTCACCGGCCTTCCCCGTACTGGGGAAGCCAAATGCCCTGCCCTCCGTGCTCTATTATCGGGAGAACGGCGGTTGGCTTGAGGCTATTCGTGGGCGGGGGGAAAATGGCCTGCCAGTAGCACCACGAGCGGCATTCGCCGGCCGCCAAACACGTGGGCGTTGTGTCGAGCGACAAGCAAACACCCCGCAACACCGCTTCTGCGGCGCGGGGACGCACGGCTAGAGCAGGAGACGCTTGCTTGTGGCACATTGCGCGGCGGGTACCCTTCGACAAGCGCGGGGCAGGCTCCCCTACTGGGCCACCTTGGCGGCGGGCTCGAGCAGGGCGTACAGGTCGGCCAGGTGATCCTCGTAGTTCCGCCAGCGCCCGACGGACCGGGTGTAGACGGGCTGGCGAACCTGCTGGATGCTGGCGGTGCGCACCACTCCTTTCGACCGATGAAACTCGAGGCACGCGGGGTCCCAGGGCAGTTCGACCCAGTCGATGAGCCGGCGGGCGTGTGTCTCCAGGTCCGTCACGACCTCCTCGTACTGGAAATCGAGCATTGGGGAGAGCAGCGCCCGCTGCCAATGATCCATGATGCGGCGGTACTGGTGGATCTGGGTGGCGATCCACTCCTTGTCGCAGGCCCAGAACATTTTGGCGAACTGTTTCAGCCAGCAGGACGTGGCCACGTCCCGGACGTCGCGACGGGTATGGATGATCTTGGCCCGGGGAAACATGGTGACAAGCAACCCCAGGACGAGGTAGTTCATGGGGGTCTTGTCGACCACGCGGTCGGCCTCATGGTCAATCAGTTTGAGCACGTGCAGGTGGTGATTGGCGAGTCTCCGGGTTATGTCGGAGGTGATGCGGCCCGCGCACACCTCGGGCTTCTCCTTGGTTTGCAGCAGGTGGGGAACCGTGTAAAACGCGTTCTTGCCCAGATGCAACTCGCCCGCGGAAAAGGCCCGAGGGTGGCTTCCGATGATCCGTGCGGCCAGGGTGGTTCCCGACCGCGGGAGCCCGACAACGAACACCGGCCGCACCGAGTCCGAGCCAAAGTCGCGAACACGCTCGAAGTACTCCGGCGAGTAGATCTCAATCAGCCGGTCAACCAGGGAGGTTACGACGAGCCCGTCGCGCAGTTGGCCCTCTTCCTTGCGCCACTGTTTGTCCAGGGCGTTGGCCGTCTCGGCGTGTTTGGCGGCATTGCCGTACTCTTTGCGGGCGTTGTAGACGTCCACCAGGCCGGCGTGGAGCAGTTGGCGTTCCCGGACGGGAAGGTCCGACGCGGTCTCCAGCAAGGAGCAGATGGCGCGGAGGTCTTCGTCCGGCAGTTTGCGTTCCAGCAGGACAGAGAGCCGATAGAGTGCCCGGACGTCTGTGGGATTGCGGCGGAGCATTTCCCGAACCAGGCGCTCGCAGTCCTCGGTGCGGCCGAGTTGGGCATAGATGAAGGCGAGGTTCAGGCGCGGTTTACGCCGCTCGGGGTTGGCTTCAATCGCCCGTTTCAGAAAAACGACGGCTTCATCGTGCTGGTTGGCCGCCTGGAGGATCCCCGACAGGTTCTCCAGGGCCGGGCCGTAGTCGGGTTTGAGGCGAATGGCCTCGCGGTAGGCGTCCATGGCCCCGGCGATCCGCTTCTTTTTGCGCAGTTCGTTGCCCCGCTTGAAATGCTCCTTGGCAAGGGCCGCTCGGCCTTCCGCCGTCCTGGCGGGTTGACCGGCCTTGAGGCAACAGAGCTTGTACTTCTTTCCGCTGCCGCACGGGCATGGATCGTTCCGTCCAGGTGCCATCTCGCGTCCCTCCCCTGCCGGCCCTATCCTCTACCTGTGATTGTATAGGACGCCTTCCCGATACACAAGCGGAAGAAAGGTGCTCTGCCTGAGAAACTTGTGGGTCACCTCCGGCAGGCCGGCAAAGAGAAGGCCCATCCCGGGCCGGGGATGGGCCTTCGACGTTCAACGTCGTTCGCGCGACAAGGGCTACCGCAGTAGGCTAAGGGCCATTTGCGGCATCGTGTTGGCCTGGGCCAGCATCGCGATACCGGCCTGGGCGAGCACCTGGTTCCGCGTCATGGCCGTCATTTCGGTCGCCACGTCCACGTCGCTGATCTGCGATTCGGCGGCGGAGAGGTTTTCGGCCTGGATGCCGACAACCGTCGAGGCTGCCTCCAGACGGTTGATCATGAAGCCGAACTTGGCACGCAGCGTGTCTTTGATCGTGATGGCGGCGTCCACCGTGTCCAGCGCGGCCTTCGCGTTGTCCTGTGTGTCGACCGTCGCACCCGTGCCGGATCCCTGGGTGTCGGACCACTCACCCTCGTCCATGATGTCGCCGAGGGTCCCCTTAAGGGTTGCGGTGCCGGCGATGACCACGTCCGTCTGCGGGCCAGCCTGGTAGGCGGTGACCTTGATGTAGTACTTCCCGAGTTCGGCGTCGTAGTGCGTCGAGGCCATGTTGTAGCCGGTCTGGACGGCGGAGGACTCGGCGTTGATCAGGTCCACGATCTCGTCCAGCGTGTAGTCCTCGTCGCCGTCGCCCGAGCCGGACTTCGTCAGACTGACGCTCAGGGTGTTGATGGCGACGCTGTTGTCGTCGACGTCGTCGGCAAAATAGAAGGTGAGCGTGCCGGTGCCGGCGGTGGTGGTGACGCTGATGAGCGTGCTGCCCTCGGTGTCCACGCCGCCACCGGCCCAGATCTCGTACTCCTTGCTGGCCGAGAGGCCGAGCGTGCCGGCATCCAGGTTCCCGCCCTGAACCAAGATCCTGTTGTCCGTGCTGGCGTCGGTGCTGCCGACGTGGATCTCGTAGGAGTTCGTGCCGGCAAGCAGTTTGATGCCGTTGAAGTCGGTGGTCTCGGAGATTCGGCTGATCTCCTTGGTCAGTTCAGCGAACTCCTGGTTCATCAAGGTGCGCTGGTCGGAGGAGTACGACCCCGTGGCGGCCTGTTCGGCCAGTTCCTTCATACGGATGAGGATGCTATCGACGGCTCCGAGGGCACCTTCAGCCACCTGGAGCATCGAGGTTGCGTCTGCGGCGTTCCGCTGGCCCTGGCGGAGCGTCGCGATGTCGGCCCGGATCAACTCGCGGACGGCCAGGCCGGCCGCGTCGTCGCTGGCACCGTTGATGCGCAGGCCGGACGCGAGCCTGGCAACCGACTGGGCGAGCGCGTCGTAACTCCCGCCCAAGTGGCGTGCCGCTACGTCTGCCATCAAGTTGCTTTTGATTGCTAGCATTTGTTCCTCTCCCTTTTACCAGAACGATGGTTGGTGTCCTGTGCAAGCCCCAGTAGCCCACACCCTTGGCATGTGTTCGCGAAACGCAACGTTGCGGCACCTTGCGGCAACCGCCGCGCTTCGAGTTTCATTATCGAAGGACCCGGATGGGACTTTAGGACTTTCGGGGACTTTTTGGTGACTACCTGGATGTGTGCCTTCGTCTTCGCCCGCCAAACGGGCGGCCCTCAGGGCGTCTCGTGCCGGCGCACCGGCTGGGTGGGGGGTGACCGGGCGGGAAGCCCAATGGGCAGTGTGGCGTCCGAACCGGCCGCCCGGCGTTCTTCGTTCGGCCTTATCGGATTAGGGTGCGGAGAGATTTCGTGGTCCTGCGAGCGGGGGGTGCTTTCTGCAAAGCGTTCGTGGGGTTAGATGCCGAGTCTCAGGATGTTCTCGGCCGCTCTCTCGGCGGCTTCGGGGGTGTCCAACTCGCCGGCGGCCAGGAGGCGTTTGGCGTCTTCGACGACATCGCTACGGATCTCATCCGCCTCAGCCGCGCGTTGAGTATAGGGCCGGAGGGCAGATTCGGCGGCGGAATTGGCCGAATCGGCAGTCTTGTCCCCGGCATCCGACGACGGGGCGGCTTTCGGCGGGTTCTTGGCCTCGCCAGGCAATCCGAGTGCGTCAAGTCCTTGCGTAGGCTTGATTTCCATTGCGTCTCTCCCCTGGCTGCTTTCCCGCCACCCCTATTTTCGTCGAGTGTCCCCGAAACCTAAGAGAATTTTTTCAAAATCAGGGTTTTTTTCTAAAGTTCGCCGAGGCACGCAATTGCCCGCTTGTGCGGGCGCTGCCCCGAATTCGCCTTGGCAGGGTGCCCGCCACCTCCCAAGCCACGAACTTCTGAAACGCCCGCGGGCTGACGGTGGCCAGTTGCCACTCAAACGGCTCGGCGCCGCTGCCCAGTTCACGCTTGAAGAACGTCTCGATACAACGCTGGGTGCGCTGGTCGGTCGCATCGCACCCACCACCGACGGCCCAGAGAAGCCGGGCATTCCTCAAATCGAGGAGCCTCAGGCACAGACCGACCCGCATTCGAGGAAACGGCTGGGCCCGGTTCACGCCGCCGATCAGCACGGCGTCGGCCCCGCCGAGCGCCCGGCGCATCTCGGCCACCTCCTTGAGCGTAAACGTCTTGGCGTTCAGGGCAGGCAGGGCGCCCTCGTCCTGCAGTGGTTGCACCGGCATTTCCAGGTGGAACAGGTGCCTACGCTGAATCGCCCGGCAGAGTTCCTCCGCGAGTCCTTCTTCCATGTTGGGGAAGTCCGTCTCGTTGTACAGGGGAAGGAAGACCACACGGGCTGGGGGATGGCTGGCGAGGTTCGGGTGAACATAGACCTTCCACCCCCCGTGCCCGTGTGGAGATGCCATGCAGCCGGCCAGCAGGGCGGCGAGTCCTGCGGCGGCGACCGCCGCTGTTCTACTTAGCGGGATTCGTCTTGGCACCTTTGGCTCCTTCCGTCTGCGTGGGGGCCTTGCCCTTGTCGGGGGCGGGCGCTTGGGCTGAGGGTTGGGATTCCTTGGCGGCTGTAGCGGTGGACTCGGAGTTCGAGGGCGCGGCTGTCTTGGCCGGCGTGCCGGACGGCCGAGGCAAAGAAGCAGACGCCTTCGTCGGCGTGGCAGGTGCCGGGGTCTTGGCGCCGGGTGTCTTGGCTTCCGGGACGGCGTTCTGCTCGGTCGCCTCGCCTCCGAGCAACCGGACCACTCTGATCTCGGTTTCGAGGATCGTCTGGAGGGCCCTGCGTATCTCGTCACGGTACCCGAGGACATCGGCTTTCCAATTCTCGTTCTGCTGGCGGACCTCGATCAGGAGGTCGTTGGCCTCCTTGAGTTCCTCCTGGGTCCGTGCCAGTTCGCCTTTCAGGCTGATGGCCTGCTCGTTGGCTTCGCGGTTCTGGTCGTAGAGTTGGCGGTTCTGTTCTTGCTGGCGGGCCATCTCTGCGACGGTCCGGTTGTGCTTCTCGAGCAGGGCCGCGTATTTTTCGAGGGCCGGGGACGGCTCGTTTTCACGATCCGGGGGATCGACAACCACCGGCGGTGGGATGTTCGTGACCGTTGGCTCGCTCTGCTGTTTCAGGAACGAGCAGCCGGCGACACACAACGCCGCCATGACCCACAGCAACGTCGCCACATTTCGCATTACTTGTCCTCCTTGTCGTTCTCAGGGGAAGGATCCTGGACGCCGGGGCGCCCTGCGGCGGTTTCGTTCTCCGGCGCGGGGTCCTTCCATCGGCACTCGACGTACGTTATCTGCCCGCATGCACACTGCACCGCCAGGATCGCGCGGTCGGCGTGTTGCTCGGCGATGCGGACCGCTGGCTGGACGGCTGCACCCGCCCCGGCGCCGCCAGAGGCCGACGGCCCGACGCCGATGCTGTGGGGCTCACCCATCTTGACCCGATTCTTCTTCACCACGGCTGTCTGAGTCATCTCTCGGGATTCCTCGTGAGCGGGCCGACCCGTCAGGCGAGGGTATCGACCGCGTGCTCATCTTGATCGTTCCGCAGGGACGGCGCCGGTTCTTCCGAGGTCGCTTCGAGTTTGGGGGCCCGTGTGGAATCTTTGGCACGGGGTTTGGGCCGCCGCTTTCGCCTCCTTCCGTTCGGCGGCCTTCGATTCGGAAAGCGCTCGTCCTCATGCACGACGGGGACGGGTGCGGCGATCTCGTGGCTGCGGCCGGGTCCGGGCACGGAATTGTCGCTTGGGCTGCTCATGACACGTCCCTCAGTTTCGCGGACAGTTTGAACAGGGCACTCGCATGGACTTGGCTGACGCGCGATTCAGTGACCTCCAGCACCTCGCCAACCTCCTTCATCGTGAGGTCGCGTTCGTAGTAGAGGAGCAAGATCTTGCGGTCGCGTTCCGGCAGTTCCTGGATGGCGCGGGTCAGCCGCCGGAGTAGTTCGCTTTTTTCGGCCTGGGTGTCGGGCGACGTCGTGTCAGATGGGAGCAGGTTCGCCAGGGCAGGTTGGTCCTCGCTCAGGCCGTGGATCGAGAGGAAATGCTGCCGCCGGGCGTTCTCGACCGTCCGATAGTATGTTTGCAGGGGAAGGCCGGCCGTGTCGGCGAGTTCGGCGTCGGTTGGCGGTCGCCCCGCTTGGGCCACGAACTGTTGGTGCGCCTCGCGGACCCTGCGTATCTGCTGGCGCGTGGACGAGGAGGTGAAAGACTGGCTTCGGAGTTCGTCGATGACCGCCCCGCGGACACGGATATACGCGTAGGTGTTAAAGTTATTGTGTCTCGACGGGTCGTAGGCTCGCGCAGCCCGAACGAGGCCGACCGTGCCGGCGGAGATCAGGTCGTCGGTGTCCATGCGCCGGCCCAGGTTGCCGACCACCTTCTGGACGATGTGCCGGACGAGCGGCAGGTGGTCTACGATCAGTTGGTCTTCGATGGCCTGGCGTGACTGCTTGGCGTAGGCCACCTGCGCCTTGTTTTGCAGGGGCGTGGGGCGGGCAGTGCCTGTGGTCTGCTCAGTTTGTGTACTCACCGGCCTTGTCCTTTGCCTGTGGCTCGCGGGATTGGCTATTGCGGATGATGCCGACAAGGATCGAGATTGCCACGCGCCATGCCACGGTCACCAGGACGTACACCACGCCCGCACCCACCAGCGCGCGCATGCCGCAGACAAAGGGCGGCACGCCGCTCACCGTCCCGACGACGGCCAGGACGATGAAAGCGAAGGCGGCGGCGCTCATGGCAGTGCGTCTCACGGTCGTCCTCTGTCTCCCCCCGGAGTTTCACCGGCTTCTATACGTCAGGTCGCGGCCGCGGTGGCCAAGGCCGGCGCCGGACCGGCCGGGGCCCCGGGCTGCGGCTGTCCCGCCCCCTCCATCGAGATCGTCCCGATCGATTCCACGGGCGTCACGACGGTGACCTCGTCGTACGCGAGGACGGGCAGTTGCGGCAGTTGCCTCGACAGCAGGGCCGCCAGATGCGGCCGCAGCCGGAAATCGCACAACAGGACTGCCTTGTCGTGTCCCTCTTTCATGGCGGCGGTCCAGGCGGCGCTCGCGCGGCGCGACAGGTCGAGGGCGCGGTCGGGCGGCAGGGCGAGCGACTCGGAGCCGCCATCCTGCGTCAGGGTGCCGCGCAGTTCGTATTCGAGGGCCGGTTTGAAGACGATGGCGGCAATGCGGCCCGCGTCGTCGGTGTGCTGCTCGGTAATCGTCCGGGCGAGTGCCTTGCGCACGAGTTCCGTCAGGATGGCCGGGTCCTTGGTGCGCGAGGCGTGGTCGCCGAGCGTTTCGAGAATCTGGGCGAGGTTGCGGACGGGGATGGTGTCCTTCAGGAGGTTCTGGAGCACGCGGTGCAGCAGGCCCACCGGGACGAGGTCGCCGACGACGCCGCCGACGAGCGTCGGATACCGCTCGCGCAGCCGATCGACGAGTGTCTGGACGTCGTCCCGCGAGAGGATCTCGTGGGCGTGCCGGCGAAGGCTTTCCGACAGGTGTGTCACGAGGACCGATTCGGGGTCGACGACGGTGTAGCCGGCCAGTTCGGCTTCCTCTTTCTGGTCGGGTGTGATCCAGATGGCGGGCAGGTTGAAGACGGGTTCCTGGGTGACCTGCCCCTTGATGGGCTTCGTGACGGTACCGGGATCCATCGCGAGGAACCGTTCGGGTTCGAGGCTGCCGCGGGCGACCACGTGACCGTGCAAGCGGATCTCGTACACATTGGGATCGAGGGCCATCTGGTCGCGCAGACGGATGAGCGGCAGGATGACGCCGTACTGTTCGGCGAACCGGCGCCGGAGCGGGGCGATCCGGTGGAACAGACTGCCCTTGCGGCGGGGATCCACCGTCTGTATGAGCCGCGCGCCGACCAGGACGGCGATGCGATCCACCTCGAGCATGGCTTCGACGGGCCGTTCGTCGAGTTCGGCGGTGGGCTTGGCCTCCTCCGGTTTTGCCGCGGCGCGCTTCTCGTGGCGTGCGAGGGTCCGTGCCAGCAGCCCTGCGCCCAGCGACAGGACGATGAACGGCGTCTTCGGGAACCCCGGCACGAAGACCATGGCGCCAAGGA
>CAZIJC010000128.1:0-13027 GCA_964539385.1 uncultured Anaerolineales bacterium | reverse complement strand
AAGCGGACAGTTCTAATGGGTCCGGACCGGACATTACTACTGGGTTACGACAGAGCGCAAGGGTGCAGGTTCGAGTCTCGTTTGGGGAGCCGGACGAAAAACCGCGAACTTCTCGCGGCTCGGACGTTAACGGAGAGCCTCGGCCCGTGACGGGCCGGGGCTTTCGCCGTAAGTGCGGCCAGGCAAAGGCTTACGGCGATTCGGGCGCTCGCCGCCCGCGCTCTCGGTTCGGAGTTCTCGCGTTCGGCCTTCGAGCCCAACCTACCGGGTCGCACTCGATGCCCGAACGAAACGGTTCATGAACGGTGGTTGAGGGCCCTCGCGGATGACCGCGGGGCTGTCTTCTTGCCCGGCCGTTTCGCCGATTGTCCCAGAGGAACACGCTTGACAGGGGCCCCCGAGGGTGTTAGGTATATGTTAGGTCGCCCTGGGCACAGAGCCTTTGCCTAAAGTCCATCGCAATGGATACGGTATGGCTTAAGGAGGCGAGACAGGCTCGGTGTGCAGGAAATCGCAGTGGAAAGGCTGAAGCCGTGGAAGGACAACCCGCCGCTCAACGAGCGCGCTGTGGACGCCGTGGCGGAGAGCATCCGGTCCTTTGGGTTCCGGCGCCGCATCATCGTGGAGGAGCCATGAGATGGGAATCCCAACTGAGACGGAGACCGGATTCCTGTTCTCCGGGGAGGACTGCCGGCCATACCGCGAACCCGTGCTCGTGAGCGCGTGCTTCCTGGGCATTCCGTGCCGCTGGCACGGCCAGCGGGCCAAGCGGCGCGAGAAACTGATCAAGCGCCTGAAGAAGAAGCACGTCCTTGTACCCGTCTGCCCGGAGCAACTCGGCGGCATGCCCACGCCGCGAAGCGGCGAGTACCTGCGTGGCGGAACCGGTGCCGACGTTCTGGACGGGCGCCTCCGGATCATCGATACCGAGACGGGCCGGGACCTGACGGACTTCCACGTGAACGGTTCGCGGTATACTCTGGAGATCGCCGAAATCGTTGGCGCGCATCGGGCGTACCTCAAAGGTGGCAGCCCGTGCTGCGACCGCGAAGGCGTCACCGGCGAACTTCTGCGCCGCGCGGGCATTCAGGTTGTCCGCGTACCGTAAGGGAGCAGGCAACAGCGCCGGTGCCAAGCGCGGTGCCGGCAGTCGTGCCATGGACCTACAGTCGCGTTGGCGACTTTCCGGGCAGGCGGTCCGAGCAACGCGAGGGTTCCGGTTATGAGTCAAGTGTTGCTGGCGGAGCGAAAGGCGGCCGTGCTGGCGCCGTCGCAGTTGGCGTGCCTGGCGTGGTTGCCGACGATCAATCTGACCGCCGGCTGCGCGCACGAATGCTTGTACTGCTACGCACGCAGTTACAGCCAGAACCCGGGGCAGGGCCGCGTGACGCTGTACACGAACACGCTGGAAAAACTGCGGGAGGAACTCCCTCGTAAACGCAGGCGGCCCGAGGCCGTCTACTTCAGCCCGTCCTGCGACGTCTTTCAGCCGGTTCCCGAGGTGCTCGATCTGGCGTACGAGGTTCTCGCGTTTCTGCTTCAAGAGGGAATCGGCGTGGCGCTGCTGACGAAGGGGCGCATTCCGGATCGCCACATGGATCTGTTGAAGGCCAACGCGTCGATGGTCCATGCCGGTATAGGATTGACGACGCTGGATCGCCATGTATGGGAGACGTTCGAGCCATACTCGGCACCGCCGGACGTGCGCGTTGCACAAATCGAAACGCTTGTCCAGGCCGGAATCGACGTGCAGGTTCGCCTCGATCCGATCCTGCCTGGAGTGACGGACGATGAGGCATCGCTCGCCGGAATCTTCGCGACGCTCGCCCGTCTAGGCGTCCGGGATGTGGCTATCAGCACGCTGTTTATGAGACCGCCCATCGTCCGGACGCTCAAACGCCATGTCCGTGAGAAGCCGATGATGGACGCACTGCTGAGTCACTACACCTCAAGCCCGACGTTGACGATGCGCGGGGCGGGAACGGCTATTCTTGTGCCGCCCGTAACCACGCGTAAGGCGATCTATGAACGAGTTGAACGGATAGCGACGTGTTACGCCATCCCGATTCGCATTTGCGCCTGCAAGAACGGCGATTTGGCGGACGGCTCGTGCCACATTGCGGGCGATTGGAGCCGTAAGCCGAATGGTCTCGGGCAAGGGACTCTATTCGAGTGAACTCCGAATGAGTTGGCACGCGAGAAAAAGGGTTCTCAGGGAGAAGGTCTTGAGGCTTTTCGACACGAAGCCCGCCAAATCGAGGAAAACTGAATCCTATTGACCTTCGCGCCGAAAAAGAAACGCCTCATCGTGTGAGTTGAGCATGGTCAAAGAACGAGCGACGCAGCGACGGGGTGGACCGCTGGTCGGTGATGGATGCGGCGACGTCCGACCACAGGTGCCCCAGGTCATCCGGGAGATGCCGACTTAATTCGCCTTGAAGCGAGGCGGCGGCGGTGATAGGGTGGGGGCGGCACGGGAGCAATCCGGTAGAAAGGAAAATGTAGACATGAAGTCGCTCAGCAGACGTGGTTTCCTCAAGTCGGTGGCCATGGGCGCCGCGGCGGCCGTCCTGCCGCGCGGTCTTCACGCAGCCAGGGCCTCGACGAATCTGCCCAACATCGTCTTCATCCTTGCCGACGACCTCGGCTACGGCGACGTCGGCTGTTACAACTCGCAGGCGAAAGCCCCCACGCCGAACCTCGACCGGCTCGCCGGCCAGGGCATACGCTTCACCGATGCGCACAGCCCCTCCACCGTTTGCACGCCGACGCGCTACAGCCTGCTCACAGGCCGCATGGCGTTCCGAACGGGGATGCGCGGCGTGTTCACCGGCGTGGGCGGGCCCTGCATGATCGAGAAGCAGCGTCTGACGCTGCCGCAGATGCTGCGGGAGAAGGGCTACGCCACCGGCGGCTTCGGCAAATGGCATATCGGCATGACGTTCTTCGACAAGGCCGGCAAGCCCATCAACCGGGGCGGGCTGGATGCGGTTAAGCGGGTCGATTTCTCCCGCGCGATCCCCGACGCCCCGATCCATCGAGGCTTCGACCGCTTCTTCGGCACCGTCTGCTGCCCCACGACCGACTGGCTCTACGCCTACGTCGACGGCGACCGGGTGCCCGTCCCGCCTACCGGCCAGTTGGACAAGGGCCCGCTCCCCAAGCACCCCTATTCCAGAGACAACCGCCCCGGGATGATCGCGCCGGATTTCGACCTGGAGAAAGTCGACCTGGTCTTCCTCGAAAAAAGCAAGCGCTTCCTCGAGCAGCACGTCAAGGCCAACACCGACAAGCCCTTCTTCCTCTACCATTCGATGCAGACCGTCCACCTGCCGTCCTTCCCCGCCGACCCGTTCAAGGGCAAGACGGAGGCCGGCCCGCACGGCGACTTCATCTTCGAGATGGACCACGTCGTCGGCGAACTGACCAAGACGCTCGAGCGCCTCGGCGTCGCGGACAACACGCTGGTGATGTTCTCCAGCGACAACGGGCCGGAGACGCTCACGACGGTTCGAATGCGGGTCGATCACAAACACGACCCCGCGCGCCCGTGGCGAGGCATGAAGCGCGACGACTGGGAGGGCGGCCATCGCGTGCCGCTCATCGTCCGCTGGCCCGGCAAGGTCAAGCCCGGCAGCACGACGGGCCAGATGGTCAGCCTCACCGACATCATGGCGACGTGCGCGGCGGTTGTCGGCGCCGGGCTGCCGGACAACGCGGCCGAGGACAGCTACAACTTCCTTCCCGTCCTGCTCGGCACACAAGGCGACAGGCCGGTGCGGCGATACCTCCTCCAGCAGACCATCAGCCTGAATCTCTCGATCCGGCGCGGGCCGTGGAAGTACCTCGATCACAAGGGCTCCGGCGGGAACAACTACGAGCGGAACGCGATGCTGAAGCCCTACGTCCTGCCCGAGAAGGCCCCGACGGCCCCCGGCCAGCTCTACAACCTCCAGACCGACCCCGGCGAGACCACAAATCTCTACTTCGAGCACCCGCAGATCGTCAAAGAACTGAAAGCAAAACTGGACGAATACAAGGCCAACGGCCGCAGCCGGCCCGCCGGGGCCAAAGCCGTTACGATATGATTTCCCCCGGGGAGTTCCGGTAACACGAGTTCCGGCGACCCCCATAACCGCCCACGTGTCAAGGGCGATTCTGCCCCGAAAGTGCGTCCACGGAGTCGTTCGCTGCTGTCGTTGTTGTTGTCCTTTCCCTGGTGAAGAGTCGTGGCTGTTGTCTTTGCTGTCGTGCTGTTGCTGCATCGCGTGCCTTACAGACACCCATTCGCACCGTGTCCGCTTTTCCGTCGGTCGGACCGTGCATGATGCTTGTCGCGGGTCGTACGGGCCCAATCACACTCGCGGCGCATCGAAGACGGCTGTCCGTGACGGTCGTTCGTGAGCGTCTTCGTCGCCAGTAGCGGCGTCAGAACCGGGGAATGCCCGCACTGAACGGGCCCGACCGGGCCGAAATAAGCGTGCCGAGGGCTTAATTGCGCCATTTGTGCTGAAGACGTACACGTACAGGTCATGGCGTCGCTGGGATTTCGCCCCCCGCATGTGCCGCAGTTGTCGCAGGCAGCCATTGCTATTTATATTTTGGGTGGCAACAGCAGGCCGGGTGGGGTTACGATAGAAGTTATTCAGAAGCTGGTTCGAGATAGGCGAGTTGCTGCCTTCCTCTCTTCGATTAGCGGCTCGCGCGTGTATCGGACACCGGGCTGTGACATCTCGCTGGTTGCAGGAGGGTCGGCCGTCCAAAGGGCGGAGATGACAGCCATGTTTCCCCTCGCCGTGGGGCGCGGCATAGGGACTGAACACATAGGTATCCATGCAAGGAGAACTAGTATAAGAATCGCAAGCACAGTGTGGCTGGTTCTGAGTTGTCTGGTGGTTTCAGGTGCGGGCTTCGGTTGCGCGAAAGAGATGGTGGCTCCTGCCCCGAAGGATGTCGTGGATACCGCCGTGGCCGCCGGGTCGTTCAAGACGCTGGCCAAGGCGCTGGAGACGGCCGGCCTGATTGATACCCTCAAAGGCAAGGGGCCGTTCACCGTCTTCGGCCCCACGGACAAGGCCTTTGCTGCCCTGCCGCCGAAGGAGTAACTGCCTGAGAGCGAGTAATGGCAGGTGCCGGGATCGGTAGAAGTCGTGCTGCGCCGCGGAGGATGCGGACATTTCTGGTGCAAGGTTTCTAGATAGGGGAGGACAGATTATGAGCGCGCTACTTGGCATCGTCGTACCTGAGCCGATCCAGTTTCTCAACTGGGGATGGTGGATCATCCACGTCATCGGCATCGTCGTCGTCTTCCTGGTCGGCATGACCGTTGGCAAGAAACGGGCCGGTTAGGTATTAGGTACCGCATCGGTCGGCGGCCGCATGTTGCCGACCAAGGTGGTCGCGGGCGAGGTCACGGTCGGCGGAGCCACGGTAACGCAGGCCGACCTCAACTGCGCCATGCGCAGTGTCATATGGCCGCGATGCGAGGAGGCTCGCGAGTGCCCAAGGAATTGGCTCGGCCGCGCGTGGGGGTTTCGAAGTGCCTGGGGTTCGCCGCGTGCCGGTATGGGGCCAAGGTGACGCGCTGGTCCGGATACGGAGAAGAACTGATCGATGCGGAAGATGGGTCTGAGGCTTCTGGCGGCGGCGCAGGCGGTCCTCTGCGTTGCGGCGGCGTGTGCCGCGGCCGATGCGCCTGTGTCGCCGCGGCGGACGATCGATTCGCTGTCCCCCCCTGCGCGGAAGTGGTTCGAAGCGTCGATGTTATCGATGGATGCCTGCTGGGACGACCGGATCGGCATCATGGGCGGCCACGTGCGCGAGACCGCGTTCTACGCGGTCGGCCTGCTTCTGCGGGATGCCCCCGGCGACTTCAACCGGGCATTCAAAGCAATCGAGGCGGTCGTCAAGTACCAGCACGACGCCCCCGGTAAGGAGTATCACGGCACGTTCGGGCGGGGGCCGAACGAGATCGAGACGGCGAAGAAAACCACCGCTTTCAAGAACTACGACCCCAACTGGCGCGAGTTTGTCGGCACGACGCTGGCATTCATCCTCGAAGAGCACAGCGACCACCTTCCCCAACCCTTGGTTGCGAAGGTCGACGCGGCCCTCCGCAAGGCGGCCGATGGAGCCCACCGCCGCAACGTCGCGGCGACCTACACAAACATCTCTCTCATGAGCGCGTTCCTGATGGACTACGCCGGGCGGCGATTCGGTGTGCCCGAATGGACGCAACACGGAGAGAGACTGGCCGATGCGATCTACCGGAACTTCTGCGAAGATCGGACCTTTACCGAATACAACTCGCCGATCTACTACGGGGTAAACCTCTACGCCCTGGCCGAGTGGCGGCGCTGCGCCCTGTCGCCGAGGCTGCGCGAGATGGGACGGACCATGGAGGCCGACCTGTGGCGCGACGTCGGGCGCTTCTACCACGCCGGCTTGAAGAACCTCTGCGGCCCGTTCGACCGCACCAATTCCATGGATATGCGCAAGTGGGTCAGCCTCTGTGGGATGTGGATCGCATCGGTCGTGCCGGTCAGGGAAGCACCTATGCCCGACATCACCTCGCTCGCCCAACCAGGATTCCGAGGCGATTTCTGCGCCATGCCCTACATCGTCGCCCTCGGCACAGCGGTCCCCGACGACGTCTTGGCGGCCCTGACCTCGTTCGCTGACGAGCGGACGCTGAGGCGCGTCATCGGCCCGGGCCGGTGGCGCGTCGCCACGGCCTGCCTGTCGCCGGACGTGATGGTCGGCGCCCAACACACCGGCGGGCGCCGACGCGGCTCCCGCCAATTCCATCCGGCCACCGTTCACTGGAAGACGCCCGGCGGGGAGATTGGCTGGATACGCCTCAAGTGCAGCGCAGCCGTCAATGCCACGGCGGGCCGGAATGCCCTGGTTATCTCGTTTCGTCTCGACAGGCCTGCAGAAACATGCTTCTTCGAGGTATTCGCCCCCGGCGCCGCGGCGGAGGATTTCGGAGACGGCCGTTGGTCGCTTCCCGGCCTGACCGTTGCGGTCCGGACCAACGCGCCGACTCCAACGGTCGCCGCGGGGCGTACGTCCGTCAAAGTTACCTATCCGATCGCCCGCATGGCCCCAGGCGAAACGGTGACCTTCAGATTCCTTCTGGCCAGGCCGGACCGATCGAGTTCATCCGGGAACCCCGGCTGAACCTGTCCCTCCCGAAAACTCCATCCGGCCCTGAGGTACGTGTGATCTCTCCCTCCTGCACGCCTCCGCCCGTCCGCCTGGCCTCCACCTTCACACGTCCCTCCCTTCACCCTTGCCTGGGGGGAGGGGTGGGATCAGGATGCGAATCACCGGTCGGTTCTCTCATAACGGCTGTTAAAAGAATCGGGAAGGGGTCGGTGGATCATCGAAAAAACCTACGGTGATCGTGGGCGCGAATCTATCCGGGAAATCCCGGGTCAAACGAGGTGGAATGCCAGGCGGTGGCTTGCCACGGTCGTAGGCGAGCGCTTGTTTGGAAGGTCCCGGGCATACCGGGTCCCGAGGGAAAGCATGACGACCTCCACGATTGCGTCGGTTGTGGTGATGGCGGCCCTGGCCGGTGCAGGCGCGCGAGAAGCGCCGTCGCGGCTTCTCAAGGGCTACGTCGAGCCGACTCCCCAAAGCAGCATTGACGAAGCGGTCTTCGGCCGGCTGAAGAAACTCGGCATTCAACCGGCAAAGGTGTGCACCGACCAGGTGTTTGTCCGGCGGGCCTACCTCGACGTCATCGGCACGCTGCCCACGCCCGAGGAGGCGCGGCGGTTCATTACGGGCAACGACGCGAACAAACGCCGCGCCCTGATCGATCGGCTCCTCGAGCGGGACGAGTTCGCCGACTACTGGGCCATGAAGTGGGGCGACATCCTGCGGGTGAAGGCGGAGTTCCCCATCAACCTGTGGCCCAATGCGGCGCAGGCCTACTCGGTGTGGATCCGGAGCAGCGTCAAGCAGAACATGCCGTACGACCGGTTCGTCCGGGAACTGATCACCGCCAGCGGCAGCAACTTCCGCGTGCCGCCGGTCAACTTCTACCGCGCCCTCCAGAGCAAGGAGCCGCAGGCCCTCGGCCAGGCCGTCGCCCTGGCGTTCATGGGCGCCCGCGCCGAGAAGTGGAGCAAGGGCCGCTCCCAGGGCCTGGCGGCGTTCTTCTCCCACGTTGGCTACAAGGGCACTGCGGAGTGGAAAGAGGAAATCATCTTCTTTGATTCCGTCAAGGCGGCCAAGGACGCGGCCGCCGGCACGTTCGGGGCGGCCGTTTTCCCGGATGGGAAGAAGGCGCGGCTGTCGCCCGACGAGGACCCGCGCGGGGTCTTCGCCGACTGGCTGACCGCCCCGAAGAACCCATGGTTCACCCGCAACATCGTGAACCGCCTCTGGTACTGGCTGCTGGGGCGCGGCGTGATTCACGAGCCCGACGACATTCGCCCCGACAATCCGGCGCGAAATCCCGAACTGCTGGCCTGTCTGGAGAAGGAACTGATCGCGGCCCGGTACGACCTGAAGCACATCTACCGGTTGATTCTGAACTCACACACCTATCAATTGTCGTCCATTCCCAGAACCAAGCACCCCGACGGCGAAGCCCTCTTCGCGTTCTGCCCGATACGCCGACTGGACGCGGAGGTCCTCATCGACGCGCTCTGCCAGATCACCGGCACGACGGAGCAGTACTCCAGCCTCATCCCGGAGCCCTTCACCTTCATTCCGTCCGATCGGCGGTCGATTGCGCTGCCGGACGGCAGCATCACGAGCCCCTTCCTTGAGATGTTCGGCCGCCCGCCTCGCGACACGGGCCTGGCGTCGGAGCGGAACAACCATCCCACGGCCGCCCAGCGCCTGCACCTTCTGAATTCGAGCCACATCCGGCAGAAGATCGAACGGAGCCCCAAACTTCGACCGCTGGCCACGCGCGCGAGAAAGGACCCGCGAAAGGCTGTCACCGTTATTTACCTGGCTGTCCTCTCGCGATTCCCGACGCAAGAGGAGTTGGAAATCGTGAAGGCTTATGCCGACTCCGGTGAGGCGAAAGGATCCGCCGCCTGGTTTGACCTGACCTGGGCATTGATTAACAGCGCGGAGTTCCTGTACCGGCATTAAACCATGACGCCGATGGCCGTCAACGCGTATGCGGACCGGCCTTGCCGCACGCAAGGAAAGGGGACCCTATGAGTACGGACCATGGTTCGGATACCGGACTGTCGGTTCCGGATTCAGGGAGAGCGTCGCCGGGGCTGACCCGCGCGCCGATGACCCGTCGCGCCGTGCTGCGCCGCGGATTGTACGGGGCGGCCGGCCTTCTGCTCGCCGACGGTCTGCGCCTTCCCGCCCTGGCCGCCGCCAAACCGCCCAAGGCCAAGGCGGTCATCCAGATCTGGATGTGGGGCGGGCCGTCGCACCTCGACACGTTCGATCCCAAACCGGACGCCGGCAACGACTACTGCGGACCGCTGAACCATCCGATCAAGACCAACGTGGATGGCATCATCATCGGCGAACTGCTGCCCCTGCTGGCCAAGCAGGCCGACAAGTACGCCATCATCCGCAGCATGACTCACGGCGTCAACGCCCATGAAACCGCCTCGTACATGGTGCAGACCGGGCGGAAGGCCGGCGGCAGGGACGTTTGTCCGTGCGCCGGGGCCGTCGTCTCGCTCTTCAAAGGCTATGATGCCGGATACAAGGGCCTCATCCCGCCTTACATCGTCCTCACGCAGCCGCAGGGACGCTTCTCCGAAGCCGGGTTCCTGGGGTCGAAATACAAGCCCTTCGCCACGGGCGGCGACCCGGGCAAGACCCAGTTTCTCGTCGAAGGCGTGGCCGCACCCGGCATTTCCAGGCAGAGGCAGAAGGCACGGCGCGGCCTCCTCCACGATCTCGACGCGCTGCGCCGCGCCATGAAAGGCGACCGGCGACTCCTGGCGCTCGAGAAGTGCGAGGACCAGGCGTACGACCTCATCCTCGGCGATGCCGGAAAGGTCTTCGACCTTGCCGAGGAGAAAGACGACCTGCGCGAGCAATACGGCCGCAACACCTTCGGACAGTCCTGCCTGATGGCTCGCCGGCTGGTCGAGCGAGGCGTCCCCTACGTCACCATCAACTACAAGGGATGGGATACGCACAAAGAGCACTTCCAGACCATGCGCCGGAAACTGCCCGAGATGGACAAGGGCATGGCAACCCTGCTCCAGGATCTTTCAGACCGCGGCCTGCTCGACAGCACGATCGTCTGGTGGAGCGGCGAGTTCGGACGGGGGCCGAAGGTCCAATGGGATCCTCCGTGGAATGGCGGACGCAGCCATTACGGCCGCGTCTTCTCCGCTGTGGTCGCCGGCGGCGGTTTCAAGGGCGGACGGGTGGTCGGCGCCTCCGACGAAAAGGGCGAACAGGTCAAGGAGCGGCCCGTCTATCCGTGGGACCTGCTCGCCACCATGTACGACCTGCTTGGCATCGATACCACCGCCAGGCTGCCGCATCCCCAGGGCAAGGTCATCCATGTCTCGCCGACCGCCAAGGAAGGCTACGAGATCGGCGGACGCTTGAAGGAAATCACGTAGGCGATGGAGTGTGCCATGAGCAGTTCATTCCGATGGCAAGCGATCCTGTGTCTGGCAGTCTTCCTTGCGGCCGTGACCGGCGCGCGGGCGCAGGCGCGGGACCCGCATATCGGCTATGCCTATCCGGCCGGCGGACGGCAGGGCACCACCTTCGACATCACCATCGGCGGGCAGTACCTGAACGGCGTGGCCCATGCCCACCTGTCCGGTGGAGGGGTCCGGGCCAAGGTCATCGAGCACAAGAAGCCGCTCACACGGAAACAGGTCAGCGACCTGAACCGAAAAATGCGGGAACTGCGCAAACGCCAAGCGGAGGCCGACAAGAAAGGAACCGCAAAACCACAGGCCGCCGTAGCCGAGGCCTTCAAGGCCTTCGCCCAGACCATGGGTCTGAAAGACATGGACCTGCCGACCTTCTCCGAACTCCGCAAGAAACTCTACGATCCCAAGCGACAGCCCAATCCCCAAATCGACGAGACCGTCACGGTCCGCGTCACGGTATCCCCCGACGCCAGGCCCGGCGAGCGCCAACTGCGCCTGAGAACACCGACCGGCTTCACGAATCCGCTCTTCCTTCAGGTCGGGCAGTGTCGGGAGTATAGCGAGAAGGAGCCGAACGACAAGGAGCCCGATGCAGGGATCCAGCAACCCCTGCCGGTGGCCATCAACGGACAGATCATGCCCGGCGACGTGGACCGCTTCCGTTTCAAGGCCACCAAGGGCACACGCCTCGTTGCCGCCGTGGACGCGCAAAAACTCACCCCCTATCTGGCCGACGCCGTCCCCGGCTGGTTTCAGGCCACGCTGACTCTCTTCGACGCACAGCAGAACGTCGTGGCGTATCAGGACGACTTCCGGTTCCATCCCGATCCGGTCATCTCCTGCGAGGTGCCCGAGGACGGCGAGTACGTCCTGGAGATCAAAGACGCCATCTACCGCGGACGCGAGGATTTCGTGTACCGCATCGTCCTGGGCGACGTGCCGTTTGTGACCGGCATCTTCCCGCTGGGCGGCCGGGTCGGCGCACGAACAACCGTAGCCGTCAAGGGCTGGAATCTCCCGGTTGATGAACTCTCCGTCGATGCCGAGAAGAAGCCGCCCGGACTCCTTCCGGTTTCCGTCTCCAGGGGCGCGTGGGTTTCCAACCGCCTGCCTTTTGCGCTGGACACGCTGCCGGAATGTCTGGAGAAAGAACCGAATGACGCGAAGAAGGGCCAGAAGGTCAAACTCCCCGTCATCGTCAACGGCCGCATCGGCCGCCCCGGCGACTGGGACGTCTTCCGTTTCACAGGCCGCGCCGGCGACGAGATCGTGACGGAAGTCCTGGCGCGACGGCTGGAATCCCCGCTCGACTCCATCCTGAAGGTGACCGACGCTGCCGGCAAGCAACTGGCGGTCAACGACGATCATGAGGACAAGGGCGCGGGACTGACCACCCATCACGCGGATTCGCGACTCAGCGTCACGTTACCCGCAGACGCCGACTACCTGATCCACCTGGGCGATACGCAGCACAAGGGCGGCGAAGCCTACGCATATCGCCTGCGCATCGGCCCGCGGCGGCCCGATTTCCAGTTGCGCCTCGTGCCGTCCGGCATCAATGCCCGCGCCGGCATGACGGTCCCCATCACCCTCTATGCCCTGCGCAAAGACGGCTTTTCCGGCGATATCGCCCTGAAACTGAAGGACATGCCGGAGGGATTCGCGCTGAGCGGCGGCTGGATCCCCGCGGGGCAGGACAAAGTAAGGCTCACCCTGACGGTCCCCCAGGTGGCGCCGAAGGAACCCGTCGAATTGTGCCTTCAGGGACACGCAACGATCGACGGGCGCCAGGTCCGCCGGACGGCCGTCCCCGCCGAAGACATGATGCAGGCCTTCCTCTACCGCCATCTCGTTCCCATGCAGGATTGGATGGTTTCGGTCACCGGGCGCAAACGGTACGGGTCTTCGCTGAAACTGCTCGACGACGCGCCCGTGAGGCTTGCCGCAGGCGACACCGCGCGCGTTCGCTTTACCGCGCCCAAGGGGCAGTTCGCGAAGCAGGTTCAACTGGAGTTGAGCGAGCCCCCGGAAGGCATCGCCATCCGGAAGGTCTCTCCGGAGCAGGCCGGACTCGTCATTCTCGTGACGGCCGATGCCGCGAAGGTCAAACCCGGCCTCAAAGGAAACCTGATTGTCAATACCTTCATGGAATATACCCCGAAGCCCAAGGACGGAAAACCAAGGCCCAAACGCCGCGCACCCACCGGCGCGTTGCCGGCCATACCCTTCGAGATCGTGGCTGCCCGCGCAGCCGTCCCGGGGTCGTGATGGTTCAGGCCGACCCCGGCACGGAGTACGCCATCACTCGCTGCCGCGACTCAAACCAGAACCCGCGAACGCAACTCTGCCGCATCATCCGCCACGACCTGCCAGGACCTGCCCGCAGCGCCGGGCCGCGAGCGCGAACC
>CAZIJC010000127.1:0-13069 GCA_964539385.1 uncultured Anaerolineales bacterium | reverse complement strand
CCGGCGAGACGGCGATGAGCGCGCGGCGGCTGGAGGCGTTCGGCGCGTGCCCGTTTCGGTTCTTCGCGGGCGAGGTGCTCGGCCTGCGGCCGGTGGACGAACCGTCGCCGGACCTCAGTCCGATGGACCGCGGCCTCATCTACCACGAGTTGCTGGAAAAGTTCTTCACGGCCGCAGCGGCATCGAAGACGCTCGCCGGCCGGATAACCGACGTGACTCTCGAGCGTGCGCTCGCGCTGCTTGAGAAGACGGCCGCAGGTTACTTCGCCGACCTGGAGAAGGGCATGCGGCTCGGGTCGCCGGCGCTGTGGCAGGTGCAGAAGCGGAACATCCTCCGCGACGTTCGCGGCCTGCTCCGGTGGCACGCCCGGAGCCTCACCGGCTGGCGTGCGGCGTACATGGAGGTCGCGTTCGGGTGCGGCGGGCGCAAGGTCAAGCCTCCCGGCCGCGCCGAGGCCGTCATCCTCAACACGCCGCACGGCGATCTGCGGCTGCGCGGGCGCATCGACCGGATCGACCTGGCCGACGACGACGCGGGGTACCAGATCATCGATTACAAATCGGGCTCCTCGCCGCCGGGCAAGAGCGACATGGAGGCCGGCACGAGTTTTCAACTGCCGCTGTACCTGTGGGCGGCGGCCGAGATTCTCGATCGTGCGGCTGACGACGAACGGGCGGAGGCGTTCTTCCTTCCCGTTCGAGGGCCCGGCCGCAGAGGACTCCTGGCGAGCGCCAACGCCAAGGGCGCCCGGAACCCCAAGTTTGACGAGGCGCTGGATCGTGCGGCCGCCTACATCCGCCGCTTCATCGAGGCGATGCGCCTCGGCCGCTACCCCGTGTACCCACGAGCAGGGTGCCCCGGACACTGCGATTTCAGCGGCATCTGCCGCTTCGCCAGGTGGCGGATCCAACGAAAGTGGGAAGCCAACCCCATCCCCGAACTGAAGGTCATAGCCGGCGGCGCCGAGGGCGGCGGGGAGGACGACGCATGACCCGCCTGACACAGGCCCAGCGGCGCGTCGTCACGGCCCTCGACACGAACTTCTGCGTCACCAGCGGTGCGGGTTGCGGCAAGACGCTGGTCCTGGTGGAGCGGTATATCCACTTCCTGGAGCAGGACCGGGACCTGCCGCTCGCCCGCCTGGCAGCCATCACCTTCACCGAGAACGCCGCCGCCCAGATGCGCAGCCGCATCCGAAAGGCCTGTCTCCAGCAAGTGGCAGCCGCCCGCGAGGCCAACGACAGCGTCCGTCTCCAGACGTGGCTCGGGCGGTACTGGGACGTGGACGTCGCGCCGGTCAACACGATTCACGGGTTCTGCGCGGCGCTGCTTCGGCGATGGCCCATCGAGGCGGGCGTGGACCCGCAGTTCACGGTCCTCGACGAGACCGAAGCGGCTTTCCTGCGGATGGACGTCGTGGCGGCCACCGTGGAGGAACTGCTCGCCGCAGAGGACGCCGACCTGCTGACCGTGCTGGAGCACTTCACTCTCGATGAAGCCCGCGGCATCCTCCAGACGGTCATCGGCGAGAAGCGCGAAGTCCTCCGCCGCGTGGCGGGGCCCGTCATGGCCAAGGGCGACGAGGAGATCCTCGCGGGACTCCACAAGGCGATCTCCGAGCACGTCATGGCGGCCGTCCAGCCTCTCGTTGATTCTGCGGCGATTCGCGACGCCCTCGCCACGCTCAAGCGCCTGGCCGGCCAGCCAACCGACAAACTCGAGGCCATTCGGCAAGAGGCCGTCACGCAGGTTGAACACCTCCGCCGCGCCCGCACGGCGGACCTGGCGGCCCAAGCGGCCAACCGCATCGCCAAGCGAATCAAGGTAAACTGCGGCAGCGCGAAACTCTGGCCGTCGCCGGAATCCCTCAACGAGGCCAAAAGCGCGCTGAAAACACTGCGGGAGCCTTTCAAGGAGATCGTCAAGGACCTCCCCACGTTCGACGAGCCGACGGAGCGCCGCCACCTGGCCCTGGCGCGGGCATTCTATCGCACCGCCTGCCGCACCATCGACGCGTACCAGGCGGCCAAGCGCGAGCGGTCGGCCCTGGACTTCGAGGACCTCCAGATCCGCACGCGTGACCTCCTGCGCAGCGACCGCCGGGTCCGCCGCCGGTGCCGCGCGCAGTTCCGCGCCATCCTGGTCGATGAACTCCAGGACACCAACCTGCTCCAGTTCGAGATCGTGGACCTGCTGACGTCCGGGGCGCGCGAGCGACGGAAGGAGCCGCCCCTGCGGCCGGGGGCGCTGTTCGGCGTCGGTGACCCCAAGCAGTCGATCTACCGCTTTCGCGGCGCCGAGGTGGAGGTCTTCCAGCGGGCCACCGGCCGCGTCCCCGCCGCCGGCCGGAGGAGCCTCTCGGACAGTTTCCGGCTGCACCCCGGCACGGCCGGCCTGGTCAACCATCTCTTCGGCCCGCTTATGGGCGAAGCGTACGAGGCGATTGAGGGCCGCCGCACGCAGGTCAACGACCACGTCGCCGAACTCATCCACATCATCAATCCCGACGAGCCGAAGGGGTTCCGCGCCGACGAAGGACACGCCCAGGAGGCGCGGGCGCTGGCGGCACGGCTCGAGAGAATCGTCAAGACGGGCGGCGTCAAGGTCTGGGACGCCGGCCGAAAGGCGCCCCGCCCCGTCCGGTACGGCGACATCGCGCTCCTGCTTCGCCGCACGACGCATCTGCACGTGTACGAGGAGGCGCTGGAGCGCCGGGGCGTGCCGTACTACGTCGTCGCCGGCCGCGGGTTCTACAAGCAGCAGGAGGTGCTCGACGTGATTCACCTGCTGCGCGTGCTGGAGGATCCGGCCGACGATCTGCACCTGGCGGGCGTGCTGCGGTCGCCGCTGTTTGCGGTCAGCGACGAGGGCCTGTATCGGCTGAGCCGGCTCGGGCGGTCGCTTCACGGTTCGCTGCCGTTGGCGGCCGAGGCCGAAGGGTTCCACCCGGAGGACCGTCGCGGCCTTTGCCGCGCGGCGCGCCTTCTGCCGGCATGGACCGCCGAGAAGGATCGGCTGGGCCTGGCGGCGCTCGTGGACCGCGTGGCGCTGGCGTCGGGGTACGCGGCGGCCACCGTCGGACGGTTCGGCGGCGCCAGGGCCTATGCGAACCTGCGTCAGATGGTGGAACTGGCGCGGCAGTTCGAGCGGCACGGCCTGTCGGCCCCCGGCGATTACGTGGACTACGTCACCGACTTCATGCAGAGCGAAATGCGGGCCGAGCAGGCCGCCGTCGAGGCCGCCGAGGGCGACACCGTCCGCCTGATGACCATCCACAAGGCCAAGGGGTTGGAGTTTCCGGTGGTGGCCCTTCCGGACCTGGGCTACGGCCCGCGCGGCCCGCAGGCCACATGGTTCACCCACCCGGCAACGGGCGTGGCCGTCCGCATGCGCGAGGAGGAGGACGAAAGCGGCGGCGCGGACGAGGCCATGCATCGGCCGCCCGAGAAAACCGCCAACAAACCCACCTCCGGCGCGCTCGCCCTGGCGCGCCGCGCAGAGACCGAGGCCGAACAGGGCGAATCGCACCGCCTCCTGTACGTCGCGATGACCCGAGCACAAGATTACCTGATATTCGCCGGCCACCAGCAGTATCGTGAGCCGCGCCATTCATGGCTCCACGCCGTGCTCGACGGCCTCGGCGAAACGCGCGAGCCGGGAGATCGGACCGTCCGGCTGCCGGCGGGGGGAACCGTGCGGACAAGCGTCCGTCCACCGCTCAGTTGGCGGCCGGGCCGCGGCGCCCGGCGAGGCGGTCCGCAAGACATCTTCGCCGCCGGCCGCGTCTCCTGGGACCGCCTGCGAGACCGCGCCCAGTCGGCGCCCCGTCGGCCGGTCGAGCAGGCGCTGCGGCAGGCGACTGCCGCGCCGCAGGCGCCGCGTCCTCCCGCGCGTATCGCCGCAACGGCGCTGGCCGACTACGTGCGGTGCCCGCGTCTGTACTGGTGGACTCACGTGCTCGGTGTGCGGCGTCCGGAACCCGCGCCGCCGGCGTTAGACGGCGGCCTTGCGGCGGGCGAATCGGGCCTGTCGGCCAAGGAATGGGGCACCGTCTGCCACCGCGCGATGGAACTCGTGCGGGACTCCGGCGACGCCGCCGTCCGGGCCGCGGCCGACCAGGCGCTTCGCGAGGTCGCGCTCCCCGAAAGCGAGCGCCGCAAACGGAGCGACCGGCTGGTGGCTTTGCTCTCAGCGTTCTGGGAGAGCGAGATCGGGCACCGGGTGGCGGCGGCGCGGCAGGACCGGCGCGAGATGCCGTTTGTCCTGGCGTTTGAGGGCACGGAGATTCACGGCACGATCGACCTGGCGCTGGAGGGTTCCGACGGGGCGTGGGAGATCGTGGACTACAAGTCGTCGGCGCCGTCGCCCGACAGCGCCGAGGAGGCCGCCGCCCGGTTCGACCTCCAGTTGGGTCTCTACGCCCTGGCCGCCGGCCGATGGCTCGGCCGCGACGTGGTGCGGCGGTCGGTGTATTTCCTGGAATCGGCCGTTGCGGTCGAGCGTGAGGTGTCGGCGGCAGACCTGGAACGCGCCGCGGCAAACGCAAGAGAAGCGCTGGCGGGAATTGCCGCCGCCACGTATGATTCCAAAGACCCGCACGTGTGCCGGCACTGCCGATACCTGGACGTTTGCGATAACGGTTCCGCAGGAGAACCACCCCACTCAGAGACGGGGGAAAGGTGATGCCCTACGGCCGGATGGCCGGAAGCGGATAAACCTTCATCTTGTTGCCGCCGAACAGGCGTACGCAAGCCGTCTCGCCGTCCTCGCCCTTCGGGAACACGCCGCGGTACTCGCGGCTGGCGAGCAGTTTCTCCAGGGCTCGCCGGGCCAGGTCTCCGCTTGTCAGCGGAACCCACACGGCTTCCGCCTGCTTCGGCGTCAGACGAACCAGGTGATAAGCGAGCGGCCAGACACCGGCACTGGGAGAAGCCAGGAACACGATCGGTCCGGCGACCTGCCCGCCCGCAAAGTGGTGATGCCCCGTGACGACCATCAGGACGTTCGGATGGTGCCCGAGCAGGTCGCGGACGGCGGCGGCGTTATCGACCATCAGATGCCGCCACTCCGTACCCTCGTCGAGCGGATGTAGCGCAATGAGCCCATGATGCGCCACCACAACGACCACCTTGTCGGCATAACGGGTGAGCGTGCGGTCGAGCCACGCCAGTTGCCTGGCATCGACGTGCCCCCCGCGTCGGCCGGGTCGCACCGTGTCGAGCCCCACGAGCACCAGGTCGGGCGGAATCGCGCGGACCCAGTAGCCTTCCGATCCTGAGAAGCCGTGCCCCTGAAAGGCCCAGATGACGGTGCCGCGACTGCCGCCCTCGCCGGGCGTCGGCGTTGCGGCGTCGGCCTTCGGCGCCGAAGGCTCGGCCGACTTCACCGGCGAGCCCGGACCGTCGTAGTCGCCGAGGACAACGTAGTAGGGCGCATGCAGTTCGGCCAGGGCAGCCTTGGCGCGGTCGAGGCTCAGCGGGTCGCTCCGTGCCAGCAGGTCGCCGGCTACCAGGACGAAGTCGAGGTCTTTTCTGGCGTTCAGGTCGGCGACCGCCCTGCCGAGGAGCATCTCGGCTTCCCCGACCATCGCCGCCTCGACCTTAACGCCGGGGACGCACGAATAGTAGGTCCCGGCGAGAACGGCGAACGTTGTCCGCTCGCGCTGAAGCGTGGGCGTGCAGCCGGCGGCCAGAGAGACCGCAAGGCCAATCCACAAGGCGCTGCGCCGCATCGAGAGGGCTCCACTTGATACACGAAAGTCACGGCATTATACCGCGACCGTTCGGAGAAAGCCAACGCTTAGCCGCGCGCAGCCGTCGCTTATCCTCCCCGTGCAAGCGTCTCGCGCAAGCGCGTGGCGCGGCCGAGGAGTTGGCCGTCGCTGAGTTGGGCGACGAGTTGCGGCGGCAGCGAGCCTCCGCTCGCCAGCAGTGTGAATGTGACTTCGAGAGGAGCCAGGTCTTTCGCCCAGGCAGGTTCCGCGCGGGACCGTGCCTCGATGAGCCGCTCGGGCAGCGCGAGTTTTTTGGATTCGTCCCTGGCCCACGCCAAGCACCGCGACTTTTCCGACCGCTCCACGTATACCAGCCTCACGAGCACGCGTTCGGCATCCGCCAGGACGGGCGCGGTCCTGCGAGCCCAGTTCCGGCGCGTCACGTGATCGACGCCGGCTCCCGCAAGCATGAGGATGCCGACCGCCACGGCAAGCGCGGCCAGCATGCGCCCGGAGACGAGGCTGTCTCCGAACATCCGCCGCTTGCCCGCGGCCACGCGTGCCCTGAAGAACGCGCCCCGGCGCCGCAGGTCGTCGGTCACGCGCGACGCAACGTCCGGCGGGTCGGCAGGGGCATGGGCGCCGCCGCGGATCGCGTCATCCAGGGCACGCATCTCGGCAAGCCTCTCCCGGCAGCGCCGGCACCCTGCCACGTGCATGCGCACCTTCTCGGCCGCCGCCGGCGACAGATCGCCGTCGAGGTACTGACTGAGCGTGCTCTCGCTCGCGCACTCACCCATCGGGCAACTCCCCCTACGGGCCGTATGGCCGACATGCGCACCCGGCTGAGGTGACTGTCATGAACCGGCGTCCGCCGCCGCCCCGGCGTACATTGCAGCCAGGTGCTCGGCGGCGGTACTGCGCCGAAGAATCGCAAGCACTTCCTGACGGGCCCGGAACAAACGGCTGCGAACCGCGTTCACCGACACGCCCAGAACGTCGGCCAGTTCCTCGTAACTCAACCCCTCCACGGTCCGCAGCAGCAGCGCACTGCGGAGTTTTGCCGGCAACTTCTCCACGGCCGCACGCACCGCGTCGGCCGCCTCTCTGGTCTCCATGCGGCTGGAGGGTCGGACCACGCGGCGTGCGATGGGGTGCTCGCGAAGCACCTGCATCCGCCTCTGGCGGGCCTCTTCTTTCCGCCAGTGATCGATCACCGCGTTGGCAGCAACCCGGCGAAGCCAGGCCGGAAGCAGCCCGGCATCCTCGATCCGGTCCAGATGGCGCCACAGCCGAACGAACACGTCCTGCGAGAGGTCCTCCGCCACCGACGGGCGGCGGACCATCCGCAGGATGAAATGGTACGTCGGCGCCTCGAAACGCTGAACCAGGGCCGCGAACGCGTCCGCATCGCCGTCCCGGGCGGCCTCCAGAACCGACGGCAAGGCCTCCCGGCAGTGACCGACGGCCTCGGCAAGGGAGGAGAGCGGATTAACTCCGAGGACGCCGACGGCGGCAGTCATCTGCGGCTCCTTGCTGGCCTGTTCGTCCTGCATAATTAGACGTACCTCGCGCCTGGGAGTTTGACGAAAAAACCGCCGCCTCCTCTTGATTATACGGCCCAACCGCCCGCGGCGCCGGCGCAATCCGTGCTCGTTTCGCAGGGCGGCGGGGTCCACTTCGGCGGCATGCCGCCGCTGCCGACAATCAGGGCTGCGACCTTCTCCTTCACGTGCTGCAAGAGGGCCGCCTGCCAGGCGTTGAGGGTGGCGGTCCCGTCGAGGTCCTTGAGGATTTCCCGAATCACGTCGTCGGATGTGTCCATTGCGGAGCCCCCAGTTTTTCCTTGCTCGCGATCGCGCCCGAATCTATAATCCACGAACACGTACACCACGGCGGGAGTGTACGCATCCGCGAATATATTGTACGGAAATCTTCGAGGATGCGAAGGAGTCATCCGTTTTTGGGAGGTTCTGCCTGAATGACCGGCGGCGAACCACATTCGCGCATTTCGGAGCGTCTGGCCGAATTGCGACAGAGAATCCTTGGGTCCCGGGGCCGCGCGGCGTTTGCGCGCGCGATTGGCGTAAGTCCTTCCACGTACAACTATTACGAAAAGGGCCGGCCGCCGCCCGCCGACCTTCTCGCCCGGGCCGCCGAGGTGACCGGTGCCGACCTGACGTGGCTCCTGACGGGCCGCGGAACACCCTTCCCTGCCGCGTCGGTTTCGCCCGGTGACATAGCGTTGTCACACCAGGCCCAGGAGATGCTTCAGCGCTTCTCAGGAGGCCCGTCCGCCGGCCCCGAAACGGCGGCCGCGACGGCGGCACTGCGGGCGCTGCTCAAGCAGATTCAGCAGACGCTGCCGCCAACCGGTGACGTGTGGAAACCCCACGCCTTCGCCCCCTCCCCCACGTCGATCCCCATCGTGGGGCGGACCGCCGCAGGACTGCTCGCGTCGTGGGAGACGTGCTTCCGCGAGCACGAGGATCCGCAAATCCTCGAGCGCCTCATCGCGCGCGTGGAAGATAAGAGCGCCCACCGCCGCCAAGCAGACCTCAAGGCGCCCGATCCGCAGGTCGAATCCGACCGGCCGCGCGACGCGACCGCGCTGCTGACACAGTTATCCTCGCCCACGCCCGACGGGGTGGTCGAGTTCGTGGACGTTGCCGGCATCGGCCCCGTGGAACCCGGCACGTTCGCCCTGCGCGCCGACGGCGACAGCATGGCGCCGCGTATCTGCGACGGCGACATCGTCATCTCCCGGCGAAGCGCCGCCCCTGAGTCCGGCCGGACGGCCATCGTGAAGATTCGCGGCAGCGTTGGCGTGACGGCCAAACTGTGGCGGCCCGAGGGCGAGACGGTCCGCCTCATCCCGATCAACGAGGCATACGATCCAGTTCTCGTCCCACGGCACGACGTGCTCTGGGCTTGTCGAGTCCTCTGGCTCGTGCGGCTGTAGCAGTTCATCGACTGCCATCACTGCCCCTGCCCCAAGGGCCACGGCAACCGCCGTCACAAGCACCGCGACCTTCAGGCAGCGGAGTCGCCCCTCGGCCGCGGGCAGGACCGCCGGCCTTGCGAGGACGTCGAGAAGAAACCGGCAGCGGCGGGCGATGCTGAAGTGCCGCCAACCGCGCGCCGTCTCGGCAGCACCGTTCAGCCGGGCGATCCGCCGCAGCCCCGCCACGAACGTCGCCACCCGGTGTTCGCAGACGCTCGATGTGGTTGCCGAGTCCACGGAGGCCCTCGGCCCCGCGTCCGCCGGTGAGCACCCCGCCGGGCAGGCCGTCGCCCGGACGGCGTACAGGTCGCACTCCTGTTCGCAGCGCCGCGAGAGGTAGCCGAAGCCGAACCACCACCACGCCGCCAGCACACACAGACTCACCACAAAGCCCAGTCGCAGCGGCGGCTCACTCCCGACCAGCACAGCCTCCCACAGCCACGGGACACCCACAAAGCCCGTCACCAGCACCAGGTGCGCAACACCCGCGCCAATCATGGCCATGACCAGGTACAGCAACACGTGGCGATGCTTGATGTGCGCCACCTCGTGTGCGAACACCGCTTCCACTTCCTCGGGCGAGAGGCTCAGCAGGAGCGCGTCGGTGATGAGGATGTACCGAAAGCGGCCCACCAGGCCGATCATGCACCCGTTGGCGATCGACAGGTTCGTCCGCCACACCAGGATGTTGGCGACGCGGACATCCGCGCGTTCAACCAGCGCCAGCAGGCGGTCGCGCAGCGGACAATCGGGCATCGCCTCCGTCCGCCAGCAGACGCGAACCCACGGCCCGGCCAGCAGGAACGCGGCAAACAGCAATCCGCCATCGAGCAGCGCCGCGACCGCGTTCGTCTCGGGCGGGCCGACAGCGCAGGCAACCGCGTCGGTAACCGTCAACAACACCAGGACGGGCGCCAGGACCACAAGCAGATACTGCCGGGCCATGAACTCCAGGTACCGCGGCAACGTCCATCGCCGCATGGCAACCGCCGCCCCTCCGAAGGTCGCAGACTCCTTTGAAGAGTCTGCCCCCGCCCGCTCGAACATCAGGGTCCGCAGACTCCGATCTGCCCAGTACAGCGACGTCCAGGCCACCACCAGCAAAAGCACAAACGGTACGATCATGACGGCAAGAGGGGGCGCCATCCAGTCGCCCACCGCCGCCCAGTGCATCGCGAGCGCGGCCCAATCGAATACGAACAGCAACGCGGCGTACGCCGCCACGACGAACAGCCGGTACAATTTCCCCAGCCGTCCGACGCCCCGGAGGAACCGCTGCTCGTCCGTCTCGATGCTCTCGCGCCGCAGCATGATGTACCCGCTGATGGCCAACCCGGCGACCATGACCGTGACGGCCGCGCCGGCCGTCGCCAGGAACGTCGCGGCGGCATCGGGCGGCGCGGTATCGCCGGCCAAGTCCGTTGCCAGGACGGCCAGCAGCAGTCCCAGGATGACGTAGGCGTACATAGGATCCTCGCGCGGGCAGCGTCGTCACTACTGTTTACGGTCCCCGCCGTCCTTCGTGTGAAGGATCTTCGGTTTGTAAACAAAATAATCGAAGTGCGGGCTCTGGACGGGGCCGTGGCACGACATGCAGAGGCGCGACGAGATGTAGATGGCGGGGTCTCGCTTGACCTTCTTCTCGTCGTGGTCGGCCGTCACGACGTGGCAGGCCTGGCACGTCACCCGTCCGAGACCTGCCGTCGCGGTCATCGACACGAAACCGCCCCCCCGTCCCAGGCCCATCGTGTGGCAGAGCAGGCACTCGGGGTCCCCCTGCCGCCCAACCCGCTTGATGGATGCATAGGCATGGGCATGTCTCGTGGCAAGCCAGTGCTTGTACTGGTCCTCGTGGCACTCCTTGCAGGCCTCGGCGGTCTCGTAGCGTGCGGGGATGGGCGTCTGGTCCCAATCGGGCGGCGGCTTGTCCTTCGCCTCCTTGACGTACTGCCAGTAGAGGTCGAGCACCCACGCGGCCTCCGGGATGCGGGCCGAGAGGGTCGTCATGTCGCCCGACAGGCGCAGTCGGCCCTCCTGGTTTCGCTCCATCGTCAGGGCGCCCAGGACATTGCCGGCCTCCCCGGGCGATACGAGGAGCGTCTCTGCAACCTTCTCGGGCTCGCGAAGGATCTTGCGCCCTCTCCCCGCGACGACGACGCCGATGCCGGGCACCTCGCGGGCGAGGCGGCGCGAGGCGTCGATGCCCTGATGCGACAGCGCGACCACAAGGTCGCATCCGGCAAGGGCCGCGACCTCGCGCCGGGCCGCATCGAGCACCGGTTCAACCGTCAGGCGTTTCCGCCACCTGGGCTGCGGCCAGTCGTAGGTCTGCTCGGCGATGACGGCGAAGATGCCGATGCGCATGCCCGCCACCTCCCGTATGACGTGAGGCGGAACGACGCGTTCGCCCTCGGCGTCGCGAACGTTGGCGCAGATGATGGGCAAGCGGTACGTCTCGCGCAACTCGCCGAGGCGCTCGAGGCCGAGGTCCAACTCCTGCTCGCCGGCGGCGATGGCGTCCCATGCGGCGCGCGACGCCGCCTTCGCCAGGTACTTCTCCTTGATGGCGTGGCGGTAATAGGGGAAGAGGTTGCCGGCATCGACCACGATGACGTGGCGGCGGGTCAGGCGGTACCGCTGGATGAGTCCCTGCCGTTTGGCGAACCCGCCGGTGGGGTTCGAGGGGCATCCGCATGCGGCCAGAACACCCTGGTTGTCGCCTGCGTAAAGGATGACGGGCCGCGGGTCTTTCGGACCTGCCGGTTCGCATCCCGGTCCGATCGCCGCCAGGCAGGCGACGGTCGCAAAACCGAGCAGCGCGGCGGGTCGGGAGACCCGCCGCGCGGGCGATTGGCGCGGGCGATTGGCGCGAGAGGTCTTGCGCGGCGGGTCTCCTGACCCGCCGCGCACAGCGATGGTAGGTGGTCCGTTCTTATGCACTCTCGGTCACGAGCGGCGGCAGGCTCACGTGGTGGACGCGGTGCATGAAGTCCTTGCCGCGCAGTTCCTCCAGAAGGTTCGCGGGAGGCACGGCGTCGAGGGTCAGCGCCAGGCAGGCCTCCCGGGTATCGAGTTTGCGTCCGAAGGTCATGCTGGCGATGTTGATGCCCAGTTTGCCGAAGATGGCCCCGACCTCGCCGATGATGCCGGCGCGATCCTCGTTGAAGGTGATGATGAGGTCGCCCTCGGGCTTCAGTTCCATGTGGAAGTCGTCGAGCGCCGTGACCCGCGGATAGCACTTGTGGAAAACCGTGCCCTGAACCGAGTGCGACTCCTTCTCGCCCTCGCCGGTCACACGGACAAGCGAAAGGTAGCCGCGCGCGTCGGACTGAGTCATCTCCACCACTTCAAGTCCTTCCTCCTCGGCCACCACCATGGCGTTGATCATGTTCAGGGGCGTGCTCGAGAGGCGCTGAAGCAGCCCCATGACGATGCTGACGCTGACCTGTCTGAACGGTTCCTTGGCGATCTCGCCGGCGTACGTGACGACCAGCCGCTTGAGCCGGCCGTGCATCAGGGCCGCCAGAATAACGCCCATGCGGTGGCCGATCTCGGCGTAGGCCTTCAGTTCGCCGACGGCGGCAAAGTCGATGGCGGCCACGTTGACGGCGTTTCGCAGTTCCCGCCCGGCCAGGTAATCGATGAGGTTGTGGCAGGCGTCGATGGCGACGCTACGCTGGGCTTCGGTGCTGGAAGCACCGAGGTGCGGCAGGCAGAGGACCTTGGGATGCTCGATGAGTTCGCGGTTCTCGGGCGGTTCGGTCGGATAGACGTCGAGGGCTGCGCCGCCGAGGTGACCGCTCTTCAGAACCTCCAACAACGCGTCCTCGTCCACGATGCCGCCGCGAGCCGCGTTGATGACGTACGCACCAGGGGGGAGCGTCTCGAGTTCGTGTTTGCCGATGATGCCGCGCGTCTCGTCCGACATCGGCGTGTGGACGGTCAGATAGTCGGAGGCCTTGAGCAGGTCGTCCAGCGAATCGACCAGGCGGATCTCCCTCGCCAGTTCGGGCGGCGCCCCGGCGATGAACGGGTCGTAGCCGACGACTTTCATCTCCAACGCCAGGCACCGTTTGGCAACGGCCGTGCCGATGCGTCCCAGGCCGACGATGCCGACCGTCTTTCCGGCCAGTTGATGGCCCATGAAGGCCTTGCGGTTCCACTGGCCGGACTTGAGGCTGGCGCACGCGGCCGCAACGTTGCGGCTGGCGGCGAGCATCAGGGCAACGGTCAGTTCCGCCGTCGAGAGGGTGTTGCCGTCGGGCGCGTTCATCACAACGATGCCGTGCCGCGTGGCGGTCGGCAGGTCCACGTTATCGACGCCGACGCCGGCCCGGGCGATGGCCTTCAG
>CAZIJC010000126.1:0-13586 GCA_964539385.1 uncultured Anaerolineales bacterium | reverse complement strand
AGCTATCGCCCCACAAGACCACAACCCGAATTTACACAAACTTCTTGACGGCGCCTATTCCTTTGCGCCCTTGACAGAACCTTGCGCAAGAGTATGCTGGGCTATTGAGGATTCTGGCGGCGTGCGGCGGGGACACGTGCCTTGGCCGCAGCCGTCGCGGGCCGCAGTCGCTCGTTAAGGAGTGGGGGCATGACGAGATACCTGATTCTTCCGGGCGTGCTTGTCCTGGTGGGCGCCGCATGGGTCGCCGGTGCGGGCGGGCGAGGAACGGGGTTCCTGAAAGTGGACACGCCGGGCCTGGTCGTGAAACTGGCTGCCGGCAAGAGTTTCTTCGTGGGGAAGGTGAAAGAAGTGGCCGTTCCCTGCGGCCGCGCGGTGCCCTTTGCCGCGGGCTCCTACAAGACCTCTTCGGTCACCCTGTTCGCGAAGGACAAGGCCGGCAAACTGTGGAGCCTCCAGAGCGCCGGCCGGCGCGGCAAACTCGGGAAGTTCGACATCGCCGAGGGCGAGACGACCACCCTCCAAGGGGGCGGTCCGCTGCGCGTCAGCGTCCGGGTCAGCATTCTGAATGGCAGCGACCTCGACTATAAGGACTTCAGCGTCGAGGACGGGCCCATGGTCCGCCCCGAAAGGGATGCCCCGTATGTCCTGGTGACGGTGAGGTACGTCGGGCAGGCCGGCGAGGAATACTCCCCGCTCGTCAAGATGGGTAAACGCATCCTGCCGCTCCCCACCATCTACATCCTCGACGAGGACGGCAACGGCGTGATAAAAGGCCCGTACAGGGCCGGCGGCTTGCGGGGACTCCCAGAGGGCACCATTGTGTCACGGGGCCGCGAAGGTTTCCTGCGCCCGATGCTCGCCGGGTTCCCGGAGCGGATCCGCGTGAAGGTCGTCCAGAACCTCGGCCCCTTCGAGATCGAGCCCGAGGAAAAGCCGAAACTGCACTCCGCCATACCCAAGCGCAAAGGCCCAAAGCCGCCGCCCGAGAAAGGGCCGTAGAGACCGCGAAAGGCAAGGGCGGCCGCACTTGCTCCGGGGGCTCCGGGCACCGTGAAGAAAGGCCTCTCCGGCAAGGAAGCGGCCGGAGACCGATTCGCACGGTTTCCGGTAGTGCTTGGCCGCAGCACGGGCGCGCGGCGTGTCTTGCGGCGCGGCGGGGGCGGTATCTATAATCGCTCCCATGCTCTGGCGTTTGCTGACCTCGGTGGGGCAACTCGTCTTGCCGGTGCACTGCGCGGCGTGCGGCGCGGCGGCGCCGACGGACCGCCGGTGGCCTCTGTGCGAGGCGTGCGGCCGGGAGATGGCGGACCTCATCTCGTCGCCGTACTGCCCGCTGTGCGGCCGCCGGGCCGGGCCGCATACGGTTGGTCCCGACGGCTGCATGTTCTGCCGCAAGTATCCCGTCCGGTTCAGTGCGGCCGTTCGCGTAGGGCCGTACGAGGGCCCGCTGAAGGCGCTCATCCTGCGGTGCAAGTACGAGCGGCGGCCGGCGATTGCGGGGGCCGTCGGCCGTCTGCTGCGCGAGCGGCTGGCCCTTGCGCCGTGGGCCGACCAGGTGGACCTGGTCGTGCCGGTGCCGCTGCACTGGACCCGGCAGATGTCGCGCGGGTTCAACCAGGCGCTGGCCGTAGCGCGCCACCTGGCGGGCGCGGCGCCGAAGGCGAGAGGCGTGTCGTCGCGTCTGCTTCGTCGCACCCGCCCGACGCCGCACCAGACAGACCTGCCGGCGGGCCGGCGGCGGAAGAACGTCCGCGGCGCCTTCGCCGCGCGGGGCAAGGGAGGCGCCATCAAAGGCAAGGGCGTGCTGCTCGTGGACGACGTGATGACGAGTGGCACGACGATCGGCGAATGCACCCGCGTCCTCCGCCGCGCCGGCGCCCGCGACGTGTACGTGGCGGTCGTCGCCACGGCCGACTACGACGAGGTCGGGCCGTGGTGAGAGGGCGCGAGGTGGACCTTGTGAGTCGCCGCGGGATTGAGGGAAGCCGCAACTGGATTCGCCGACGCGAAATCCTGCGGACTGCGAGGACCATCTATGCCGCCGGAGCGGTCCTGACGAGCGATTAAGGCTTGTCTATGCCTTGTAGTCGGGGTTCGGGCGTGGCATCTTGGCGCCGACGCGTTTCTGCCACGCGTGAAGCAGGGCGAGGAGTTCGTTCTTCTTGTCGGGCATCTTCCGGGCGAGGTCGCGGCGTTCGCCGATATCCTTGCCGAGGTTGTACAGTTCGACCGTCCCCTCATCGTAAAACTCGATGAGTTTCCAGTCGCCCGCCCTGACGGCGGCGCCCGGGGTCCACGCGCTGCCGTGATAGTGGGGATAGTGCCAGTAGATGGCGTCTCGCGGCAGCGTCTTGCCGCCCGCCAGGAGCGGCACTAGGCTCAGGCCGTCCACGTGCTGCTTTGGGCGTGCCGCGAGGCCGGCCAGTTCGAGCATCGTCGGATAGAAGTCGGTGCTGGTGACCGGCACGCCGCACATGCCGCCGGGTCGGGTGACGCCGGGTGCGCGGACGATCATGGGTTCGCGGATGCCACCCTCGTAGCACCATCCCTTGCCCGCGCGCAGGGGCAGGTTCGAGGTCGGATAGCCGTGCCGGCGCAGCGTTGACAGGCCGCCGTTGTCGGACATGAAGACGACGACCGTGGTCTCGGTCAGGCCGAGTTGGTCGAGTTTGTCGAGGACGCGACCGACGTTCTCGTCCATGGCGTGGATCATGGAGGCGTAGGCAGGATTGTCCTGTCTGAGTTTGGTCCATCCGTCGCGCTCTTTGATTTGGGCCGGTCCTTCCATGGGCGGCAGGGCCTCGGCCTTCTTCTTGAACGTCTCGAGGTGCCTCTTGCATGCCTGGATGGGCGTGTGGACCGTGTAGAACGAAAGGTACAGCAGGAACGGCTCCTTGCCGTGGGCCTGGAGGAACCGGATCGACTCGTCCGTCAGACGGTCGGTCAGGTACTCGCCCGCGGGGCCGTCCTTGAGTTTGGGGTTCTTGTACGGCGAGTAATAGCCAGCCGGCGGCGATCCCCTGTGATGGCCGCCCTTGTTGATGTCGAACCCCTGCTGCTCGGGAAAGAAGCCCTCGCCTCCCAGGTGCCACTTGCCGGCGAAGAACGTGCGGTATCCGGCTGCCTTGAGGGCCTCGGCGATGGTGACCTCTCCCAAGGCCAGTTGGTTGTGAATCGGCGGGGCGAGGAGTTTGCGGTTGCGCGGCCGCTGACCGGGAATCCAGTCAGTGATGCCCAGCCGGGCCGGATACTTGCCGGTCATGATGCTGGCCCGCGTGGGGCTGCAAACCGGGCAGGCCGCGTAGGCGTCGGTGAAGCGCATGCCGGATGCGGCCAAGCGGTCGAGGTTCGGCGTGTGGTAGAATGTGCTGCCGTAGCAGCCGAGGTCTTTCCACCCCAGATCGTCAACCAGGAAGAAGACGAAGTTCGGCCGCTTGCGCGGCCCGCCGTGGACGGAGCCCGGCAGCATGGCGGCGGCTGCGCCGAAGCCAAGCCACTTGAGGAAGTGCCTGCGGCTGTGCGTCCGCTGCCGCCCGGGGCGCGCGTTCCGATCGCTCATGCGTCTCTCCTTGACTGGCCGCGGGCCCACTTGGCTCCGCCTGCCGCGAGTATACCGCCCGGGACGGTGCCGTGCCAGGCGCGCGTCGTAGCAGAGCCGCGACCGTCAGGGAGCGGCCGCTTCCTCGCGGGCGCGGCTCAGGCTGCTGCACGCTGACTCCACCCGTGACGGCGGTGCATCCGTCGTCAAGATTCCCTTTGCGCGCGGGTGCCGCCGCCGTATCATCTTCGTGGAAGCCGGCGCATGGGCCGGGCCGCTCTCGGCCGTGCGGGCGGTGGCGACACGCGAAAGGAGAAGCGGATCATGCAGAGACGAAAATTCCTGGGCGCCGTGGGCGTGGCCGGCGCGGCCGCGATGGGGGCCATGGCCGAAACGGCCGGCGCGGTAGAGGCGCCAAAGAAGCAGTATCTGGAACTCAGGCTCTATCGCTGCGACGCCGGCGCGATGCGCGAGGCCCTCGAAAAGTTCCTGGGCGAGGCGGCCATCCCCGCGTGGAACCGGGCCGGCGTGAAACCCGTCGGCGTGTTCGGCATGATGGACGTCGCGAGCGCCGACCTGTACGTCCTCTTGCCGCACGATTCCATCGAGTCGTTTGCCGCCGCACCGCACCGCGTGTGGGCCGACGCCACGTACCAGCAGTCCGGCGCGGCGCTGCTTGCCGCACCGAAGAAGGAGCCGGGATACAAGCGGATCGAGAGTTCGCTGATGCTGGTCTTCGACGGCGCCCCGAAAGTGGAAGTGCCGACGAAGAAAGACACCCGCATCTTCCAACTCCGCATCTACGAGAGCCACTGCGACGAGCGTGCGATGCGAAAGATCGAGATGTTCAACACGGGCGGCGAACTGGCGGTCTTCCGCGCCACGGGCATGAAACCCGTCTTCTTCGGCCAGAGCCTGATCGGAACGAAACTGCCGAACCTGACCTACATGCTGGGCTTCGAGGACCCGGATGCGAAAGAGGCGGCCTGGAAGGCGTTCGGCGCCCACCCGGACTGGAAGAAACTTCGGGCCGATCCGAAGTACAAGAACACGGTTTCGAACATCACGAACATCATGCTTCGTCCGGCGGCCTGTTCGCAGATTTGAGCGCTGAAGGCGGATGCGCATGCTCCGGGCCGAGACTCGGCGTGCGGCCCTGTTGTCATCCTGCCGAGGTGCGGTATAATCGAATCGGGCGTACGCCGCATCAGCAGAGTACGGAACCATGATTCACGTGGATATCGATAAAGCGCAACTGGCTGAGTTCTGCCGGCGGTGGCAGGTTCGGGAACTGGCCGTCTTCGGCTCCGTACTGCGCGATGATTTCAGTCCCGGCAGCGACGTGGATGTGCTGCTGGAGTTTGAACCTGAGGCGCAGATCGGTTTTCTGTCGCTGGCAAGGGCGGGCCGCGAGTTGTCGTCCCTTTTCGGACGAAAGGTTGACCTGATACCGAAGAACAGCTTGAAGCCGCGCCTGCGAGGGCACGTTCTGGCCGCTGCGGAGGTGCTCTTTGCGACCTGAAGAACTGTGCCTGGCCGACATCGTGGAGGCAGCCGAGACAATCGCCACGTTTCTCGACAACGTCGCGCGAGCCACCTTCCTTGGCAACGACCTGCTCCGAAGCGCCGTGCTTCAGAAACTCTCGGTTATCGGCGAGGCCGCAACCCGGCTGAGTTCGGAGTTCACGGCTTGTCATCCTGAGGTTGAATGGGCGGACATTGTGGCTTTCCGCAATATCGCCGTTCACGCTTACTTCAACGTGGCCTGGTCGATCGTATGGGTAGCCGCGACCCAAGACGCTCCGGCGCTCAGTGAGCAGATCTTGCGGATTCTTCGGACCGAGTATCCCGACGGGCAGCCGGGGGATGGAGAAAGGAACGGGCCCGCATGACGCTCATCCCGTTCGGCCGCCAACTGAAGAGTCTCGGCCGCCTCGGCCACGTGGGCTCCGTCCTGACGAAGCACGGCTTCGGGTGGCTGGTTCTGCGGCTACACCTGGACCGCCTGGTGCCGTTCCGGAAACGTCTGCTGCGGGGCCGCCGCGGAGAAGAGGAACGTGCGGGCCCGTCGATGGCGGCCCGCGTGGCGAAGGTGCTCGAGGAACTGGGGCCCACCTACGTCAAACTCGGCCAGGTCCTGGGCAGCCGGACCGACCTGATGCCGCCGGCCTTTATCGCCGAGTTCCGCAAACTCCAGGACCGTGTGGCGCCGTTTCCGACGTCCGAGGCGCGGGCCGAGATCCAGCGCGAACTCGGCGGACGCATCGACGACCTGTTCGACGACTTCGGCGACGCGCCCTTTGCCGCCGGCAGCATCGCCCAGGCCTACGCCGCCAGGACGAAGGACGGCACGCCGGTCGTCATCAAGGTCCGCCGGCCGGGCATCCGCGACGTGCTGGAGGCCGACATCGATATCCTCGGGCGCCTGGCGGAACTGGCCGAGCGGTACGTGCCGGAGTACCGCATCTTCCGGCCGTCGCTGCTGGTGGATGAGTTCGCCCAGACGGTCCGGCACGAGATCGACTTCATCGCCGAGGCCTCCAACACCCAGCGGTTCGGCGAGGCGTTTGCGGATAACCCGCACATCCGTGCCCCGCGAGTCTTGTGGAACCTGACGAGCAGCGGCGTCCTGACGCTCGAGCGCCTGGAGGGCATCCCCGTCTACGACGCCAAGGCCCTCGCCGCCGCCGGCGCCGAGGGCAAGGCACTGGCCGCCCACCTCGCCGACTGCTTCATGCGGCAGTATTTCGAACTGGGCCTGTTCCACGCCGACCCGCATCCGGGCAATCTTGTGGTCCAGGTCCCGGACGTGCTGGGCGTCCTGGACTTCGGCCAGGTCGGGCGGTTGAGCGACACCCTCCGCTCGAAACTCGGCACGGCCCTGGTCGCCTCGGTTAACCGCGACTTCGATATCGTCCTCGACGTGCTGGACGACCTGGAGGCGCTGCCGGAGGATCTGGACAGCGAGCGCCTAAAGAGCGACCTGGCCGCCCTCGTGGACAAGTACGCCGGCGTGCCCCTGAAGCAACTCGACCTGAAGGAACTGTTCGACGAGATCACCGCGACGGCCCGCCGGCATCGCGTTGTCCTGCCGCGAGACTTCGTCGTTCTCGGAAAGAGCCTCGTCATAATGGGCGGCGTGGCGCTCGATCTGGACCCCGAGACGAGCATGGTGGAAGTGGTGCGGCCGAAGATCCGGCGCCTGATGGCCGACAAGGTGTCGGCCAAGCGTCTGGCGCATCACGGGATGACGTCGGCCTACCATCTGATTGCCCTGGCCGAGCAGGGGCCGCGGTCGCTCCGGCAACTCGTCCGGAAACTGATGCGCGGGCGGCTCCAGATCCTCTTTCGCCACGAGAACCTCGACCATCTCATCACCGAACTCGACCGCTCCAGCAACCGCATCGCCTTTTCGATGATCGTGGCGGCCATCATCCTGGGCTCGGCCGTCATTATGCAGGCCCACGTCAAGCCGATGATTCCCGGCACGGATATCCCGCTGTTGGGCCTGTTGGGCTTCGTCCTGGCGGGCCTGCTTGGGATCTGGCTCGTCATCGCGATTCTGAGGTCGGGCAGGTTGTGACGCGTCGTGAATGCGGCCGCGCGGCGGTCGTCTGTCAGGGGTAGAGGTGAACCATGCGAATCATCGGCTATGCACTGGCGGCCGCGGTCGCCCTCGGGACGCTGGGCCCGCGGGTCGCTCCGGCTCAGGGGCTCGGTTCCGGCATCACGACCGAGGTGCAAAGTTTCGACGTATTCATCGGCAACCGCAAGGTCGGATTCATGCGGCTGAAGATCATGGCCGTCAAAGACGTCGTGATCCTCGACGAAGAACTGACCGTCCCGTTCACGGTCAGTGGCAAGACGCGCAAAGCCGACGTGGACAGCCAGGTGGTCTTCCGGGGCGCGACCAGCCCGCTGCCCCAGCGAGGCAAACTGACGACCCGCGTGTTGGGCTTCAAGGTCATGGACGGGGCCGTCGAGTTCACGCCAGCGTCCGGAGGGCTGGCAGCCAAGGCCGAGGCCACCGGATACGCCGACGTAGAACGCAACCCCTTCGACACGCCCCGCACGTGGGAGAAAGAGTTGTCTGTGCCGGGCAAGGTGGTGCTGACCCGGGCGGCCATGCTGTACTTCGCCCCGCGGCTGCTGCCGAGGCTCGGCAAGATCGAGAACGTGACGCAACTGGTCTTTCCGGCCAACTTCAACTGGCCGGCGCTCATCACCGTCAATCCCGACTGCGTGCTCCAGCGGCATCCGACAAGCCTCGAGGGCACGGCCGACATCACGCTGCACCGCGTCTACGTCGGCGGCAACATCAAGGCGCTCCTGAAGATGACGGTGGATGCCGAGAACAAGGTCGTCGAGTTCCGCTTCGGCAACTTTACGGTGCGTCCGGTATCGCTGCGTTCGGAAGCGAAGCCTTCGAAGTAGAGCGGCGGGGGACACAGGCGCCGCCGGGGCCTGCCCGCTGGTGCGTCCGGCGCCGGGAGGTCGGCCGTGACCGTGTCGGAACGCCTGCTGAAACTGGTCCTGCGTCTGACCGGCGCCGCGCTCGTCCTGGCCACGCCTTTCATCTTCCTGCCGCACGCCTGGCACGGGGCCGCACACGAGCGCCTGGGTTTCGGCCCGTATCCCGCGGGGCCGATCATCGACTATCTGGCGCGGTCGGCCTCGGCCATGTACACGCTGAGCGGCGTGTTCTGCTGGCTCGTCAGTTTCGACGTGCGCCGCCATGCCACCGTGATCATCTTCCTCGGCGTGTCGAGCGTGGCTTGGGGTGTGCTGCTGACGGTCGTGGACTTTCAGTTAGACCTTCCGTGGTGGTGGCTGCTTGGCGAGGGGCCGTCGGCCATCGTCCTGGGAATTGTGCTGATCGTCCTCGAGATGCGGGTGAGGCCGACCGCCTGATCGGCCGGCTTCCGGGGCAGAAAACAATGGGGGCGACCGGCGAGCCATTCGCCTGCAAGGGTGGCCGGCTCACTCGGTGTGAACGCCGGTGAGGGCGGTGGCCGGTTCGTCCGGGGTGTCGGTCCGAAGGGTGGGCCCGTTTCCCGGAGGGGTCTGTATGGACCGGGGGAGTTCCTCCCACGCTACCACGCGGTTGCGGCCCGTTTCCTTGGCGGCGTAGAGGGCTTTGTCGGCCCGGCCGATCATTTCCTTGACGTCGATGTCCTGGTCGGGTGGGAGCACCGTCACGCCGAAACTGGCACGGAGTTGCACTTCCAGGTCGCCGTAAGTCAGCGGGTTGTCTTGAATCCGCTCGCGAAGGCTGTTGGCCAACTCCATCGCACCCGGCAGAGCCGTGTCGGGCAGGACGGCAAGGAACTCCTCCCCGCCGTAGCGGATGAGGATGTCGCTGGTGCGGGCGCGGGTCTTCAGGAGATCCGCGACGTGCTTCAGCGCGGCGTCGCCGGCCTGGTGGCCGTACGTGTCGTTGACACCCTTGAAGTGATCCAGGTCCATCATGATGAAGCCGAGCCACTCGCCGCTGCGCCGGGCGCGGGCCCTCTCGCGCTCCAGGTGGCGAACGGCCTGGCGGCGGTTCACCAGTTCGGTCAGGAAGTCCATGGCGGCGGCACGCTTCAGGTCCACGTTGTCCCGTTCGAGTTCCTTTCGTGCCTCACGGAACTCGCGAATCCAGAAGAGCATGCCCAACACGACGGCCGTGTAGCCGCTGACGTTGATGTACATGCTGTCCCACACGATCGAAACGGCCCGAAGTTCGGTGGCCAGCGGGATCCGGGTGATGTGCAGAGCCTCTGCGATGGCCAGAAACACCAGGCCGCACAGCAGCGTCAGGTAACTGCGCCATCGCCCACCCACCCAGTGGTGCAGAATCGGGACCGCAACCATGCCGCTAAAGAGGATCACGAGTCGCACCAGGCTGGCTGACAGATCCCAGGTCTGCATCAGGACACGTTTCCCCAGTTTAGTGTGCCGAATCCCCGGCCTTCTCTTATCGGCAGGAGCGGCCCGAAGGATTAGGCTATGGTGGTCTCTCGTGCCGGACGGGGCCCGGACGGGCCTCTCCCGGCCGTTGGTGCGGGGTCACCGGACACCTGGTCCCACCCATAAAACGGGCCGCCCGCCACAAACAGGTGGATAGAGCGGCCCTTTGCGCTGGGATGGTTCGTTCCCGGTAATCGGCCGTTTGCCGGCGGCAAGTTCAGCCCTTTTTTGCACAAACCCGCATCGGATGGGCAAAAAGGTTCCAGGAACTTTTTCTGCGTAGCACCCTCCGGGCCCTTCAGGGAAAAGGTTCCTGGAACCTGTTTGCCTGGCACGAGGTGACGGCGCGGCCCTACGCGGCGCGCCAAAGCATGCGCCTCCGCCAAGAAAGGCGGGCGGTCAGGGCGCGGGTGTGCTATCATGGGAGCCGCTAGGGCGCTGCCGCGCAACGCCGGGCCTCAGAGAGCAACCAGCGGGCCGCGGGGTGCGAGGCGGCGCCGGGCGGCCGGGAATCCGGACTTCCATTTGGGGCATGCAGGGCGCAAGAATCGCTGGTTTGGTACGGAGGAGCATACGGATGGCAGCACGCAGACGAGGTGTCGGCACGTTGGCTGTGCGAGGCGTTCTCATCGCGGGCGTATGCCTGGGCATGGTGGGCGCTCAGGCTCGGGCCGACGCGAAGGCGACGGCGCGGGAGGTCCTGAACGCGACGGGCTTTCGCGGCGGCCTGATCGTGCACGTCGGCTGCGGCGACGGCAAACTCACGGCCGCACTGCGCGCAGGAGACCGCACCATCGTCCACGGCCTGTCCATACGGACCCGTACTGGGGACTCCGACGCCGCCAACATCGAGAAGGCCCGCGAGACGATCCGCCAACTCGGCCTCTGCGGCAAGGTGTCGGTCGAGCCCTGGACCGGGCAGCGTCTGCCCTACGCGGATAACCTCGTCAACCTCCTCGTGTCGGAGGACCTCGGCAAGATTCCTATGGACGAGGTCAAGCGTGTCCTGGCGCCGGGCGGCGTGGCGTATATCAGCACCGGCGGGACATGGGCCAAGACCACCAAGCCCCGGCCGCAGGAGATCGACGAGTGGACGCACTTCCTTCACGACGCGAGCAATAACGCCGTGGCCCACGACACGCTCGTCGGCCCGCCCCGCTACATGCAGTGGGTGGCCAAGCCGCTGTGGCTAAGAAGCCACGAGACCGAGTCGGGCATCAGCGCCCTGGTATCGGCCGGCGGGCGCGTGTTCTACATTCTCGACGAAGGCCTCATCGGCATCGTGGACGAACGATTGCCCTGCACGTGGTCGCTTGTGGCGCGCGACGCCTTTAACGGCGTTCTGCTGTGGAAGCGCCCGATGCCCCAATGGGGCTGGCGCGCGTGGAAGCAAGAGGCGCTGGAGGGAAAGGACCTGACGCAGATTCGTGCCCGGCGGACCGGGTTCCCCGCCCAGATGGCGCGGCGGCTCGTTGCCGAGGGCGACCGCGTCTTCGTCACGCTCGGCTACAGGGCGCCGCTCACGATTCTCGATGCCGCAACCGGCCAGGTCGTCCGCACGTGCAAGGGAACCGAGGGCGCCGACGAGATCCTCTACAGCCAGGGCACCGTCCTCCTCTGCGTGAGGAGCCCTGCGGCCCGGCAGGCCGGACAACGCGGAAGCACGACCACGGAACGGCTCATGGCAATCAAGGCCGACACGGGCCAGGTCCTCTGGAACAAGGCGGCCAATCGGATTCGGCCGCTTTCCCTGGCAATCCAGGGCGGGCGCCTCTTCGTACACGAAAGCGACGCCATCGACTGCCTGAACCTGAAAACCGGCGAGACGGTCTGGAGTACGCCAAAGAAGGGGGGAAGGGGCGGCACCTTCGTGGTGCACCAGGGCGTGCTGCTCCTCTCGGACCCCGCCACCCTCCAGGCGTTTTCCGCCGAAACCGGAAAGCCGCTGTGGACAGACAAGACGCCGGCGTCCAGGGGAGCAGCCTCCCAGGACCTCTTCGTCGCCGACGGACTCGTCTGGCGCGGGTTGAGCGGCGTCGGACTCGACCCCCTGACCGGCGAGCAGAAAAGAAAGGTCGTCGCCAAGAACCTGCGAAGCGTGGGACACCACCACCGCTGCTATCGCGGCAAGGCCACCGACCGCTACCTTATGAGCGCCATGGAGGGCATCGAGTTCCTCGACATCCAGTCGAACCACCACTCCCGGAACAACTGGCTCAGGGGGGCATGCAAGTACGGCATCATGCCCGGCAACGGCTTGCTCTACGTCCCGACGGACCAGTGCTTCTGCGAGCCGGGAGTCAAACTGCTCGGGTTCTGCGCCCTGGCGGCACAGAAGAAGGCCGCGAGCACAAACCCCGCCGGCGCCTCACCTGCCAGGCTCCAGGTCGGCCCCGCATACACCCAAATCCGGAATCCGAAACCTGAAACGCGGCAGCCCGGCGACTGGCCGACGTATCGCCACGATGCCGCACGCAGCGGCGCCACCACGTCGGCCGTTCCAACGAGCGTGGAGCGTCTCTGGCAGGCCGAAGTGGGCGGCAAGATCACGCCGGTCGTGGTCGCCGGCGGCACGCTCTTCATCGCGTCGGTCGATGCGCACACGGTCCACGCCCTGGACGCCGGCAGCGGCAAGCCGCTGTGGACGTACACGGCCGGTGGGCGCGTCGATTCGCCCCCGACGGTTCACAACGGTCTCGTCCTGTTCGGTTCGGCGGACGGGTGGGTGTACTGCCTCCGCGCTGCCGACGGAAACCTCGCGTGGCGTTTTCGGGCCGCGCCCGACGAGCGGCGTGTCGGGGCCTTCGGACAGATCGAGTCGGCCTGGCCGGTTCACGGCAGCGTGCTCGTCCAGAACAACGTGGCCTACGTCACCGCGGGCCGGTCGTCCTTCCTCGACGGCGGGATCTACGTCCACGGCCTCGACCCGGCGACGGGGAAGATGCTCTCGACCGCGAGACTCGACGGCCCGCACCCGGATTTCGACGAAGGCCCCGGTCGCTGTTTCTTCGTCGCCGGGGCGAGGTCCGAGGTCCTCGTCGGCGACGGCACGTCGGTCTACATGCGGCAGGTACAGTTCGACGGCAAACTGGTGCGGCAGAATACCCCCTACATCACCCATCTGGGCGACCGGAAAGTCGGCCTGCATCTGTTCTCCACCGCGGGCTTCCTCGACGATTCGTGGTACAACCGCACCTACTGGATGTACGCCGCACGGTGGGCCGGCTTCTACCACGCCAACCAGGCCCCCAAGAGCGGACAGATGATCGTCTATGACGACGCGACAACATACGCCGTCAAGGTCTTCTACCGGCGAAACGTCCACAGCCCCATGTTCTTCCCGGCCAAGGAAGGGTACCTGCTTTTTGCCGACGACAACTCCAACGAACCGGTCCTGGTGGACAAGAGCGGCAACCCCAAGCCGATCGAGTGGCTCCCCCAGTCCGAATTCCGCGCTTCACGAGGCATGATGAAACTGAACGCCCGGGCCGTGGACTACGACAAGGGCGTCGGCTTCACAAGAACGCGGCCGCCCAAATGGACCGCCTGGGTGCCCGTCCGCATCCGGGCCATGGTGGCGGCAGCCGGGACACTCTTCGTGGCCGGACCGCCGGACGTCTTCGATGCGAACGACCCGCTGGCCGCCTTCCAGGGCAGAAAAGGCGGCCTGCTCTGGGCCGTGGCGACCGCAGACGGCAAAAAACTCGCCGAACACCGCCTCGACTCGCCGCCCGTCCTCGACGGCATGATCGCCGCGGGCGGCCGGCTGTTCATCTCCACCCGCGACGGACATGTGCTGTGCATGGGCAAGGGCCGATGAACCGAAAGCCACCCCGTTGCCGACGGCGGGCGACATGCCCCCGGGGCCTCATCCGCACAATTGCACACGACATCGGGGCCGGCCGGCTTGACACGCCCACGACTTTGTGCATAATGCTTCATGTTCGCGGAAGGTCCCGTGGCCGCGCTCGGGCGACCGCGATGTCTGAACGCGCATGATGGGAACCGACGTTGGGGTGGTAACCAAGGGGGTTGCTTCCGAGTGGCCCCTCAATCGGGGCGTAGCGCAGCCTGGTAGCGCGCTTGACTGGGG
>CAZIJC010000125.1:0-13612 GCA_964539385.1 uncultured Anaerolineales bacterium | reverse complement strand
GTCAATTTTGCCCCCTCAAAAACCCCTCAAAAACGGAACAAAACCGAACAAAAACCGACCAAAACGGACACCAGAATCGCAAAAACCGATCAAAAAACAGCGCGTTTTGCCTTACCTATCTTAACATCGGGAGCCAAAAACGCCCCTCACGGCCCAGAATCAAGGATCGGAGCCAAAAAAAACGCGCATTTGCCCGTTTCGGCAAGTGCAAAATTGACGTAAGTGTTATGGAGCAGGCGCTATGTAAGCGAGCGGCGAGACCCGTCCCCCGCGCGACTTCTCCGACTAGACCGCCGAAACCCGGGGGGCCGCGCCCATAGCCTGTGGTCTGCCGCCGGTTGTTGCCGCTGCAACCCGTCATGGAATCGGGGACGTGTATCTCGTCGCCGGGCGGTTCAAATCCCCGCCGCCGTCCTGATGCTGCCACTTTCGCTGACGATATACAGGACGATCGCGCCGCCGAGTTCACGAGACCCTGGTGTTGTGCATGGCGGATAATGGTGCTATGGTTTGTGCCCAATGGTCGTGCCAATGCCGGCAAGACGAGGTCCCTGATGATAGACCGAGTAGTCTCACTGCGTGGCTCTGCTCTGCCGATGCTGGTTGTGATCGGCCTTTCCCTCCTGCTGCCGATCTCCGATATCCATGCCACCGGTTTCGCTCCGAACGTCGGCCAGGGGGCGGACATCGTCATGAAGGAGCTGCGCTGGCCTCACTGGGACCAGGGAACCTATTACTGCTTCTGGTACATCAACTTCTTCCCCAACAAGTACTGCACCTTCTACGGCGGTTTGGCGACGAAGGGGGCGGGAAAGCCGCCGGGGATGTTCATGTCGTACTGGGGGGGCATCACGAACATCCACGAGGGCGAGCATTTCTACCGGCACGGTTACGGAGCCGAAGGCGCCAAGGGCGGCGCAAACGGCCGGCCACCGTTCCTGCGGCCCGGGTCGTGGTACCGCATGGTCCTGCGCGTCTTCCCGCCCGCCCGGGGCGGCGAGAAGCACACCTATATCGGCTGGTGGGTGAAGGACGTGGAGAAGAACGAGTGGCACACCCACAGCGTCGTGAGCATCCCATCCCGTGAGACCGGGGTCATGGGCAACAGCGGCTTCGTTGAGGCTCTCGCGCCCGAGAGCGTCCACCGCGCGTTCGAGCGCCGGCTTGGCTACTACCGCCTGGATGGGAAATGGTTCAAGTCGAACAAAGTCGGTTTTCAGAGCCCTTCGCAGTTCAAACTTATCGAGCAGGGAACGGTTCTGCGCTTTGACCGTCCGGTCGAAAAAGATGTGGGAACCCGAAAGGAGAAGACTTACCTCTCCGCTGGACAGCCGGATGTGCCTGTTCTCGACCCGCCTGCGATCGAGGGGGCCGAAGCGCATGCGTGGGCAGACCAGGTAACCGTGAAGTGGAGCATCCCCCCAAGCGCGGCACCGCAACTTCGGTATCAACTCGAGGTGTTCACCGAGGACGGAGCAAAGGGTTCGCGGCTGGCAACGTTTGAGGATTCGGCTCCGCACGTCCATGCCAAACGCCTCGATACGGACCGGCCGGCAAAAAGCGTACGGCTGAGCGTGACGGACATCTTCGATCAGAACAAGTCAATCACCGTTCCCGTCAGGCAGGCGACCCTTGCTCGCGCGGCAGAGACCGCAAGGCTTCGCCCCGGGCTGAAGTATCTGTATTACGAAGCGCCGAAGGGTACCCAATGGAAGTCCCTGCCCGATTTTTCGGCCCTGAAGCCGGTCAGGCGAGGCTGCGTGCGGACCCTGGACGACACCGTTCGGCAGGATCGGGACAGACTCTACGCACTGCGCTATGCGGGTTACCTTCGGGCTCCCGCCGACGGCTTGTATGTCTTGTCGATGGGAACGTGCGACGGCAGCCGCGTGAGCATAGACGGTGAGATCATTGTGGAGCGAGACGGAATCCACGGCACCTCCGTAAGGCAATACCCACTTGCATTGAGCAAAGGCCTGCACACCTTCGAGATGTCTTATTTCAAGGGGCCGGACGCCTATCTGGCGGACAAGATCCTGGCGGCGTGGGAAGGTCCGGGTTTCGGGCTCCGCAACCTGGCCGAGGAGGACTTGCTGGCCAAGGACGGCGGCGATCTGCCCTCGATCAGTCTGGACGTGGCCGGCTCGGCTCCCTCAGGCGTGCTGGAGGATAACCTCGTTGAGGTCGGCGGGCGTGTTGAGCCGCGGGAGCACCGGATCGACAGAGTGCAACTCTTTCGCGGCCGCCAGTTGCTTGAAACCCTTTCGGGGACCGCTTCCGGCCGCATGGACAGGGTCGCCTTCAAGGTCCTGCTTCCGGAGGGCGACAACCGGATCCAGGCGCGCCTTTGGTATGATGGAAACTCCTCGGTCGAGTCCAACGTGCTTGCTTTGAAGGCGCGGAATCGTACGGATGGGCCGTGGAAGTACGACGTTCTGGGTGAAGACGTCTTCCCCCTGGGGGTCCGGCATCGAGGGGGGCGGATGTCGTTTGCGGGGGAGGGATTCTGCTTTGGGCACCAGCACGTGACGGGGGACTTCAGGCTGACCGCGCGGATTGCCGACATCCGTCTTGCGACACCGGGAACGGGCGTCCATGCCGCGAACTGGCTGGGCCTGTTCGTCAAGAACAAGAGAATGGACCAGCCGTTCTCGGGAGAGCACTTCGGCATCTATCGCACGGCCGGCAGGGGAATGCGGGGACCGGCGGATTTCCCGGACCTCGCTGGCAGCCGGTTGAGCGTACCCTCGTTTACGGAAAGCCACCGGTGGCTGAGGATCGTCCGGCGCGGGAAGCGGTTCCAGGCCTTCACGTCGGCGGACGCGAAGGCGTGGGTCAAGGCGATGGAGCGCATCATCCCAAGGTTCACGGACGAGGCACACGTGGGTGTGGTCTTTCGATCCGTGCCGGGCAAGAGCCGCAGCCTTTTCGCCGGCACCGTGGACCGTGTGACACTGGAACTTGGCCGTGTCGTGGAGGAGCCCCGGCTCCGGCCGCGGCCGGAGGATCTGCCCGGAACGAATCGTGTCACGGCGCTGGCCCAGGCAAGGCAGGATCCTCGGATCCTGTATGCGAGGAGCAACGGCGCGGGGCTGCTGAAATCAACGGACCGCGGAGAGACCTGGCGCCACGTGGACGAGGGTCTCGCCTCGCCCGACGCCCTGGCGGTTCGATCCGTGGCTGTGCATCCGAAGGACGACTCAACCGTTCTGCGCGCAGGCGGATGTGTGGTGGATGGCGCCCTCAAGAGCGGCCTGTGGAAGAGCACGGATGGCGGGAGGGCGTGGCGGCTGATGACGCGCCAGATCGACTTTGACGGCCGCGGACCCACCACCATCTTTGGCGAGGTCATCTCGTTCTGTCCGGAAGTCCCCGGGCTGGTCGCCGCCGGTGGCGAGACGAGCGGGTTGTTCATAAGCACCGATGCGGGAGAGACCTGGAAGCACGCCGGGCTCCAGGGGGAGCGAATCACCTGCCTGGGGTTTGTTCCGATCACTCGGGACAAGTACGGCAAACTGGTCGTTGGAACCATCGCGGACGGCGAGTTTGCGACGCTGGGCCTGGGCAGGGTGGTTTCGCCGGGCAAGGCACCCGGGCGGATATACGCGGTCTCGCTAAGAGACGGGAAAGTGGGAAAGGCCGTGCAGTGTGAGTTGGAGAACTTCGGTGTAACGAACATCGCCTTCGACATGCACGAGAACTTCATGAACTTCGCGACCACCCGGGGAGTGTACTACACGTGGATACACGGACTGGTGTTCTCCCAGCGCCTGCACGAGATGCCTGCGGACGTGCTTCTCACGGCCATAGGCTCGCGGCGGCATTCCGATTGGAGCGCGGCAACGTACGCCGCGCCCTTCTCCGGAACGGGGCAGAGCCCGATTTATGTCACGAAGGACCGGAGCCGCAACTGGTCCATCGTGTCTGCCGGCGCGCGTGTAACGGGCAGCGGCGAGGCTTTCCGCCTGAATGCGGGAATATCTTGCGTCGTGTCCGACACCGAGGAGAAGGACACCCTTTATCTGTGCAACCGACATGGGATTTTCAAGAGCACGGACGGGGGTAGGAGTTACAGGCTCGTCTGCAACGTCCCGCGCCGGCGCTAACGGCGTACACCTCGTACACCTCTGGCCGGGGGCGGTAAGAAGTTGGATGGAGACTCTTGATCCCAAGGAGAATCTGACTGTGAAACGTTACGTGGCGATGGTCCTGGCGATATGCGCTGGGTCGGTCTGTGGCGTGGCGCCGGCCGAGGTGCGGGTGCATCACGTCTTTGACAGCAACATGGTGCTTCAGCGCGACAAGCCCGTCCGCGTATGGGGCTGGGCCGACGCGGGCGAGCGCGTGCGCATCGAGTTCGCCGGGCAGAAGAAGACGGCGGCGGCCGACAAAGACGGCAAGTGGCTCGTCGAACTGGAATCCGTGCCGGCCAATGCCGAACCGCAAGGGCTCGTGGTGACGGGCCAGGCCAACAGCGTTCGCTTCGAGAACGTCCTCGTCGGCGACGTGTGGATTCTGGGCGGTCAGAGCAACATGGAGGACGTGCTCGAGAACGTCTACCACGGCGACGTGGAGGTGGCATCGGCCAACTTCCCGGCCATCCGGCTCATCACGATTCCCGTCTGCGCGAGTCCCAAGCCCGTGGATGACTTCCCGCGCATTAACGAGTTCAACGCCTGGACCAACCGGCACGAGAAGAAGGGCTCCTGGTTCGTCTGCTCGCCCGAGACGGTGAAGCGGTTCTCGGCCATCGGGTACGTCTTCGGCCGGCGGCTGCACATGGCCGGCCGGGTCCCGATCGGGCTGATCGATGCTTCCCGGGGCGGTACGACCGCGGAGGCGTGGACGTCCCGCGAGATGTTGTCAACCATTCCGGAAGCCGAGCCCCTGCTGAAGGAGTGGGACGCGAAGATCGCCGCCTACGACCCAGACAAGAGTCTCCAGGACCGGATCCGGGGATGGGAGAAGGACACCGAGCGAAGAAAGAAGGAGGGCAAGGAACCACGACCCAAACCGACCGAACCCGCACCCAGCCCGGCTGTGAACGCGAACAACCCCGGTGCTTCCTACAACGGCATGCTCGGCGTGTTCGGAGGATTGGCCGTCAGGGGCGCGATCTTCAACCAAGGCTACAACAACGCACTGGGCAACGCGCGCCCCGCGCTCTACGCCAAGACCTTCAACGCCATGATCCGCGACTGGCGGCGCACGTTCCGGGACGAGCAGATGCCTTTCGGCATCGTGGAACTCACCGCCGGCGGAAGCCCCCAGACGCTCGAGAACTTCGAGCGCATGATGACCGACCCGGGGCCCTTCATCCGCGAGGGGCAGGTCAAGGCTTGGCGGGATCTGCCCAACGTGGGGTTTGCGTGTGCGTACGATCAGCAGGTTCCCTGGTACCACCCGCACAAGAAGGTGCAGTTGGGCGAGCGGATCGCCCGCTGGGCGCTCGCGACCCAATACGGCCTGAAGTTGGGGTACGAGCCCGCGGTGTGCACGTCCTCGGAGAAGGCCGGCCGGCGCATGGTGCTGACATTCGACCGGGACGTCCAGACCCACGACGGCCGCCCCATCGAGGGGTTTGCCGTCGCGGGGGCAGAAAAGCGATTCTATCCGGCCAGGGCGCAGTACGTCGTGATCGGCAAGGATGACAGGGGCCGGGACCGACAGGATCGCCGGAAGTTGGAGGTCTGGAGCGACTTGGTGGCCGACCCGGTGGCCGTCCGGTACGCCTGGGCGAGGAACCCGCTGGGCAACCTGGTGAACTCGCAACATCACGAGCGCATCCTTCCCGTGCCGTCGTTCCGCACGGACGACTGGGACTGGCGGGATGCGCCCTTCCCCGACCGCGGCACGCCCGAGGCGAACGAGCACCGCGAGTGGCGGAACAACCTCCGCAAGCAGGCGGAGGAATCGGCACGCCGCCGACCGACGGAGGAAGCCGAGGCGATCCTGAAGCAGGCGAAAGAATAAAATAGGAGATCGCATCCATGAAAGTGGTGTCGGCTCTGGCGACGATAGCCGTCTGCCTCCCCCTGGCAACCGGCGCGCTTGCAGCGGCAGACGGGGACGCCCCCTGCGAGCAGGTCCTTTACACGAGCGGCACGGAGGGCTACCACACCTACCGCATCCCGGGCCTGGTGGTGACCGCGAAGGGCACGCTGCTGGCGCTGTGCGAGGGACGCAAGACCAGCAGGTCCGACCACGGCGACTTGGACCTGATGCTCCGACGCTCCACCGACGGCGGGAAGACCTGGTCGGCCCAGGAGATTATTTATGAGGAAGGCGGTGCCGCCAAGGTCACCATCGGCAACCCTTGCCCGGTTGTTGACAAGACCACGGGCACCGTTTGGTTGGCCTTCTGCCGCAACAACGACCGTGTGTTCATGACCCGCAGCGCCGACGACGGGCTCACTTGGGCCAAGCCCGAGGAGATCACCGCGGACGTGAAGGAAAAGGACTGGGGCTGGTACGCCACCGGGCCGGGCCACGGCATCCAACTCACGCGCGGCAGGCAGAAGGGGCGGCTGGTCTTTCCCTGCGACCACGGGGTCAAGGGCCGAGAAGGCGGCTGGAAGGGCAAGGGACGGTCGCACGTCTTCTACAGTGACGACCATGGCAAGACGTTCCAACTCGGAAAGCCCACCGATTGGGGCATGAACGAGTGTGAGGCCGTGGAACTGGCGGACGGGCGGTTGCTGCTGAGCATGCGGAACTACCACGGCAAGAACCAGCGGGCCTTCGCGACCAGCCGGGACGGCGGCCAGACCTGGTCTGAGCCGAAGCATCACGCTCAGGTTTACTGCCCAACCTGCCAGTCGTCGATCCACCGCTATGCGTGGAAGCCTGACATCATCCTCTATTCCGGGCCCGGCGGCGGCGCGAGGAACAACCTGACCATCCGCGCCAGTTACGATGAGGGCAAGACCTGGCCGGCACCCAGGCGGCTCCACAAGGGCGGCAGCGCCTACAGCGACCTGGCCGTGCTGACGGACGGGTCCATCTGCTGTCTGTACGAGGCGGACGGCTACAAGACCATCACCTTCGCGAAGTTTCCGCTCAGATGGCTCACGGGCGAACAGAAGCAGTAGGGGTGCATCGCACGGACATGCCGTACCTGAAGCCGTGGGGGGGCGAGATTTCGGCTTGTCCGAGGTGTCAGGCCCGGTAGAATCACTGCAACCGCCCCGCAGCAGCCGCGGGCAAGAGGCTACACAGGACGCCGACTCGTGCTTCGTGGCGAAGATGCTTCGCAGAGCAGCAAGGCGCCGCGAAGCGACACCGCAGGGGACCTGCAAGGAAATGCCGGCTGATCCGCAAGATGAGAGGACCATAGGATGAACCGATCCATTCTCGCATTATGTCTGGCAGCATCGATCTTCACGATCCCGTCGGCGGCCGGTGCGGCCGAGGATATTCTCATCGCCGACTTCGAGGGATCGGACTACGGCAAGTGGGAGGTCACGGGCGATGCCTGCGGCACGGCCCCGGCGAAGGGAACATTCCCCGCCCAGCACAATGTCAGCGGTTTCAAGGGCAAGGGGCTGGTGAACAGCTATCTCAACGGCGACCGGACGACCGGCACGTTGACATCGCCGGAGTTCACCATCGAGCGGGATTACATCGTCTTCCTCATCGGAGGCGGTGCCCACAAGGGCACGTGCATGGAGCTGCTTGCCGGCGGGAAGGCGGTGGCGGCCCGTTCGGGGATGAATGATGAGAAACTGACGCCCGGCTTCTTCGACGTGACGCAGTACAAGGGCAAGAAGGTGCGGCTGCGCATTGTCGACAGCGTCAAGGGCGGCTGGGGGCACGTGAACGTCGACCACATCGTCCAGACCGACACCAAGCCAAAGGTCCCGAAGCGGGGCGGTTTCACCAAGGAGATGACGATCCAGAAGAAGTACCTCATCATCCCGATCCGCAACGGCGCCAAGAAATGCAACCTGGAGTTGGAGGTCGCGGGCAAGAAGGTTCGCCGGTACGGCACGGAACTCGCGACCAGCGCCGATTCCGTCGACTTCCACGCCTTCTTCACGATCGAATCCTACAAGGGCAAGCCCGCCATCGTCAGCGCCGCCGGCGCTACCGAGGAGGGCTTCGCCCTGATCCGCCAGTCCGACGAGATCCCCGGCGCCGACACGTTCTACACCGAGGCCCTCCGGCCGCAGTTGCACTTCTCCCAGAAGGTCGGCTGGAACAACGACCCCAACGGCATGGTCTACTACGACGGCGAATGGCACCTGTACTTCCAGCACAACCCGGTCGGATGGAAGTGGGGCAACATGACCTGGGGCCACGCCGTCAGCACCGACCTGGTCCACTGGGAGCAACTGCCCAACGTCCTTTTCCCGTCCACGATGGCCCGGGGGGCGTGCTTCTCCGGCAGCGCGAACATAGACACCGACAACACCGCCGGCTTCCAGACCGGCAAAGAGAAGGTCCTGGTGGCGGCCCTGACCGACACGGGCGCCGGCGAGGCCATCGCCTACTCGAACGACCGCGGGCGCACGTTCACCTGGTACGAGAAGAACCCGGTCGTCAAGCACGGCGGGCGCGACCCGAAGATCATCTGGTACAAGCCGGGCAAGCACTGGGTGATGGCCGTCTTCGACAACCGCAAGCCCTACGGGGGAAACATCGCCTTCTACACGTCGAAGAACCTCAAGGATTGGCAAGTGCAAAGCCACCTGAAGGGCTACCACGAGTGCCCGGAACTCTTCGAACTGCCCGTCGACGGCGACCAGAACAACACCCGCTGGGTCGTCTTCGCCGGCAACGCCCAGTACGTGGTGGGAAAGTTCGACGGCAAGACGTTCACCCTGGAGCACGAGGGCAAGCACCGCGTCCACTACGGGTCTTACTACGCCTCGCAGACGTTCAGCAACCCGCCCGACGGGCGGAGAATACAGATCGGCTGGGCGAGGATCGCCATGCCCGGCATGCCGTTTAACCAGACCTTTACCTTCCCGCACCGTCTGACGCTCCGCAAGACGCCCGACGGCATTCGGATGTTCGCCACGCCGGTAAAGGAGATCGAGAAACTCTACAAGAAGAAGCACGCCGCCGCCGGCGGGGACCTGGCTCCCGATTCGCCGAAGACCGTGGCCGTTTCGGGAGAACTCTTCGAGATCCGCGCGGAATTCGCCCTCGGCCAGGCCAAGACGGTCGGCCTCGACATCGGAGGCAACCGCGTGGTCTACGATGTCGCGGGCAAGAAACTCAACGGGGCGGAGATGAAGCCCGTCGACGGGAAGGTCTCCATGCAGGTCATCGTCGACCGGCCCATGATCGAGATCTGCGGCAACGACGGCGCCGTCTACATTACCTCCGGCCGCGGCAAGAGGGGCGAAGTCTCAGACGTAAAGGCTTTTGCCGAGGGCGGGGCCGCCAAACTGGTAAGCCTTGAAGTTCATGAACTCAAGTCCATTTGGAATAAATGAGAACAGCAATGAATAAACTCAATCGTAGAGATTTCCTGAAGTTGGCGCCCGCCGGAGCGCTTGCTCTTTCCCCGCCGCTGTGCGGGATCGCCGAGGATGCCGCCGATCGCAAGCCCAATATCATCTTCATCATGGTTGATGATCTGGGCTATCGCGATCTGGGCTGCTTCGGCAGTAAGACGATCCTCACGCCGAACATCGACAAGATGTGCGCCGAGGGTGTCAAGTTCACGGACTGCTATGGGGGATGCACCGTCTGCGCGCCGTCGCGCAGCGTTCTGATGACGGGCTACCACAAGGGGCATACCCCCGTCAGAGACAACAGGGGCGGCATACCGCTCTTCCCCGAGGATGTCACTGTCGCGGATGTACTCAAGAAAGCAGGCTATGCGACGGGCGGTTTCGGCAAATGGGGGCTGGGCAACCAGGGAAAGAAGGGGGCGGCCGAGCGACATGGATTTGACGTCTTCTTCGGCTACTACAATCAGTGGCACGCCCACACGTATTACACGCACCTGTTCAGGAACAGCGTGAAGGTTGATCTCAACGGGCGCTACACACATTACGCGATCTACGACGAGACGATCCAGTTCATAAACCAGAACAAGGATCGACCGTTTTTCTGCTACGCCCCCTGGACAGTGCCGCATGGACCCTACGTGATTCCCGAGGACGACCCCGCCTGGGCGCTCTACAAGGACAAACCATGGCCGAAGGATGCCAAGGTTGTAGCCGCCATGGACTCCATGATCGACAGGCAAGTGGGCGAGATAATAGACCTGCTGAAAAAGCTCCGAATCGACGACAACACGATCATCTTCTTCACCTCCGACAATGGCGGGGCACGGCGGTTCGAGGGCATTCACAACTCATGCGGCCAGATGAGGGGGCAGAAGCGCTCCATGTACGAGGGCGGTATTCGCGTGCCAATGATTGTGCGCTGGCCCGGCAAAATCAAAGCCGGAACGGTGAGCGATCTGCCGTGGTATTTCCCCGATGTCATGCCGACTCTGGCGCACCTGGCGGGTGTTTCGAAGGAAACGCCCGAGGATATCGACGGCATTTCGATTGTTCCGACGCTGCTTGGCAAGGGTCGGCAGGAAAAGCATGAATACATGTACTGGGACGACACCTGGTTCCACAATGAAGGCGTGCGCATGGGCAAGTGGAAAGGCGTAAGGAGCAACGGCAAGTTCGAGGTCAATCCCAACGATGAATTGCACAGAGGCAAGTGGAAGGGCATGAAGCATGAGTCCGGAAAAGTCGAGGTGTACGATCTAAGCAAGGATATGGGCGAGAAGAATAATCTTGCCGAGAAGTACCCCGATATCGCGAAAAAACTGGGCGAACTCATGGATAAGGCCTGGGTCGAACCGCGCAGCCAGAAAGATGACGGTGTATACAAGGGCAGATAACCCGGGCTGAACAAGAAGAGCAAGCCATAACGGGCCGCGCACCAACTTCAAGAGACTTATGTCGTACCGCATAGGTAATCAGGCCGCAAAGAAGATGGAGTTTCCTGAAGTGACTGTGTCGTCGAAATCCAGCAGTACATCCCCCTGGGCCAAAGGGTCAAGGCCTGGCCGATCGACGCGCAAATAGACGGCGATTGGCGCATCATCGGCTCCGCCACGACCATCGGGCATAAACGCCTGCTCCGCCTGCCGGAGACGACCGCTTCCGGGGTGCGCATCCGGATCACCGATTCGTTGGCCTGCCCGACGATTAATCTTGTCAGAGCGAACCGAAGCGCCTGAAGGGGGAAGACTCTTGATGAAACGCGTCGTCGTGCTGTTGGTGTTCATGATCCCGTTCGAACCGGCCCTCGCGGCACAAGAGGACCGCGGGATGCGGGATGAGGCCCGGCGAATCGTCTCGCGGCACAGGACGGTGTTTACGCATCCGCCGCGACGCATCCCCAGCAAAACGCAGACCGACGCCCCCCTGCTGGGCAACGGCAACATGGCCGTGGCCCTGGGCGGCCCGCCGGAGGCGCAGCGCCTGTGGCTGTGCAAGAACGATTTCTGGCGTTTCAAGTCGCACGACGGCAAAGGCTATGTCACCGGTGTCGGGTACATGGACGTCAGCATCCCGGGGCTGAAAGGAGCGAAGTATCATCTCGAACAGAACTTGTACAATGCGAACACCCGTGCTGTCTTCTCCAAAGAGAACGCGGCAGTGACGATGCACATCTATGTGGCAGCAGAGCATGCCCTGTTGATCGTTGAGATGGAATCAAAGGGAGAAACACTGTCCGGCGAAATCGCAATCACACCATTGGAGGGCGGCGATTCGGATTCGCTCTCCGGCCAAGAGAACGGGATTGCCTGGATCGTCAGGAAATTTGAGAAGGACGTGGATATTCCCTCTGCCGTGGCGGTTGCGGCAAAACTGTATGGCGCGGACGGCACGAAGTTCGAACTGAAGCCCGGCAAGAATATCCGGCTGGCCATTGGCATGCGCAGCCTGTTCGAGGGGGCTGACTATTTGGCGGATGCCCGGCGGTTGGTTGCGAATGTTGATTTCGATGATGTTGAGACCGCGCACTGCAAATGGTGGCAGAACTTCTGGAGCAAGAGTTGGGTGGACATTGGGGATCCGCTTATCGAGCAACGCTACTATCTCTCCAACTATGTCATGGGTAGCTGCTGTCGCGATCCGGAGTGTCCTCCAGGACTTTTCGGATCCTGGGTGACTGTGGATCATCCCGGGTGGCATGGAGATTACCATTTGAATTACAATTACCAGGCCCCATTTTACGGTCTGTACAGTGGAAACCATATCGAGCAGGCCAACACCTACCATGCCCCTATTCTAGCCTTTATCGAACGAGGAAAATACTATGCCAAGGAAGAGCTGAAATGCAGGGGAGTCTATTTCCCGATCGGCCTGGGCCCAAAGGGCCTCGAGACAACTCGGTATTCAAAGTACCACGGAAACAACAAGCCGGGACAATTCCACCAGCAGAAGAGCAATGCCGCCTACTGTCTGGTTAATGTGGCGCTCCACTGGTACAGCACCTATGACCCGGAGTATGGCAAAGCCCTGTATCCTTTTGTGATCGAAGTCGTCGATTTCTGGGAAGACTACCTCACATGGGAAAAGGACTCCCAGCGATACGTAATCTACAAGGACGCCATACATGAATGGTCGGGACATGACATGAACCCCGTCCTGTCTTTGGGCCTGGTCCGCAATGCATTTTCCCTGGCCCTGGATATGAGCAAAGAATTGGGCGTGGATGCCAAACGTCACAAGAAGTGGCAACATGTTCTGGACCACATGAGTGCGTTCCCCACACAGCAGAAGAACGGGAAGACGGTCTTCCGGTACAGCGAAAAGGGCACGCCGTGGTGGCGAAACAACACGCTGGGCATCCAGCACATCTACCCCGCCGGGGCGATCGGACTCGACAGCGACCCCACACTGCTCCGGATCAGCCGCAACACCATCGAGGTCATGGGCCGCTGGGTGGACAACAACGGCTCGAACAGTTTCTTTCCCGCTGCGGTGCGGGTGGGGTACGATCCCAACGTCATCCTGAAACAACTGCGCGGCTACGTCGCGCGGCACTGCCAGCCGAACGGCTTCGCCGCCCATAATCCCCACGGCATCGAGAATTGCAGCACCGTGCCCAACACCGTCAACATGATGCTCTGCATGGGGCACCAGAACGTGCTGCGCGTCTTTGGCGTCTGGCCGAGGGATCGCCGCGCACGCTTCGCCAACATCCGGGCGGAGGGGGCGTTCCTGGTCTCCAGCGAACTGGCCGACGGACAGGTGCGGTACGTGATGATCCGCAGCGAGGGCGGCCGACCGTGTGTGCTGGTCAACCCCTGGGGCGGCAAGGCGGTCGTGCTCCACCGCAGCGGCAAGCCCGCCGAGACGCTTCGCGGCGAGCGGCTGAAGTTCGCCACCGCTGTCGGCGAGGAGGTGCTGCTGGGCCCGGCAGGCACGAGCGCGGCCGAACTGCGCCGTCGCCTCGTCCCGACGGGCCGGACGCCGGATCAATGAAACCGCCCGTCATGCGGCATAAGAGGGTGGCGAGACTGAGCCAGAGGCAAGGAGAAAACCATGCACCACCGAATCGCACTGCTTGCCATCGCGGTGGCGTTACTGAGCCAAGTAAAAGCAATGTCCTACAGGTTACTTGAACCTGAATGGCAGTT
>CAZIJC010000124.1:0-13616 GCA_964539385.1 uncultured Anaerolineales bacterium | reverse complement strand
AAGTCCCTATTCTACAAGCCGTTAGGCCATCGCGCCATCCTTATCTTGGTCCAGCCCGTGAAATATCCGGGCTAGCCGCCTTCACCATCGCCACGATGCCCGCCTTGACGGCTTCGGGCAGCTCCGGCCAAGCCCTCACAACAGCGGCCAGATCGGGCGATTTCTCGGCAAGAAGCGCCAAGCAGGACGCCAAGTGATCGTCGGCGGAATCGTAAGTGCCTTTGTTTACAACGCCTTGCGCCGATTGGGGACCGGTCTTGAAAACCGGCGTGGCCTTCGTGTCACCGTGGGTTCGAATCCCACCCTCTCCGCCAGGACGCGCTCGATGCCGCAGGAGATGATATCCCCTTGCCACCCGTCCCTTTTTGCGCACGGTTTTTCGGTCGATTTTTCGGGGCGTTCTGCAACGATTGCGATCCCAAACGGCACGCTCGGCGAAATCGACGGCCCGCGTAAGTGAAACAATAGCAAACACTTAGCACGCTATACTCCCGCCTGACTCACCCTTTCTTCCGGCTCCGTTTGACGGGCCGCTCTCCCTGCGCATAGTTGCAGAAGAAACGGAACCTGCCCGGCGTCAGGGGGGCGCCGCACGCTGAGGAGTTGTGCCCCGACACACCGCTTAACCAGAGTACTCAACACGGGTCGCAACAAAGGGGCCGAGGTGTCTCTTCACTCCGGAGTATGCCACGGCGCCCTGGCCGCCGCGTGTGCGATGACACGGTCAAGAAGGAGATTCACCATGCAGAGACTTACCGACAGAAGGGTGTTTCTGTGCCACGCGGCGTTCATCGCGAGCGCCTTTGCCGTGGTCCTTGTGGCAGCCGAAGCCTGCGGCTCGCCGATCGTGGACGGCCGATTCGACTCCGGGGAAGGCTACACCTCCGGCCGATGGCTCAACTTTGCCGTCGAAAAGACCGACACCATCGTCTCCGGCGGCCAACTGTGGCTGCATCAGGACCCCGGCACCGGCGACGTGTTCGTCGCCTTCACGCAGCCGCTGACACTGGTAGATAATACGTACGGCGCCGGCTCGATCGGATGGGGCAAAGGCGTCGCGCCGAGCGGCAAGAACCACAACTTCAAGGACATTACCGGAAGCGACAAGGCCCAGTTCCAGTTCACCGACAACGCGGGCAACACCGTCCTGGACGTCACGCTGGACTATCTGTCCGAAACCTCCAAAGGCTCCGGAGTCTACGCGTCCCTCGGCGTGACCGGCCGCGACGGCAACGTGGACGTCGGCTCCGCCGCCGACGTCCTGGAGTGGGGCACCTCGCTCGACTACAACTTCAACACGCTCGGCTTCGATCTGACCGCGAATTCACCCGCCACCGACGACGACTATACCGAGAACCCCGACTTCGCCGGCTGGGTCTACGAGGTGATCTACGAGATGCGCGTCGGCGCCGGCGTCTTTGGCGACAACGGTTTCGGAGACGTCACCATCCCGATTGTGCACGATTCGCCCAACAAGATCGGCAAGAACAAGGTGTACCCGGGGGGCGGCGGTGCGCTTCCGGAACCCGCGACGCTCGCCCTGCTGGCCTTCGGCGGCCTGATGATGATCCGTCGCCGCAAGTGAGATCGAACGTCGCGGCCGATGCCCGGTGCGGCCGGACGTGAACCTGTTGAGGTTTGTGCGCGGCGGGTCTCGGTGCCCGTCGCGCTGCCTTTCGGGCGCCGACGGGACGAACGTCTTCGCACCATTCGCCACTCACGCGTGCTTGCCCTGCCCAATCCGGTCCCACCTACCGTTTGACAACCACCCCCCGCAAGCGTATGGTAGTGCCCCCTGAAACGTGTGAACTCGAGTCCCAGTGAAAGGAGCAGAACCGATGCGCCGAATCACCCGACTGGCAGTGGCCATGCTGTGCGTGTGTCTTCTGACGGCTGTGGGATACCAGCAGGCGGCCGCCAACGTGCGGTTGCCGGCCGTCTTCAGCGATCACATGGTCCTGGAGCAGAACATCAAGGTCCCCGTCTGGGGATGGGCTGAGGCGGGAGAGAAGGTCACCGTCGCGCTGGATGACGAGAAGCAGACCGCCACGGCCGATTCCGCCGGACGGTGGCAGGTCGGCCTCAAACCCCTCAAAGCCGGCGGGCCGCACACCATGACCGTCACCGGCAAGAACGCGATCACCGTCAGCGACATCCTCGTCGGCGAGGTATGGGTCTGCTCGGGCCAGTCGAACATGCAGATGTCGGTCCGCTCTTCGGCCGACGCCGAGGCTGAAATCGCCGCCGCCAAGTATCCGAAAATCCGACTGCTGACCGTCGCGCGCCTCACCGCCGACGAGCCACAGACCGACTGCAAGGCCGCCTGGGTCGCGTGCAGCCCGGAGACGGTGCCCAACTTCTCGGCCGCCGGCTACTTCTTCGGCCGCCACCTCCATAAGAAACTTGGCGTGCCTGTCGGCCTCATCAACACCTCCTGGGGCGGCACACGGGCCGAGGCGTGGACCAGCGGCGATACCCTCAAGGCCGACGCCAATTACAAGGTCTTCTACGAGCGCGACGCCCAGGCTATCGGCGGCTACACCAAGGCCAAGGAGAACTGGGAAAAGACGAAGGGCGAAAAACTGGCCAAGTGGCAGGAGGCCGCCAAGAAGGCCAAGGACGCCGGCAAACGCCCGCCGCGACGCCCGGGGCCGCCCAGAGACCCCACCACCTCGCCGCACCGTCCCTCCGTGCTCTACAACGGAATGATCGCCCCGATCGTGCCGTATCCAATCGCCGGCGCTATCTGGTACCAGGGCGAGTCCAACGCCGGACGCGCGTACCAGTACCGCAAACTCTTCCCCGACATGATCACCGACTGGCGGAAACACTGGGGCCAGGGCGACTTCCCGTTCCTGTTCGTCCAACTGGCCAACTTCAAGGCACGCAAAGACCAGCCGGCGGAGAGCGATTGGGCCGAACTCCGCGAGGCACAGACCATGACCCTCGCCCTCCCCAAGACCGGACAGGCCGTCATCATCGACATCGGCGACGCCCGCGACATCCATCCCAAGAACAAACAGGACGTGGGCAAGCGGCTGGCGCTGGCCGCACGGGCCATCGCTTACGGCGAAGGAATCGTCTATTCCGGCCCGATGTACGATTCGATGAAGGTCGAAGGCGACAAGATCCGCCTCTCGTTCAAGCACGTCGGCGGCGGCCTGGTGGCCAAGGGCGGAGGCAAACTGACCGGTTTCGCCATTGCGGGGGCCGATAAAAAGTTCGTCTGGGCCGACGCACAGATCGACGGCAAGAACATCGTCGTCGCGAGCAAAGACGTCGCCAAACCCGAGGCCGTCCGCTACGCATGGGCCGACAACCCGCAGTGCAACCTCTATAATAAGGAAGGACTGCCGGCCTCGCCGTTCCGCACCGATCAGTGGCCCGGCGTGACGATCAACGCAAAATAGCGTGCCCGGTTAGCCGCCGCGCTTGCGCGGCGCGTCGGCACAACGCAAAGGCAGGCAGCGAGTTCATGCTCATCATCGCCGAGCGCATCAACGCCACGCGCAAACGCATCGGCCAGGCCTTTGCCGCACGCGACGCCGTCTTCATTCAGGCGGAAGCCCGGCGGCAGGTCGAGGCCGGGGCCGATTATCTTGACCTCAACACCGCCCTCGACCCGCAGCAGGAACGCGACCTCATGGCCTGGGCCGTCCAGACGGTCCGCGAGACCACCGACGTCCCCCTGGCCGTCGATACGGCCAGCCCGGAGGCGGCACGGGCGGGATTGGAACTCCTGCCGAAGGGCTCGGCCTTCCTGAACTCCATCAGCGCCGAGCGCGAGCGGCTACGGACCATGCTGCCGCTGGCCGTGGAGTTCGAGACGCGCCTGGTGGCCCTCGCGATGGACGATTCGGGGCTGCCCGACTCCTGCGAGGCACGCTGGAAGGCCCTCGAAACCGTTTTCGCCGCCACCGACGAGGCCGGCATCCCGCGGAAGCGCATCTTTGTCGACCCGCTCGTCCGGCCGGTGGCGACGGGCCCCGAGCAGGCGGGCCAGTGCCTTCAGATGATCCGCGAAATCGGCGAGCGCGGCGGCGGCACCGGCACCATCGTCGGACTCTCGAACATCTCCTACGGCCTGCCGCAGCGGCGGCACCTGAACCGCGTGTTCCTGGCGTTGGCGGCCGGGGCGGGCCTGTCGGCGGCCATCCTCGACCCGACCGAGCCCGGCATGACGGCAACCGTCCTGGCGGCTGCGTGCGTGACCGGCGACGATGCGTTCTGCATGAACTACATCACGGCGCAGCGTGAAGGGCGGCTGTAGATTCGGCCGGGCAGGGCGTGCCGCCTCCACGCGCTGCCGTGCACCCGTTGCCGCGAGCGAATTCGGCTCGGCGTGAGCGTCGAAGGGGTCCGGGCGCCGTCAGATATGCGGCGTGGTCTATAAGACTTACGTCAATTTTCACCTCGGCGAAACCCCCAAATGCGCGTTTTTTTTGGCTCCAATCGTTGATTCTGGGTCGTGAGGGGGGTTTTTGACCTCGAATGTTAAGATAGGTAAGGCAAAACGCGCTGGTTTTTGATCGGTTTTGTCGGTTTTGGTGTCCGTTTTGGTCCGTTTTTGATCGGTTTTGTTCGGTTTTTGAGGGGTTTTGAAACGGGCAAAATTGACGTAAGTCACTATGCCAGAATGGCAGCCGGCGCGCGCGGCCGCGCAGAGGCCGAAAAGTTGTTAGAACTCTAACAAAATCGAGGGAGGGTCCGGATTTTGTTAGAGTTCTAACAATTCACTGGACGCAGCCGCGTCGGCCGGGTATCACCCACCGTGGAAAGGGGCTGCCATGTCGAAAGCCGCGATCATGCCGCTTATCACGCAGTCGCACCTCCTGTGGAAACGCTACCTCCAGGGGCGCCTGAAGGGGCGGAGGATCACGCCGCAGCAACTGCGTCTGCTCCGAACGCTGGCGAAGCGGGAGTTCCTGTACCCTGCGGACATCGCCCGCATCCTGTTCTGCGACCCGCCGACGGCAAGGGTCGTTGTGCGGAACCTGGAGAAGCGCCGTTGGGCGAAGGGCGAGGCCGACCGCGACGACGCCCGCCGCACGCGCGTCCGCATCACGGCCGCCGGCCGCAAGAAACTCGCCTCCGTAACCGCCGCCCTCAAGAAGTCGAGCCCTCGCGGCTTCGATCCGACCGGATGCCTCTCTCCCGACGAGGTCGCCCGCCTCGAACGGATGCTGCGCAAACTGTGCGAGCATTTGGGGCAGTTGGGGGAGGCGTGAGGCGGCCGTTGCGCATTGCGGAATGAACGGCCAGCGGCAACAGCCCTTTTAGCCGCGACCCAGAGGGGAGCGCGTACTCGCAGGGCCGAATGCCGAATGATAAATGCCAAATGTCAAATGCCCGCCTGCGGCGGAGAACGGGGGCAAAGCCATTGCGGATTTCGGATTGCGGAATGACCGGCAACGGCTTTGAACGGGAGATAAGGTGTGTGGCAGCAACAGCGTGCTGGTCCTGCTGGTATGGCAGGGCGGTAACTTCGTCAGGTAACAGGCCGTTCATTTCAGAGAGGTGACGCTATGAGAACGACGTGGATGATGGGCGTGGCATGTCTATTCTCGGTGGGTTTGCTTCTGGCGGGCGGTTGCGGCACGGCCCTCGACAAGGCCAAGGCCATGGGCCTGAAAGGCTGCTGGACCTTCGACGAAGGCAGCGGCGAGGCCGCCAAGAACACCGTCGGCCCCAATCACGGCCGGATCCAGGACGGCCTGACGTGGACGGACGGCAAGAGCGGCAAGGCCGTCCGATTCGACGGAAAGGGGTACGTGCGCATTGACAGCGCACCCTACCTGAGTTCGACCCAGTACACGTTTGCGGCCTGGGTCAGGCTCAAGGACACGGGCGACTACCAGTACATCGTCTGGCGGGGCGGTCCCGCCTACCCGGAGGACACCGAGTGCCGAAACCTGGACATCTGGGTGAGGATGGACGGCGGCCTTAGCGGCCTGCTGGACTACCGGGAGGAGGGCGAGCCGCGTTTCCTCCTGGAGGGCAGCAAGAAGGTCGCCGACGACCAGTGGCACCTGGTGGTTTGCGTCAATGACGGTAAGGCCGTCACGTTCTACGTGGACGGGGTGAAGGATGCCGAGGGCGCCCTGACCGGCCCGCTGGCCAAGAACAACTTCCCGCTGTGGATCGGCGCCCGCCCCAGCAATGTTGCGGCCACGGGCATCATCGACGAGGTGAGGTTCTTCGACCGGGCTCTAACGCAGCAACAAGTGGCGGCGTTGAAATAGAGCATCCTGGGTGACCCTCTGCGACTAATCGTAGCGCGCCAGCCTTGCGCCCCGATGGAGCGCGGCGTAGCCGGATACGGCGGGTGGCACGGTCAGCCCGAAGGGTAACCATGTTCCGACCCAAGTCGCCGGCGCGCCAAAGCCGCTATGGCGAAGTCGGAAGCCTTGGTGGAGGAGGAAAGGGGAGGGCGTGCTGGTGGTGGACACAGGCCCCCAGGCGTCGCGAGAGACGGGCCGCGGCGTGCCCGAGGGGCCGGGTCAAGGGTGCGAACAGCCCCCGCGTTTGTTTGACATGGGCGGGCCGATGCGCCATACTGAGCGGCCGAATCCGAATCGGCAGGTCTTTGCATAACACGGGCGCATGGCATGACCTGGACGGAAGACCAGTACCGGGAAGCAGCGGAGCGGGCCGTCAACCTGAGAGGCCGCGGCCGCCCCGAGGAGGCTCAAATTGTCTTCCAAGGGGCGCTCGACCGCGCGCGCGCTTCGGGCGAAGAGGCTGCCGCCTTGTACTTCGGGGCATGTCTCGCCGATCTCCAGAATGACCACGAGCGAGAGGCAGCCTTGGCAAGGCAGGCCGCAGAACTACAACCCGGTTCCGCGCTGATCGTGACCGGCATGGGTACGGCCCTGCTTAACTTGGGCCGGCACGAGGAGGCCATTGAGTGGTTCGACAAGGCGCTTGCCATCGACCCGGATTGCGTGTTTGCCCTCAACGACCGGGGCGCGGCCTTGCGCGGTCTGGGCCGGTACGAGGAGGCCATCGAGTGGTACGACAAGGCGCTTGCCATTGACCCGGACTGCATCTTAGTCCTCAACAACCGGAGCGTGGCCTTGTCCGAGTTGGGTCGGAACGCGGAGGCCATCGACTGGTACGACAAGGCGCTGGCCATCAGGCCGGACCACCTGCATGCCCTCAACAACCGGGGCGCGGCCTTGGCGCGGTTGGGCCGGCACGAGGAGGCCATCGAATGGTACGACAAGGCCTTGGCCATCCGGCCGAAGTACGCCTCGGCGCAGTACAACCGGGCCATCGCGCTTGGGTTAGCGGGTAAGACCGGAGAAGCGCGGCAGGCCCTGCAGCGGTACATCGAAGAGCACCCGGATGACGAAAGGGCGCGCACGTGGCTCTTCAAGTTCTCCGACGCACCGCAGGCGCAAGAGGAAGCAAGGCAACTTGAAGAGCGGAGCCAGCGGCGGGAGCACGAGGCTCGCGAGCAGAAGATCAAACTCGACGCATGGCGGAGCCTGTCGGCTCGGTCGGCCCATCGGATCGGCAATCAACTGTTCGCCTCCCGTGGGGCGGTGCGCACACTGAAAGAACTGGCGACCGGCGAAGGGGCCGAGGCCGTGGCCGACATGGAGGGCTGCCTCGACCGCATCAGGGGCATTGTCCAGGAGTTCCAGGCGTTCAGCACGAACCGTCCGCCCAAACCCAAGCCCTGCCGCATCGGCCCACTGCTGGAGGACGTGGTTCGCCGGTACCGCGGGCTTGCCGAAACCGAGGGCGTGAAGATGCACCTGAAGGTCGCCGCCGAGGCCCCGCCGTGTCTGCTCGACCGCGAGCAGATGGACCAGGCGCTCGGAGAACTCCTTGAGAATGCCGTCCACCACGTCGGCTCGAAGGGCACGGTCCGCGTGTCGGCGGCACGCGCCGAAACGGCTGGCAAGGCTTGTGTGCGCGTGACGATACAGGATAGTGGTCCGGGCGTGGCGGCCAAGGACAAGGCCCGCATCTTCGAGCCGTTCGTCACGACGCGCGCCGGCGGAAGCGGCCTGGGGCTTGCCATTGTGAGGCAGATTGTGGAGAATCACGAGGGGACGATCCGTGAGACGGGCGAGGCCGGCAAGGGCGCGCGGTTCGAGATCGACCTGCCCGCCGCAACGGATGAGAAGGTGGACCCATGAAAGTTCTGGCCATCGACGACGAGCCGGAGGCCCTCAAGCAGATTGAGAAGGCCATTAGCGCAGCCAAGGGCCCGGACGAGAAGCCGTACGAAGTCGTGGCGCTCGCCGACCACAATGAGGCGCTCAAGCGCCTGGATGCCGAGCGCTTCGACGTGGTCATCACCGATATGGTCATGGGCACGGAGGAGGACAAGGGGCTGGAGGTCCTGAGAAAACTGATTGGCAAGTCGCCCATCACCATCGTCCTCACGGCCTATCCGTCGATCCCCAACTGCGTTGAGGCGATGCGCGCCGGGGCCTGGGATTACCTGGAGAAAGAGCCCGCAGACGGAAGCGACGCGTACGAGAACCTCCTGGCGTCGCTTAAGAAGGCGTGCCAGAGAAGGGTGGAAGAGCCGGAGTCCGGGCGTTCGACCGAGGACGCCAAGTGGGTCCAGGAGCATCTGGGCAAACTGATCCACGACTACGGGGGTCAAGTCATCGCCGTACTAGACCAGAAGGTCGTGGACAGCGACGCGAACTACGGCAAACTGCGGGACCGTGTGAAGAAGGCGTACCCCGTCGCCGAGCCGACCCTGGTCTCGATTCCCGACACCGAGGTGGAAGCCATCGAATGACGCTCTTCCGGAACGGACACAGCTTCGCGCTGTGCGTCAGATGTTGTCCGCCGCTTGGAGAATCGTTGCCGTTCATCTCCGCGCAGATGGCGGGGCCGGGCGGTGCGTCGATGCTAGTCATCGGAAAGGTGGATTCGGGCGCATTCCGCACGATGCTGAAATTCGACACGGCCAGAATCCTGGGCATTGCCGATCCGAAGGTAGGCGCGATCGACAAGGACACGGCCGTGACGGCCACGGACGCCGAGTTCACGTACTACGTTCATCGGGTCCTTGTCACCGTGGCTGATGACAAGGGTAACCGGGTCCTCTTCCCGCTTAAAGCCGCTTTTGCCGAGGAGGTCAAGCGGGACCTCTTCGGCATCGATTGGCTGGACCACGTCTGCCTGGCTGTGGACAGCGAGGCCGTACACCTGCTCAGGGATTAGGCTGCGACGTTCGCTCCGCTCGGCGCTTCAAGCGCCTTCGAGTCCCTTCGCAGGCCTCCCTCATCTGGCCAGTTTCGGGGACAGGCCAGTTCCGGGGAGAAGATACTTAACTCCCCCGCCTTAGGCTTCGGTCCCGGCTTTTGCGCTCGCAGCGTGGGGGCGAGCAGCGTCTCAGGATGGTCGAGAAACGGCGTCAATCAGGCGAACGGCGAACGGCAACACCGCCTCACGCAAAGCCGCAAAGGCGCAAAGAACGGGTGTTACGGCGTAACGGCAACGGCTTTGAACGGGAGATAAGGTGTGGGGCAGCAATGGCGCCCACCGAAGGCCCTGCATCACGTCCCAGCCCATGTCGGAGAGTTGTAGCAGCAGTGTACGCTCGACTTCCGACCACTCGGTCGGCATAGAAGTGGGCGGCCGGATCTCCGGGATCTAACTCATCGTCAGACACTCCTCTCAATGCGGTGGCGGCCCGCAGCCTATCACAGGGGAATGTCCTTCACAGACCCGATACGCTCTGGGAAAGCCGCCATCGAAGCGGCGGGTCAGGACAACCAGCCCTCTTCCTGTAGGTGTTGCCACCCCATAAGGATGTGGTCGGGGCTGAAAATCTCGCGCTTGCGATCGCTCCATGCGTGGACGGCAGCAACAGCCTCGTCGCCACTCTTCGCTGGCGGCCTCGCGTGTTTGGCCCCCCAATGCACGGTGGAGAGCAGTTCCATGCCGTAGGGAGTCTCAAAGCCAGCAATCAAGTCAGCCACACGCTGAAGTCTCGCGTTGGAGTCCGGCCGCTTCGCAAGGAAGGCTTCAGCCTCCTCCACGGCACCCGGTAGGAGATCAATTTCCGTTTCCGGTCTCTGGCTGTCCCCGTAGCCGCGGATGAAGTGACCCTCGATGCGCTCCAGGACCTTATTCAGGTTGGCGGCGTAGGGGCCGTAAAGGCCGGCCTCATACCGTAGTCTGAGCGGCTCACCGGCCTCCTGGAGAAAGTACGCCAGTTTCTGGATTTCCAGGAGCGTGCGACTGTAGCCGAGCGCGGCATACTGCTTCATCAACTCGATGACCAGCGCCCGGCCTGCCGTCATGTTAGGCCGCTTGGTGCGAACAGGCATGGCCTTGGCATCCGGCGCTCCACGCGGCTCAAAGAGGAGGACGTGAACGTCCGGCACCTCTTCCAACGCCTTCTCGATCATCGGTCGCACTTCCCACCAACTGAGCAGACCGTTGCCGCAGCCCAGCGGCGGGAGCGCGATGGACCGGATATCGAGCCGCTTCATCTCCTCGACCAGGGCCTTGAGGCCAGCACGAATGTCGGCAATCCTCGACGCACCGCGCCAGTGCCGCTTGGTGGGGAAGTTGATGATGTACTTCGGGTTGACCATCATCCCTGTAGGGAATACAAACATCCGCCCTGGCTTAACCTGCTTAGCGCGACAAGCCTTCTCGTAGGCCTTGAAGTTGTCGGGGAAGGCCTGCTTGAACTGAAGGGCAACACCCTTGCCCATGAAGCCGACGCAGTTGACGGTGTTGACGAGTGCCTCGGCGTCAGCCTTGAGCAGGTTCCCCTGGGTGGCCTCGATCATCGCGTCCGCCTCCTCATCAATAGTACCAGTTGCGCCGCACGGTTACAACGGGTTGGTGCAAGGTCGAGAACCGGCCCAGGATCCCCTCGACCTGCTGCTTCCGTGTCGCATCGATGACGGCAATCTCCTTGATGAGCGACCAGGGGCAGAACTCGTGAACGAGGAACTCGGCCTGTTTCCGGCGTTGCCTGTCGTTGTCCCCGAGGGGCTCATCCCTCCAATACCGCTGGTAAACCATATGCCAGTCAACCTTGCTGAGCTTAGCAAGGTCATCGAAGTAGTTGGTCACTTTTGGGAGCCCATGCCCATCGGTGAAGACAAAATGTGCGCCGCTGGCTTCAACGTCTTGGGCCGTGCTTGCAAGGTAGACAAGCGGCTCCTGGCCCTCTGTGTAGCCATCAACCCACCCCGTCTTCAGCTGAAAGAGCATCGGCGACAGATAACCGAAGTAAAACGGCGCGTAGTCGTGGACTGTACCCCTGGGCCCACAAGGCACGTGTCGCACGTGCCGGGCATCCTGCATGTCCTGCCGGTGGATCGTCCTGTACACCAGCCCATCGTCGGGGGTGACGTTCCCCGCATAGATACCCCCGCGGCGAAGCAGAACATGAAGGTTGTCCAAGTGGATGAGCCGTAAGATCGGCGTTGGAATCGGAACTGTCATGCCGCGTTCTCTTCTCGTGCCTTCTTGGACGGACCTGCACCGTGCCCGCGCCCGGCCGGGCCGCAGGCTCTCAGCATGATTGCCGGGGCATGCCCCGGCCTACGGCTGTCATGGGTGTAGAGTAATACGAGAGGTTGTGTCGGTCAAGGCGAATGCGGAACGAACGGCAAACGGCAACGGCCCGCTGGCGAGCCGCGACCGCAAGGGAGCGGAACGCGGAATGGGGAATGCGGCCGGCCGCCTGCCACGGAACGGCTTGTGGCCGTGCCACGGTGGCACACGGCGCGAAAAACGCACGGCCGGACAAGGCCGGCCGTGGCACACGGCGTGGAGAATGCTACGGCCGAGTACGTCTTGCCGCACGCCAGGGGGTCGTGAGTTTCCTGCCGCCGTCTCCATCGTGCTTGCGTCGGGAACCGCTTCGGTTACAATCGTGTGGGTGCACGACGCCGCTCGAAGAAGGGGTGCGAGGCATGCGGAGGCTCAAGTGGATCGTCCTGTTGGCCCTGGGGCCGGCCGCCGTCCTGGCAGGCGGCTGTGAGGCGAAGGTGCGGCGAGCGCCGCGCTACATCGGCGGAGACGTGCTCGGGGCGCTCCCACCGCAGGCCCTTCGCGAGGCCTACAGGACGCCGGCCTTCGCGGTGCGCGACGTGCACGATGGGAGGCACGTGGCGCTGCAGGACACGGATCTTCCGCCGGGGGCGGCGGTGGACGACTCGAACCTTCTGATTTACGTGGAGGGGTCGGGCGACCGGGTGAAACTTTCGCGCTGGACGATGCGCCTGCTGGCCGAGAGCCCGTACGGGTTCCCCGAAAGGCCGCATCGGCTGCTCGTCGTGCTTCTGAAGTGGGGCCAGAGCCACGACGTTCCGACCGAGCACCTGAACCGGGCGGCTCAGATGGCCGGGGCGGCCGTGCTGAACGATATGCTCGAGGTCCACCGCCGCCGCCACGGCCAGCGCGGGCACGCGAGCGTCATCGGTTTCAGCGCCGGCACCCGAGTGACGCAGTTGGCCTTCCTGGGGAAGGTTCCGGAAGGAGAGGACACGCATCCGGCGGGCCTGGCGCACGCCGACCACGTCGTGTTCCTCGGTTCGAGCATCAGTTGCATGGACGCGACGCCGTTCGAGGGGATACGCGGCCGGTTCCTGAGTTTCATCAACCCGCGGGATACGCATTACGGCGACCGGGCGCCGTTTGTTGCGCCGGCCGGCGAGGAACCGCGATACAGCAAGTTCCTGACGCTGGAGCCGATGATTCGGCACCCGAACTTCGGCGCCAGCGTGATCGGCTTTCGCCTTCTGCCGACGCTGACGCGGCCGGATCAGTTCGACGCCCTCGAACGTGCGGGGCCCGGCGCGCGGCCCGCGCTCGAGCGCGCGTTCAAGCGGGTCAACGTGCCGGTGCCGGCGGACCTGGTGCCGTTCAACGTGTTCGGCGATCCGGTGGCGAACGACGACGGCGACGACTACCTGAACCTGGCGCCGAACCACTACGTCCTGGTCGGCCGCGGACCGGCCGGGGGGGTCGACAGGCCGGACTTTTCGCAGTACCAAGCGCCGGCCGAGGAGTTCGTCAGGCAGCAGGTGGGTGCGGCGGCGCTGTGCGGCCGGCTGTACCGGTTCGACCTCAGGTCGCGCGCGACCAGCGCGAAACTCTTGAAGATTCCGCTGCCGTTTCCGTGGGCGATCATCCGGAAGCCGGCGGCCGCCCCCAAGGCGCCGTCGGACGGAAAGCCGGCCGACAAAAGGCGCGAGTAGCGGCGGCTCAGTTGACGCGCAGGCCACCCCGGATGCCGCCGTCCGTCGGCGGAGCAGGGTGATCGGGGTTCCGTTTCCACTCGGACCGGCGGTGCATCTCGCGGACCGTGTCGATCTCGGGCTGGGTCAGCCCGGCGGCGATCAGTTCCGGGTCCGGGCGGTCACGCTCGATGGCGTCCAGCACCAAGTCGATCCGGTCATAGTCCAGACCCAGGGCCACCTCGTCGGTGACGCCGCGCATCAGGTCGGGCGACGGGGCCTGATCGATGATCTCGCGCGGCAGGTCGAGGTAGCGCGCCAGTTGGCAGACCTGAGTTTTGTAGAGGCCGGCCAGTGGCGAATGGGGGAAATCGTCCACGCCGTCCTTGACGAACCATCCGGTCAGCACTTCCGACCGGTTGCCTGCGCCGATCA
>CAZIJC010000123.1:0-13626 GCA_964539385.1 uncultured Anaerolineales bacterium | reverse complement strand
CTGTTCCTCCAGTACGAGGGCATGAACCCGTCGGGCAGTTTCAAAGACAACGGCATGACGGCGGCCTTCACGCACGCTCACCTGGTGGGCGCCACCCGAGCCATCTGCGCCTCGACCGGCAACACCAGCGCGTCGGTGGCCATGTACTCCGCCGTGGACGGGCAGATTCCGGCGGTGGTGTTGGTGGGTAGCGGCAAGATCGCTTACGGCAAACTGGCCCAGGCGCTGGACTACGGCGTGCGGGTCGTCCAGGTTCAGGGCGACTTCGACACCTGCATGAAACGGGTCAAGGAAGCGGCGAAGGAACTCCGGCTCTACCTGATGAACAGCCTGAACCCGTTCCGCCTCGAAGGCCAGAAGACCATCATGTACCGCATCATCGAGGGGCTGCTGTGGGACGTGCCCGACTGGGTGGTCGTGCCGGGCGGCAACCTGGGCAACTCGTCGGCCTTCGGCAAGGCGTTTCGCGAACTCAAAAGTCTCGGCCTCATTTCGCGAATCCCGCGGATGGCCGTCATCAACGCCGACGGTGCCGACACCCTCTACCGGATCGTCAACCAGGAGAAGATAACCTGGAACGACGGCCGCGTGGACGACGCCCGCATCGCCACCTTCTACCGGCAGATGGAGTCCGAGCACCGGCGGGCCCGGACGTTGGCCTCGGCCATCGAGATCAACCGGCCGGTGAACCTCAAGAAATGCCTCCGGGCCCTCGCCTGGACCGACGGCATCGTCGAGAAGGTGGGCGACCAGGAGATCCTCGACGCCAAGGCGCAGGTCAGCCGGGGCGGGTTCGGATGCGAGCCCGCATCGGCCGCCAGCGTCGCCGGCGTGCGCAAACTCCGCCAGGCCGGCACCATCGGCCCGGACGAGCGCGTCGTCTGTGTCCTGACCGGCCACCCGCTCAAGGACCCGAACATCACCGTCGCCTATCACACCCGGACCGACGAAGAACTGGCCGACACGTACGCCGGATACGGCGTGCGCGGCGCCACGTTCGGAAACCGCCCCATCCTGGTTGAGGACAACCTCGATGAGATCGTTGCGGCCATCCAGGCGTGACCGGCCCCGTGTTACATCGCGCAGGCAGGCCGCCGGAACACATCATGCCGGCCGGCTCCCACGCCAGCCGCGCAAGGAGTGAGCCATGATTCACGTTGCCGTCTCCGGCGCCGCCGGCCGCATGGGCCGCACACTCATCCGCCTCATCGCCGAAGCCGAGGACCTTCAACTCGTGGCCGCCCTCGAGGCGCCCGGCCATCCGTATCTTGGCACGAGCGCCGGCGTGCTTGGCGGCGCCGCGGACCTGGACCTGGAAGTAACCGAGGACCTGGCCGAAGCGCCGGACGTTCTGGTCGACTTCTCGCTTCCCGACGGATCGATCCGGCGCATCGAGACGTGCGCCGCCGGCGGCGTGCCGTGCGTCGTCGGGACGACGGGCTTCTCGGGCGAGCAGCATGAGCGTATCGAGGCGGCCGCCAAAGAGACCGCCGTCGTCCTCTGCCCGAACATGAGCGTGGGTGTCAACATTCTGTTCCACACGGCGGCCGACCTGGCCCGCGCGCTTGGCGATGAGTACGACATCGAGATCGTCGAGGCCCATCACCGGTTCAAGAAAGACGCCCCTTCGGGCACCGCCATCAAGATCGCCGAGGAGATCGCCAGGGTCACGGGCCGCAACCTCGACGAGGCCGCCGTTCACGGTCGCGGGCCGGGCCATCAACCGCGCCAGCCCGGCGAGATCGGGCTGCACGCCATCCGCGGCGGCGACATCGTCGGCGAGCACATCATCTACTACACCGCGCTGGGCGAGCGGCTGGAACTGAAGCACGTCGCCCACAGCCGCGAGACGTTCGGCCGCGGCGCCCTGCGGGCCCTCCGCTGGGTCGCCGACCGCGGGCCGGGCCTCTACTGCATGGCCGACGTCCTGGGGATTTGAGAACAGCGGACCACCCAACACGAAAGGACGGAAACGATGAAACGCCTGATGATTCCCGGCTTGTTTGTGGCGGCACTGATTGCCGGCTGTGCGGCGCTTTCGGCCCTGGCGCCGGCTCAGGAGAAGCCGCCCGACGTTCTCATTATCCACGCCGGCGGCACTCCCGTGACCGAGAAGGTCACGCCGGCAAACGTACATGCCGTCTCGTGCCCGACCCCGGCGGCCGTCAACTGTAAGACGCTGGCCGAGGAGACGGCCGCGGCCCTTCGAGGCAAAGGGCTCAGCGCCGGAGCCGTGGCGGCCGGCGAGGTCAAGAGCCGCGACGCGATTCTCGGCGCCCGCCTGGTCGTGCTCGCCAGCCCGTCGTACTTCGGGAACGTCAGTTGGAAGATGCACAAGATGTTCGACGAGCGGTTTTTCGAGATCTTCGTCGCGGGGGGCGAGCGGCTCGCAAAGAAACCTTTTGCCGCCCTCATCATGGGCAAGTCCGAACCGAAGTGCGCGAAATCCGTCGAGGCCGTGGCGGGCATTGTCAAGGCCTGTAACGGCACGCCGGGACCCAGCACGATCGTTCTGGCAAGCGACGGCGCCGACGAGGTCAAGGGAAAGGTAGACAAGTTCGCCGAGGAGATCGCCGGCCGGTTGAAATGATCGGTGGGGGCGGAGCTCGCCGCCTGGAGTGCGGCGATGTGTCCGGCCGCTGCGCGCACCACGTCACGCCTGCGGCGGAACGGCCACCCGGCCCTACCGCCCGATGAGCACCGCCCGGGCCACGTACTGTCCGATAAACAGCACGGCAAACAGCGCGACCAGCCAGTGCAGTTCCCTGGCGCGTCCTGTCACGGTCTTCAGGAGCGCATACGAGATGAATCCCCACGCGATGCCATCGGTGATCGAGAAACTGAACTGCATGACCACAATCGCCAGAAACGCCGGAATCGCTTCACAGGTGTCCGACCACCGGATCTTGGCCACGCTCCCAACCATCATCACGCCAATGAGGATCAGCACCGGCGCGACCACCGGCCGCCACGGCACCACCGTCACCGTCCCGGCCGCCACCTGGACGAGCGGCTCGGCCGTCTCGGCGCGGGCGAACTCCACCCCCGCTCCCACCACGTGAACGAGCGGCAGGAGGAACAGCGCCAGCAGCAGGCAGATCCCCGTCACGATAGCCGCCAGCCCCGTCCGCGCGCCTTCCCGTACACCGGCAGCGCTCTCAACGTAAGTCGTAACCGTACTGGTTCCGATCAGTGCCCCCGCGACCGTCCCGGCGGCGTCTGAAAACAGCGCCCACCGGGCCCGCGGCAGGCGCCCCTGTGCATCCAGAAAGCCCGCCCGTTCGCCCACGCCGATGAGCGTTCCGACGGTGTCGAACATGTCGAGAAAGAAGAAGATAAAGATCACGAGCAGAATGCTGATCCAATCCCGGTTGCGGAAGAGGGCCCATCCGCCGGTCACGGCGGCGCCGAAGGTTTCGCGGGGCCACTTCGGCAGGTGCCACGTCCCCGGCCACTTGGCGAGGGTCATCTTCACCTTCTCCAGCGGAACCGACTCAACCGGGTCGGCCCGGCCCAGGACGAGCGCATCGGCCCGCTCGCCGACGCGAGCGGCCGGGATAATTTCCAGACCGTTCGCCGGCTGATAGCGAAGCCCATCACCGGTGACGACGAGGGCGAGAATCGCCGTGCACACAATCCCGACCAGAATCGCCGCCCTCAGCCGCAGCGCCAGCAGTACCGCCGTCAACGCCACCCCCGCCAGCGACACCAGCACCACCGGGCTGGTCAGCGGGCCCAACTGCACCAGCGTCGCATCGCTGTTCTGGACGAGACCGCCCCACTGGAGGCCCGAAAACGCGATCAGCAGACCGATGCCCACGGCAATCGCATACTTCAGCCCCTCCGGCACCGCGTGCATCACCGCCTCACGCAGGCCGAAGAAACTCAGGGCCAGAAACACCCCACCGGCGATCAGGTTGGCCAGCAACGCCTCCTGCCACGCGAACCCCATCCCCAGGCACACGGTATAGGCAAAGAAAAAGTTGTGGCCCATCGCCGGCGCCAGCGCAAACGGGTAGTTCGCCAGCAGCCCCATCAGGAAACATGCCAGCGCCGAGCACACACAAGTGGCAAAGAAGACATCGGCCGGCGGCATGCCCGTCGCCGCGAGAACCGCCGGCTGAACGAAGATAATATACGAGAGCGTCAGGAACGTCACCAGACCGCCGCGCACCTCCGACCCGACGGTCGTACGATGCTCACGAAGATGGAACATGGGCTGCGCCCTCCACGCGGATGTTTCGGGCAATGGCCCGTGCGCCAAGCCCATCCTTCCGGGCCGCCGGCGGTCTCAATCGTCCTCAACGATGATGGCTTCCACGGGACAAACCTCGGCGGCCTCGCGGACCGCATCCGCCTGCTCCTCCGGCACCTCGTCCACCAGGACCACCGAGATGTCGTCCTGAATCTCGAAGACCTCCGGACAGGTGTCCGCACAGAGGCCGCAACCTGTGCACAGATCGGCATCGACGCGAACTTTCATCTGCCACCTCCTCCCATGCCGGTCGTCCTTCACCCGTTTCGAACCGTAACGAAAGACGGACCGCCTCCCGCCGCGGATATAGGCCGTTATGCGCGGTGGGTCCGGAGACCCACCGCGCAAAAGAGTGACATAGCGCTGTAGGGTTGGCATCGGCGGCACAGAAAGACGAGAGGACGGGTTTCCCCGTCCCCTCATGTAACGGTGTCGCTTAACGCGCTGCGCCCGCCCCTAGACCCGCCGTGATCCAAACGCTTCGGCGCAGGCGGTTCCGCCGACCGGGCATGGCGCCCGGTGCGCAGCCGGAACCTGCACCCCCACTGGCGGCGCACACCTCACCCGGCTTCCCGGCCAAACGGCGGCGCGTCGAGGCAAATCTTCCCGCCACCAATGCCCTACTTGCCGGGCGTGAGTTTGGCAATCGCGGAGGTCAGTTCTTTCAGATTCTTCTTGTTGGTCGTGTAGACCACCGACTTGCCCTGGCGCGTCCCAATGACCAGACGCCCCATCCGCAACAGACCGAGGTGGTGGCTGATGGTCGGCTGCTTCAGCCCCAGCGCGGTGCACAGCGCGGTCACGTTTCTCGGCCCGGCGGCCAGCAACTTCAGAACGCCCAGCCTGGTGGGGTCTGAGAGCAATGCAAAACCGCGCGCCCACTCCGACAACTCCGCTTTTGCTGCTGCACTAATCTTCTTAGCCATGGGTCCTGCCCTTTCCTTGCCCCCCGAGAGAAACGGTTATCCTAAATCGTAAGCACCGTCAATACAAGCGAAAAACACCCGATTCGACAAATTTGACTGATCCCACTATCCAACTTCCCGCGCGGCGGCCTTCCGAGGCCGCCGTCAAACTCTGCTGCTATAACCTCCCGGCAACCCGGGAAGGCCGGCAGGAGGGCACAAACAGACAACTTGCCTTCTAGTACTAACCCGTGCCGCATAACACAAACATGCACGGCATTATACCAATCTGCGCGTCCCCGGCAAGTCCTAATATTTGGAAAACCGGGAAGCGCCTCGGACATCCCACCCCCCTTCCGACACAAAGTTGGCGCGGCCCTTGCGGGCCGCGCCAACCTGCACACCGCGCACTGCAGGTTCAAGCCTGCTGCGCGCCGGGGGAAATCTATTTTCGCTTCCACCCACTGTACGTCACGTCGATGAAGAGCGGCTCGTCGAGCACGAGGATCTTCTCGAGCCGGAACAACTGCCCGTCGATAGGCAAGTTCACGCGAATCGGCGTGGCGCCGGCGGCCGTCGCACGCGCATCGGCCTTGGCCTGGGCCGCCGCCTGAAGCACCTTGGCAGCCTTCTCCGCGTGCACCTTGGGCCGGCCCAGCACGCCCACCAGTTGGCGGAACTCCTTGACGACCGTCAGCGGCCCATCGATGGCCGCATCGCTCGACCACGCTTTCGTGTACTTGCCTTCCTTCGGCAGGTACAGGTTGACCATAAAGTGTGTGACGGGTTCGGCAGCGCGCGGCAGTTCGATGTGGAGCGTGCCGCTGGGCGCCGGTTTCTCGGCCGCCTCCGCCTCTTTTTCAACGTACACGAGTTCCACGGGGAACGCCGAGAGTCCGCTGGCGGCGCCCTCGGAGCGGACCAGCGGAATCAGAACGCGGTCCTCCTCATCCTTGGCCGGCCGGATCGACTTGCCGCTTACGCTGGCCGACCAGATCTCCACGCCCTTCGGCATCGCCAGCCGCAGGAACTGCTTGCGGTTGTTCCGGACGTTGTAGACGGCCTTGGTGATGCGGCGTCCGTCGAGCGTCTGCATCGTCGTGACGACGGCCGAATCGATGATCGTGACCAGAACGTCCACGTCTTCGTGCTTCTTGATCGCCAGTTGGATGTCGAAGGTGTCGGCCACGTAGCGATAGGCCAGCAGGATGGGCTGGCTGGTCATCGAGAGGAGTTCCGCCGGCAGTTCTCGCACGTCGATGGCGGTGGCGCCCTGGAGTTTGGGCGCCGACAGTTCGACGTTGGCCAGCGCTACGACGCCGATGTGCCCCTTCTCGCGAACCACGTCCACGGCCCGGAGAATCGGCAGCGACGCCGCACCCGCCTGTTGGGCGCCGGTCGTCTTCTCGTACGTCACGTTCAGGGCATAGGTGCCGAGAACCTCGGCGCTCAGCGCCACGCTCAACTCGTCTTTCGTCACGCGCCAGTCGCGGACGCGGTCGCCTTTGACCTCGAGGATGCTGGTGTCCTGCGGCAGTTTGAGTTTCAGGACGCGGACGCCCGTGTGCAGGATGTTGAAGTTGAAGCGTTGGCGGCCGATGAGCATACCGTCGCCCACAGCAACGAGGGTCTGCGTTTCGGCGTAGAGATTCGGCGGCACCTTCTCGGCCTCCGGGATGGCCCGCTCCCACGACAGTTGCACGGGCGCGGCGGCCGGAAGCGCCGCCGCCACACGCGTCGCCTGGCCTTCTTCCTTCTTGACCACCGACTGGGCGCCCACGACGTCGATATCCACGCCCGTCTGGGCCACCTTCAGGTCGAGGAGGCAAGAGGCGCTCGGCACCCGGTCGAACCGAAGCGAGAGCGACCCGGCCTCTTCCTTCACGGCGACGGCGAACGTGATTTTGACTTCGATGTCGCCGGCGCCGGCGGCGGTCATCACCTGGTAGAAGTTCTTGTCGAGCCTCAGATGCGCCCCCGGCGGCAGTGTGACGTCCTGGATGGCCACCGTGGCCGGAAGCAGCGGAACCACCTTCCATTCCTTCTCCTTCAGGATGCTGATCTTGAACGTGGCCGTAAAGATGGCTCCGTCCTTCGACAGGTCACCGGCGTACTCGGCGCCGGTGATGGCAACGTCGGTGGGCGGCGGCGGCGTCTCGGGCTTCTTCTGCTGGATGCTCCAGAGGAGCAACGTCTTGAACTCCTGCCACGGAATCCGCAGTTTCGCGTTGCCCACCTTCTCGATCTTCACGCCCAGGAGGTCCTGAACCTCTTCCCACGAGAGGGTGAACGTGCCGGCCTCGCGGGCCTTCAGTTCGTCCTCCGAGAGGCCGGTCACCTCCTTGAACTTCTGCCACGACAGGGTGACCTTGTTCTCGCCGTCGGCCGGTGCCGCCGCCGGCGCCGGCGGCTTCGCCTTCGCCTTGGGAGCAGCCGCCTGCGCCACCGCGCTTACCAGGACCGCCCCCGCCAGTGCCACAAGAGTCGTCCAATTCCGCTTTCTCATCGCTCGTCTCCTTCCCACGTGTAATCCGCCACCAGTTCCAACGTATCGCTTGCATCGAGAAGCGTCTTCTCGAACTTGACCGTGTAACCCACCGTCGGCACCACCACCGCCGCCGGAACGCCGGGGAACCGCACCGGCTCGACTTCGACCGACCAGTGCTGCATGCGGCCGGACTTGACGGCCGTCAGGTACCCACCGTTATCGACGACCAAGTAGTCATCGTGGGCCACCTGAAGCGTGTTGCCGTTGTAGGTCAGCGTGTTTCGCTCGTCGGCAGCGCGGCTGATGGCGACCGGCAGGCCGTTGGCCAGCAGCGCGTCCGTGCCGACGACGGCTTCCTGATAGGCGTCGCGCGGCGGCAGTTGGCCGGAGACAGCCGCGCCCGTGTCGCGCTGCTCCACGTCCATCACGCCGCGTAGTTGCCCCTCGTTGATGACGGCGTAGCGGACGCCGTTCGCGCCCGTCTTCCACCGGACGCCCGCCGCCTCCGCCGTGCCGGCGTCCACGAAGAAGTTGCGCGAGGCCACACCCACACGCTGACCCACGTTCAGGCGCAGACGCTCCAGAACCCTATGAACGTTCGCCACGGCGTCCGGACGATTGGCCAGGACGAGGGTGCCGTCGTTGTCCACATCGAGCGAGACCTGGCCACCATTGAAGTCGCTGTCGAAAGAGACGGTCCCGCCGGCGACGCTGAGTTGCTGACCCGTGCCCCGCCGGATTCCGCCCGCAGTCACCGTCGCGCCGTCCCGCACAACGATGCCGCTCACGTCCTCCTGTGCCGCCGGCTTGGTCAGCGCCCACGAATAGTTGCGCGTGACGAACTCGGCGAGTTCCCGGCCGTTGCCGACGCCAACCGCCAGGTCGCCGACGTCGAACCTGACCTTGTCCTGCCGGCGTGCCTCGTGCGTCAGCGCCTTGCGTGCCTTGGTCACGTCCTCCAGCGCCGTCTGCACGTCCCTGAGTTCGTCCGCGAAGAAATGCTGGACCACGTCGGGGCGTGCGTCGCTCGGCGGGACGCGGCCTTCTCCCTTCCGGGCTTCCAGGTATCGAAGGTCCTCGCGCCATCGCTTCGCCCGCTCGTCGTTCGGGTCAACAGCGAGAAGCCGGTCCAGCACCGGAATCGCTTCATCGAACTTCCTGCTGCTGCGAAGTTGCGTCGCCTGGTTCCATAGCAGTTGGACTTGCTTCTCGCCGTCCACGGCGTCCGGCCTCGCCGACCGCGGCTTCTCTAGAGCGGACGCCTTGGGCGGAACCGCCTTCGTGAACTGCCGACGAAACTCCGTCAGGTCCTTCCAGCCCTTCGCATCGGGATAACTCAGATAGGTTACGGCGCCCCGGCCGTCCTTGGCGGGTTGCGTCCTCGTTTCCCCGGCCCGCGTTTCGGCAGGGAGGGTCCCGCCAAGAGCGGCGACACGGCCGCTGGTCGAGCGGCGACGCGCACCGCTGGGCATCTCCCGGACGGGCGTGAAGCCCGGCGTCACGGCGGCGGCGGTTACATCGGGTTCGCCGGGCAGCACGGGCTCAGGCCGCCCGGGCTCAGGCACCGCGGGAGGCCGGCGTGGAGGTGGCAGTTTAGCGGCAACCGACGGTTTGCCCTTGGGCCCCCCCATCACCCAAAGCCCTGCCTTGGCGAATCCATTGTCCTCCGCTCGTTCCCCGCCGGCCGGCGGCTCGCCGGCGACGGGCGGTTTGGGCTTGTGGTGGGGGATGCTCACGAGGTCAATGGCCGCACCGTGGTCCACTTGGCCCTCTCGGGCGAGCGCTTCGGCGGCGCCGGCGGTGACCTGCGCGCGTTTCTCGAGGCGCTCGATGAGTTTTCCGGCCTCGGCGATGCGGCCGGCGCGGGCGAGTTCGGTGGCCTTACGGGCCTCGGCCTTGAGGATCTCGGCCTTCTCGGCGACCTGTCGGCCGAAATCCCGCCGCACCGCATCTCGCCTCTTGTCCCCCCACGTCACGTCGGTCGTACCGAACAGGTCACCTCCCACCTTGCTCCGGCCTGGTCGGGTTGCCTCTGTCGCGTCGCCGACTTCGAACCGCGACGCCTGGCGATCGAAATCCGGTTTCCCGCCGGTAAGTTGACCGTGAATGGTCTTGAGTTGCTCGACCTGCTTCTTGAGATGCTCGATCCTGTCGCGGGAAGGCGCAAATCCCTCGTAGCCGTAGCCGGCGAGGCCGGCACCGCTTCGCCGCAGGCCGCGCGCCGTGCTCGCGCCCAGCGTCACCTGCTGCTCGGCCAGGGCCTCGCCCAGTTCGACCTGGGGCGCGGGCTGGGCCGACGCCGGGTCTGTGGCAGGCCCTCGCAGGGCGCCGTCCCCGGCTTGGATTGTGACACCGAGCGGCAGTTCCTCGACCGGGAGCAAAAGGGCCTGCACAACCTGCTGCATCTCCCGGCCGCCCGTCTGCGCGATGTCGCGGTGGAGGGCCTCCACCTGCTGCTGGAGTGCAACAACCTTCTTGCCCTCTTCCTCGCGGAGGCGGCCGCGCGAGACCAAATACTTCTGGGCCTTCCGGACCACGGCCTTCTGCTCCTGGGCCTCCTCGCCGCGCGCCTCGAGTTGCCCGGCCAGATTGACGGCGACCTGATAGGCCGCTTCCGCCTTGTCCTCGTCTCCCCGCCGGACGGCCAGGTCGGCCTGCGTGAGCAGTTGCTTCTGCCGCTCGCGGATAGCGATGTTGCCCCACTGCTGGGCCTTCTGGACGGACTTGGCCGTGGCGCGCAAGCCCCGCTCTTCCCTCTCGCCCTCCTCCTTGCCGAGCGCGATGGCCACGTTGGACAGATACTGCCTGGCCTTGTTGGCCTCCAGCGACTTCGGTGCGGCCGCGATGGTCTCCTGGAAGAGGTCGGCGGCCTTGGCGTAGTTCTTTCCGCGGTAGTAATCGACCCCCGCGCGAAAGAGGTTCTTGCCCCGCAGCGTCTGCTGCCCGCGCTCGAGGCGGAGGTCCTCGTCGTCCGCCGTCGACGGGCCCTTGGCGCGCTTTGCATCGCGATCGGAGCCCTCGGGCTCCTCGGGCCTGTCTTCTTCGGGTTCGGACTCTTCGGGCGGCTTGTCGGGCGCCTTCGCAAGATGTCCGCGGCCGTATTCGAACTCGAGTTCCGCCGTCTCGCTCGACCAGGCTTCCGTCCGGCGGAGCACGCCGTGCCACTCGACGGCCTTCATCCCGTCCGGCAGCATCAGCGCGCACCGCGCATAGGCCACCGGCAGATCGGCCCGAGGAAGCGGCAGGCGGAAGGCCCCCGTGCGCGCGAGCGGTTCGGCACGCATCACGTAGACCAGTTCGACCGGAAAACTCACCAGGCCCGCCGTCGTCAGGACGCTCTTTTCGAGCGGCACGTACACCGTGCGGCCGGGACCGCGGGCAAGGTTCTTCTGCACCTCCGACACGCGGGCGACGACCAGTTCCGCTCCCGGCGGCAACTCGACCGTCATGTACTGCAGGGCCCGGTTGCGGACCTCGTAAATGACCTTCACCATCACCCGGCCGTCCGGACGGTAGAGCACGGTGTACAGGGCGCTGTCGATGAGCGTCTCGCGGACGGGAAACTCCGACATGCTCACCAGGTCGACCCGCGCCTCCCACGGCCCCGTCAGCCGGTAGGCGTACACGGGCGGCGCTGCCAGGAGGCCGCGCGTCCGGGCCGGCAGATCGTGAAGCGCCATCGCCGCAAGCCCCGGCGAGTCCATCTCAAGCAGGACCGCGCCGGCGCCGCCCGCGACGGCCAGCGTTCCCCCGCGGTGGCTTGAACCCTCGACGCCGAACGCCGGCAGCGCCATGCGCCCCGTCGCGGGGCGCGGCGACTCGAATTCGATACTCAGGCGCGATCGCTGCCTTATTGCACCACGCAGAAACACGCGTGCCCGCGCGCCGGCCGTCTGGACCTCGCGGACATCGGGACCGCTGATGCGGACGCGGTCGGCGCCGGGCGGCAGGTTGACCGTCAGTTCCGACGTCTCGCCGCCCCACAGACGCAGGTTCAGGATTGCCCGAACCTGGTGGACGCCGTCGGCCAGCGTCCAGCCAACGTGCGCTTCGGTGGCGATCTGAGCCGCCCGGTGCACGGGCGGCCGGGGCGGCTGCCATCGGACCTCCAGGCGATCTCCGGCGGCCAGGCCCACCGTGCCGTGCGTGCCGGCGTCGGTTCCCTTGACCGACAACGGCGCCCGCGAGAACCTGACGTCCCAGGCGGCGTCGGAATCGACGGCGCCGCTCGTCCAGCCGGCAGGCGGCGTGCCGAATTCGATTCGGTGCACGTCGCCCGCGGTTTTCGGTTTCACCGTTGTGGTCGCCACGACGCGGTAACGGCCGGGCTCCGGTGCGTCGAAATGGAACCAGCCGTCCTCGGCCCGGCGGAGTTCGGTCTTGCGCCCGTCAACCGTCACGTCGCGCCACGCGAGGTCGGCCGGTAGAAGCCGCACCGACGTGCCACCCTTGCCCGGCAGGCGGACCACGGTGAAGGCAGCGGTCAGTTCGACTTCCTTTTCGGCGATGCGAAGGCCGTAGGCCGCCCGCTCGACCCACACGACGACGGGCGGCTGCGGCGGGGCCGGACCCTCAGCCAGTTCGCGGACGTACTGCTCGTAGACGGAAATGGGGATTTCGACCTCCGTACCGGGCCACTCAGGGACACGGCGGAGGATCTCGCTCGCCAAGTCGCTGCGCAGACCGGCCACGGCGGCAGGCGCCGCCGCGCACAGCGCGAGCAATACGAGCAGAAAAGCGTTGCGGCTCACGTGCATCCCGTTAGGTTGGCCCGGACCGTGGGTATAACTGCCGTACGATTATCATATCAGACCGCCGCCGCGACGAAAAGTTCCAGAAAAAACTCCCGCGACGGCGTATACTCGCCTGGAGGAACCCGTAGGAGGCACATCATGCCGGTTTTCGACGTAACCGTTCCGATGCATTCCGAGATGCCGCTCTGGCCCGGCGACCCGCCGTTCGAGTTGGAGTTCGTCCGCACCCTGGCCGAAAGCGGCGTGACAAACAACTCGCGGATGGCCTTCAGCAGCCACACGGGCACGCACATCGACGCACCGCTGCACTTCATCGACGGCGGGGCCACCGTGGACGAAATCCCGCCTCAGGCCCTCGTGGGGCCGTGCGTGCTGGTGGACGTCGGCGACGTGGACCTGATTACCCGCCGCGTTTTGGAGGACCTCGACCTGGCCGGCCGCCGGCGAATCCTCTTTCGGACCAGGAACTCGGCCTGGATCACCGAGCGGTTCGACGAGGGGTTTGTGGCGTTTTCGGCCGATGCGGCGGCGTATCTCGTGGAGTTGGGGCCCATGCTCGTCGGCATCGACGCCCCGTCGCTGGACCCGCGCGGGACGCCGGGGCACCCCGCCCACATGGCGATTCTGGGCAGCGGCACCATCAAGGGAGCCATCGAGTGGGTGGCCCTGGCGGGTCTGGAAACGGGTGAATACGACCTGTTCTGCGGACCGCTGCGGGCCGTCGGAGCCGAAGGGGCTCCTTGCCGCGTGCTGCTCGTGCGGCCTTGATCCGTGGCGTAATGCGCCCCGCGAAGCCAGACTTTTTGGCGCGGCGGCGACTTTGCACGGGTCTGCGTTGCCCAAACATACGGCTTGCTCTATAACACTTACGTCAATTTTGAGGTTGCCGAAACGGGCAAATGCGCGTTTTTTTTGCCTCTGCACCCCGTTTCTGGCTCGTGAGAGGGGTTTTGGGTCTCGAATGTTAAGATAGGTAAGGCAAAACGCGCTGGTTTTTGATCGGTTTTTGCGATTTTGGTGTCCGTTTTGTTCCGTTTTTGTTCGGTTTTGTTCCGTTTTTGAGGGGTTTTTGAGGGGGCAAAATTGACGTAAGTCACTATGCCAAAATGGCAGCCGGCGCGCGCGGCCCCAAAGGGGCCGAAAAGTTGTTAGAGTTCTAACAAAATCCGGGGAGGGGTCGGGAAGTTGTTAGAATTCTAACAATCGGGCCCAAAACGGAGCGCG
>CAZIJC010000122.1:0-13674 GCA_964539385.1 uncultured Anaerolineales bacterium | reverse complement strand
CGATGTCGAAGTCCTTCAGCACGTCCTTGCCCTGCAGGTTGACGGTGAAGACCCGCTCGCCCGCTTTCGCACTTGCCGCCGGCTCCGCGAAGTGAAGGCGGACGGTATAGGACCGCGGCGTTCTGGCCTTCTCGGTCAGCGTGACGGTTATCGACTCGACGCCCTCCAGGCCCGACGCCGCCACCCATTTCAGATCGCCGTCCTCGACATGCGACATATGTTGGCGAAATCCCTTCGGCTTGGCGGTCCGGATATTGACCGGAACTTCCGGCGACGGTCCACCCACTCTCGGCCAGTCGAGCCAAAGCGTCCCGGCGGCGGAGAGGCGGTCGCCCGGCGCGCCGAAGTTCAGGCCAACCCGGCGCACCGGGTTACTGCTCGACTCCACGGCGGAAAACGTCCAGACCTCCACTTCCGGGTCGTGGATGAACGCCACCGAGCACTGGTTCTGATACGAGCACGTGCACGTGCGCGTGTAGTCCGGAGCGCTCAGCACGCCGCAGGCCGCTATCAGGTTCGACGTGCAGCCCGACTTGAACCCGCCCATGTTTCCCGTGCCGCCATCGTGCTCCAAATCGTAGTATCCGGCGGCCGCCGAGCGGAACAGGATGAGGTTCCGGCTTGCGATGTCCGTATTGCAGCCGTAGTTGCGGCGGTAGCGCCACGGAACCGTTTCGCCGGTCAGCGGGTGCTTGCGCTGCTGAGCCTCACCGGTCAGCAGATTGAACGCCTTGCCCTTGGCGATGACGCGATCGCCGTGGATCATGCACGGTCCTTCGTACGACTCATCGCTGGTCCATAGCATCTTGCCGTCGCGTCCGCGGTAGGCGGCCAAGCCCTCGCCCACCTCGTCGCGGGCGCGGTCGCGGCCGGGGCTACCGGCCACGAGAAGCATGTCATGCTTCTCGGAGTAGCCGAGCCACGTCCCCTTCACGTCCTTGTCTCTTTTCCAGGCCACCCGGCCGGTGCGGGCATCGAGGGCATACAGCGTCGGTTCGGCCTTGGCCTCAAGACCGCGGAACCTCAGGATCTTGAGCCGGGCCTCCGAGGCGCCGTCGATGCAGAAGACCTTGCCGGCGCCCGCAACGATGGCGTTGTGGCGGAAGTTCGCCTCCGCTTGCCGCGCCCACAGCGCCTTGTTCCCGGCGCCGTGGCGGTCCATGACGATGAGCCATCGGCTCCCCGCGCCGTAGGGGGCGTTCCGGTGAACGGTCTTGCCTTTAATGGGTTTCCTCTTGTCTTCTTTCCCCATGCCAATCGGCATCGCCGTCGCAATCAGGAGGTCCTTATACACGCCGATGTAGCCCCACTGCGCTTCGCCCAGGCCGTCCTGCCGGGGAAGGTGGAATTCGTCCTTTTCCTCGCCGGTCTCCGGATCCAGCCGCATGCACTTCCGCCCATAGGCCACGTAGATGCCGTCCGAGACGGAGACGTAGTTGCTCCCGATCTCGTTGGCCCCCGGCTGATGATTGGTATTGTCGTAATACTCGCCGAGGTCCTGGAATGGTTGCTGCCAGAGCAGGCGCCCCGTATACACGTCCACGGCCCGGAGCATGTTGCGGCCTTCGATGAACAGCCGGCCGTCCACGACGTGCGGCGACGGACCGTGGCCGTGCCGCGGCAGAACGGGGTGGTTCGGCGGGCCGCCGAACCACAGCAGGCCGAGCGGCGTCCGGACGGCGGCATCCTGCGAGACGACGGTGTTCGCCACGTCGGCGTACTGATGGGTCCAGTTGGCCGACCCCGGCGGTGCCCCTTCCCTCTTCAGCCGCACGCTGCCGCTGGAAGCGTCAACGGCAGCGCCGGGGAGTTTCGCCTGCCCCACCCACGCCTTCAGATTCCCCTGTTTCGATGCCGAAACCCCCAGCCATGCCGTGCCGCCGTACGGCCGCAGCGCCCGGAACACCCACCGGACAAAGCCCACCCCCTTGCCGAACCCACCGGCCGCCAGGTCCTCCGACACCACGAGACTCGCAAGATACGGCGGGAACGGAAATGCCCCCGGGTCGCCGACGTGTGCCGCAACCCGCCCGCCGTACACGCCCGCCGCGTCCATGTTGCGCCGAACGGCAGCCACCTTGCCGGCGTCGGGGTCGACGGCGATCACGTGCAGGTCCGAGCGGCGAACGAGTTCTTCGATGAGTCGACCGCTGCCGATACCCAGGACGAGGCAGTACCCCTGCCTGGTCCCCGTCGCCTTCAGGATATCCTCGACTTGTTTCACCCATGCGTCGGACTTCACGGGAAGCGGCGTCCGGTCGTAGGGGTGCGTGAGGGCGGCCCCTTCGCGGTCGCCGAAGCAGTACAGGTGGCCCTCGCGCGTGACGACGAACAGTTTGCCGCCGGCGGCTATCATGTTCCACACATCTCCCTGGACGCGGCCCTGCCAGGAGACGCTGGCCCGCTCACCCTGGACGGGCAGGTCGATGGCGGCGATGAGGCCGTCGCTGCCCTCCGCATAGACGCGGCTGCCGGCCCTGATGAAGATCCGTCGAAGCGGCACGTCCGGCTCGCCCCTCCACAGCACCGGCAGGGGGGCGAATCGCTTAAGCTTCTCGCCCTTCCGGTCGTACTCCCCCTGGACGATGGCCCGGTACTCGTAGCCGACGACCTCGCCACCGTCGACGTCGAAGCCGATGATGCACTCCTCCGCCGGCAGAAGCGCACTGGTGCGCATCAGTGGCGCCCCGTCCTCGAGTTTGTAGGCCGCCCCGCCGTTGAAGAACCAGTCGTTGGTGGCGAAGACCTCGTAGCCGCCCGCGCCTCTGCCGAACGCGCGGCTGCTGACGTGGTAATAGAGGAACTCGCCGGTGCTGCGGTCATAGACGGCCGGCACCGTCCTGCCGCCCGAGACCAGGAGTTTGTCGCCTGCCACCGCCATGTAGCCCTGCGGCGCCACGCCGGCGAAGGCGGGGCTGTAGTGCTGCTGCTTGATGTAGACCGAGCCGCTGCCGCTGTTCGTCCACACAACCGTTCCCGTCTCGGCGTCGATGGCGTGGATGAAGGTGCCCATGAACGGCCAGATGCCGGCGGCGAAGTAGATAACGCCGTCGCAAAGGACGGGTGCGCCCCGCGCCGGCCACGTCGAGATGAGGCGGTCGTTGCCCAGAATCCGCCGGTCGGACGGGCCGCCACGGAACTTCCAGACGAGTTTTCCGCTTGCCGCGTCCACGCAGTACAGATGCCCGTCGTCGGAGGCGAAGGCCACCTTCTCCTTCCATGCCACCGGCGCGAAACGGACCGGGCCGTCGGTGTAGAACCGCCAGAGTTCCCTCCCGGTCTCCGTGTCGTAGGCCGTCACACGGTCGCTCGCCATGGACGAGACGAACAGGCGCTTGCCGAGGACCACCGGCTCGTAGGAGGCATCGAACTGGAGTTTCTTCTGGCTCGCCGGCCAGGCGGGAGCCGGCGGCGCAAACCGGCGAACCCACTGAAGATGCAGGTCGGCAGGCAGCGTCTCAGGCGATGTGGCCGTGCGGCCGGCGTCGTATCGCCACATCGGCCAGTCGGCGGCAAACGCTGCCGCTGACACACATGAGACAAGAAGCGTAAGCACGGCAGCAAGAAGGCGTTTTCTCATCAGCATCTCTTCCCTTCGGTAGCGGGTCGCCACAGGTCTTCTGCTACTCGGACAGGCGGCCATCGGCCATATGGACCGTGCGCTGCGCGTAGGTGGCAGCCCGGGGGTCGTGGGTTACGAGTAGAATCGCCCCGCCGTCGTCGGCGAACTCACCAAGGTGGCCGAGCACCCGGTCGGCGCTCGCACCGTCGAGGTTGCCGGTCGGTTCATCGGCCAAGATCACCTTGGGCCGGTTCAGCAGCGCCCGGGCCAACGCCACGCGCTGCCGCTCGCCCGTACTGAGTTCCGCCGGCACGTGCTCCGCCCGGTCGGCGAGGCTGAAATGCTCGATGAGGTCCCGCGCCCGCTCGGCCGCGGCAGCCGACCGTTTCGCCAGCGACGGCACAAGCACGTTGTCCAGAACCGTCAGGTACGGTACGAGGTGGAACTGCTGGAAGACAAAGCCCACAGACTCGCTCCGCCACCGCGCGCGGTCTTCCGGCGAGAGCGAGTACGGATCCTCCCCATTGAGCGCCACGCCGCCGCTGTCCGGCCGAAGCAAACCGCCGGCCACCAGCAGCAGCGTCGTCTTGCCGCACCCGCTCGGTCCCTGAACGGCCACGAACTCGCCGGGTCCGGCGTCGAGACGGCAGCCATCCAGAGCGCAAACTTCCTTGGCGCGGCCGTGGTAGGTTTTCCTCAGATTCTCAAGGTGCAGCACGGAGGGCTTACTCCTCACGCAGAACGGTGGCAGGATCCTGTTGGGCCGCCATCATCGCAGGGACAAGGCTCGCCATAGCCGAGAGCAGCGGCGCCAGAACGAGCGCCGCCAGAAGCAAGACCGGACCGAAAAGCGCCGCCACGCCGACGGCCTTGCCGCCCAGCGCCACGCCGCCCCCCTCCCGCGCATCCCACGCCGCCGCCACGGCAAACCCGACGGCGTAGCCGATGGCGGCGCCCATGAGACCGACCAGGAGCGCCCGTGTCAGAAAGATCGAGACGATCTGCCCCGCCCGCACACCCATCGCCCGCAGGATGCCGATCTCCGTCCGGCGCCGGCGAACGTTGCCCAGCGCCAACAGCCCGACCCAGACGATGCATCCGAGGACCACCGGCAGGATGACCCACGTGGCGAGCGCTTCGCGTTCGACGCGTAGGCTTTCGCGGCCGGCCTCCTGGAGTTCCACGAACTGGCCGGCCCGGTTGCCGGCGGCGGTCCGCGTGGCGCGGCGGATGGCGGCCTCCCGCAACAATTCGATCACCTGCGTGTCTTTCAGGATGGACGTAATCTGTTTCGATACGCCCCCGGGAATCTGGGTAACACACAGACACCCCAGTGCCAGGATCGCGTTGATGCGGCCCGGCTTGCCGAGCAGTTCCTGGGCCTCGGACAGGTCGATCCAGGCCGTCGCGTCGTCCTCGTTGCCGCGCCGCTCGTGGATTTTGCCGACGGTAAACGCCCGGCCGAGGAGTTTGACCTGCCTGCCGACCTCCAGGCCGGCCTTCTGCGCCAGCACACTTCCGAGGACCACGGTGCCCTTGGGCACGGCCACGATCATGGGTTTCTTCGGGTCGAGGTGGGTCTGCGGCACCTCGCCGCGAGTCCCGATGAGGATGATCGGTTCGTTTTGCTCGGGCCAGACAATCCGCTCCTGGAGGCTTGGCAACAGGTGCCTCACCAACAGTTGGTTCGACGCGGCCAATTGCCCGGCATAAGTCTCCGGCATGAGTTTCGAGGCCCTGCCCTGGGCGTAGAACTCGCCCAGGTTCTGGTCCTTGTGGAGGATCAGGACGTTGTAGCCGAGTTCCAGCATCAGGCGGCGCGCATCGTCCTTCAGGTTGGCCCCGACGTCCTGGGTGCGTGCCTTCTGGTCCTCGCCGATCTGCTCGGCCCGAAGGCGATGCCCCCTCAGAAGCGTCAGCACCGCCACCAGGCACCCCACGGCCACGAGGACCGCGAACGCGCCGAGGGCGAAGTTCAGCCGCCGGTACCCGATCTCTTTCGCAACCAGTCGCCAAACGGTCATGTCAGTGCTCATCCGACTGCGCCTTCCTCCACATCAGGAGCCCGACCCCGGCCACGATGACCAGTCCACCGGCCACTGCCAAGCCAACTTGCCACAACATCGCCGCCGCCGGGTCCGCCGCATCCACATCGCCTTCGACCTGCTTCGGCACAAAATCGGAGAAGCCGGTCAACTCGGGCGGCGTGATGTCGGGAATCGCCGACTCCTCGCCCGCCAGCGCCGCATCCCAGTCCACCGTGAAGAACAAGTCCACGCCGGGATTCTGGTACTTCACAATACACGAGCACGGCGCCGCCAGGAAAGCACAGACCTCCTCGAGGTTCTCCTGGTTGATCCCCTTGCCGACCAGCGCGCAAAGCGCCCGCCCGCGCCCGAAAATGGGAAACGCCATCGGCTCCTTCAGCTCGTGCAGGTCCGGCTCCGACCCCAGCAGCATGTTGATTAACACACGCTCGGCCGCGTCGCTCCGCGAGAGCCGAAGCACCGAGAACTTGATGGCCAGCGGCGGCGGACCCTGGGCGTCGTAAATCGGATCGTCCCAGAACCCATCCGGCGGGGCGGGCGGCTCCAGAGCCTTCTGGAGTTCCTTCAACTCAGACTCCACCAGCCGCGCTGCCGCATCGTCCTGCTTCGCGTCGCCGATCTCCAGCAGAACGAACACGGCCGAATCGCCCTCGAGGATGCGGCGGGCTACCTGCCGACGGGCCGGCGAGTCCAGCAGCAGATCCACCGACTCGTCCGTCAGCGGCCCGGACCACACGTCGATCGGAATGCGGTAGAAGTCCGGGTAACGCACGACCAGGTGCGGAAGCGCTGCAGAGGAATGCTTTTGCCAGATCTTCGCGGTCGCCTCATTCTGCTCGCCCGCGAGGTCGATCACCCGCAGGCGCACCAGGCCGCTGTACGTGTTGGCGCCCGTCTCCTCCTGCAGCCGCTTCAGCGCTTCCGCCGACACGCCCGAGAGCGGGCCGCGATGAAACACGTAGACCTCGTATGGCTCAGGCGGCCACCGTTCAAGGGCATACCGATACACGGGCACCGAACAGGCCCACAGCGTCGCGGCCACAAGCGACACGACGCCAAGCACACTCCAGAACGCAGTCTGCTCTACCCAATCGCGCATCAATAACCCGTCCACTAAACCGCAAACACGGAGCGACTCAGTATACGGGAAGCCGAGCACATTTTGAACCCCTATCCGCCTTTCCCAGACCCGCAAAATCTGGTGCCTGCGTTTTGCCCCGGGCGTACAATACAGGGAACCGCCAACCCGCCATCCGCTGGAGAACCACGATGCGCATCCTGCCCTAATCCCGCGTTGCCACTCCCGGCCGCCTGTCACCGGAGAGCGAGGGCAGCGAGCGGTCGCCACGGCGCCCAGCCGGTGTCGAACGGGTCTCGCCGCTCGCTTACATGCGGCTGGCTCCATAACACTTACGTCAATTTTCACCTCGCCGAAACACCCAAATGCGCGCTTTTTTTGCCTCGGAACCCCGTTTCTGGGCCGTGAGGGGGGTTTTGGGCTCCCGATGTTAAGATAGGTAAGGCAAAACGCGCTGGTTTTTGATCGGTTTTTGCGATTCTGGTGTCCGTTTTGTTCCGTTTTTGTTCGGTTTTGTTCCGTTTTTGAGGGGTTTTGAAAGGGGCAAAATTGACGTAAGTCACTATGCCAAAATGGCAGCCGGCGCGCGCGGCCGCGCAGAGGCCGAAAAGTTGTTAGAGTTCTAACAAAATCGAGGGAGGGGTCGGGAAGTTGTTAGAATTCTAACAATCGGGCCCAAAACGGAGCGCGCATTGCGGATTGAACGGCAACGGCGACAGATCTTAACGCTGAGGGCGCGGAGGGCACAGAGAGAACGCAGAGAACGGCGTCAATCCGGGTAACGGCAAACGGCAACGGCGACAGATCTTGACGCTGAGGGCGCGGAGGGCACAGAGAGAACGCAGAGAACGGCGACAATCGGGGTAACGGCAAACGACAAAGCGGCCTCACGCAAAGCCGCCAAGGCGCAAAGAAGGGCGTCAATCGGGGTAACGGCAAACGGCAACCGCGCTAACCGCAGAGGGCGCGAAGAACGCCGAGAACGGCGTGAATCGGGGTAACGGCAAACGGCCCTTTTAGCCGCGACCCGAAGGGGAGCGGGGGCCGTTGCAGGACGGTGGCTCGCCCAACCAATGCCGAATGACAAATGCCAAATGCCGAATGACAAATGCCAAATGCCCGCCTGCGGCGGGGAACGGGGTAAGGGCAATTTCGGATTTGGGATTTGGGATTTCGGATTGAACGGCAACCCGCCTTCGCCAAGGCTACGGCGGGCAAGGGCAACGGACGCGAAGAACACGGAGAACGGCCTGCACCGGCGGATCGCCAAGATCGTGCCCGACGACCCCGAGGACCCCGACGACTACACCCGCACCGACTACTACTACACCTTCGATTGGCAGGTCTTCGAGAAACGCGTCAACACACGCGATACGCTCAGTGCCACCAGAAGCACCCCTTCGACCACCGTCACGTACCAGTACGTCTGGGACCCGCGCTACATCGACGCCCCCGTTTGCCGCGACGAGGACAAGAACTCGGACGGCGACTGCACGGACGCCGCCACGGGAATTCAGGGTTCCAACTCGGGCGACGAACATCTATACTATTGCCAGGACGGCAACTACAATACGACCTCGCTGGTGGACTCATACGACGGCGCAGTGGTGGAACGGTACATGTACGATCCCTACGGCAAGGTGTCGGTCCGTCACGGCGTGCGGGACTCAGGCGGCACGGACACCAGCGAGTCCGAGTGGGACGAGCGGACCAGTAACACGTTCGACAACGAAATCCTCTACTGCGGCTACCGCTACGACACCGAGACCGGCCTCTACCACGTCCGCCACCGCTCCTACCATCCTACCCTCGGCCGATGGATGCAGCGCGACAGAATCGGGTATGCGGATGGGATGAGTTTGTATGAGTATGTCATGGGTAATCCGCTTCGCTACTTGGATTCCGACGGCACGCGTTGTGGGGATTGCTGTCCGCCGGCCGACCCCAAAGACAACTACTATGATATCGAGGCGTCGGAGCCCATATTCACCACGGGTTACACGACTCCCAGCGAAAGGGACTTCAGCGAAGTGAAATTCGGCTTGACGGTTATCGTCATGGCAGCCGATGTGGCCGCGGTAGGCGGGGGCGCTGCTAGTGGCATGGCGAAGGGCGGAACCGCCCTGGCGGGCGGCCTGCTGGGTGCATCCAGCAGAGTCTCCAAACGTGCCAAGAGCGGCAGTCTTCCTGGTATGGACAGTTTCAAGGATGCGGCCTTCGAAGGGATTGAGGCTGCCGAGAAGACAGCCTTAGAAACTGGTAATTGGGGAGGCGTGCGGATGTGGGTTAAGGTGCGGTACAAGTCGTGCGATCCGTGTTGGGGATTCAATCCGATGCGGTCGTACAACCCGCTGAACTGGTTCTTCTGGGACTACGAGATGACCGAGCACGAGACGCCCCCCCACGAGTGCCAAGTCGGTTCGGTGAAACCCGACGGGCAGTATGATGCCCAGGGACCGATACCGGGCCGCTACAACAACCGGGCGGACGCGATGCAATATAAGGAGGCGTGTAAAGCGGAGGCGGTAGCCGCCCTGAAATGAGCCACTGGCGGGATGGGCAACAGAAGGGGCCGGATATGTTACGTAGAGCCGTGGGCTTGTGGAGCGTGGTCGCGCTTGCATCTGCCCTGCTGGCAGGGTGTGACAGCCACAAAGACAAGGCGGTGGACAATACGCGCACTTTGTTGGAGCACGAGATTAGGATCTGGAGCCAGCCAAAATATGCTGGAGACATGGTTAGACAGTATTTGTGTGCCCGCTGGGAATTGGCGCTGGAGTTCTTGGCCAAGGAGCCGCCCCTGGAGGGGCCCTATATGATGGCTGTGATTCTGTGGTTGAGCGCACAGGACCCTGCGACAAGCGGGATGACCTTTGACTGGTGCGAGTACGAAACTCATGCGGTCGGAATCGTCCTGGCCGCGACGGAAGCCGGACGTCGCAGAACGTGGACCCTGCCCGTTTTCGCGTGGGAAAAAAACCTGTGGCAGACGACGGCAGGTACGGCGTGGCGTGATACGGTCGGGCGCAGCAGGAGAGCGTGGCTGCTTCCCAGCAGCGGCACGGATCCCGCCATCAGAGAAGTGCCCCGCCGTGACGGTCGCCCGCCTGTGCAGGTGCTGATGCCCAGACACCTGTTGAAGGTCGACCTGGAAGTTGCGATCTATGACGAGAAGGGAAACGTGAGCAACTTCGTCCCGGTGTTCGTCCGGCCCGAAGAGCCACAGGTCACCGAATAGCCCGCTGCCGGGCGGATATGAGTTCCCCGAACACGCTCTGTGTGCAAGTCCTTGTCGGGCCGGAAGCGGCTGTGAAGCGGATTGCTTCCAGCCGTCTATTCGGCCTCGTCGCAAGGGACGCACCAGATGACAGGATTCGCCCCGGCCCCATTCGCACCGTCTCCGGAATCCGTCCCGTTGCGGCGGGTTTCCGATACGCATCATTCGCCGTTCTTCGGCTCTTGCTCAAGCGGCTGGCAGAGATTAAGATACGCTTATGGTAGCGTTCGCTCCGGTTGCGGAACCGTCCGCCCTTCGTCTCGCAGGCCGGCCCGAGCAAAGCCGAAGGCTCCCTGCATCCCCAGGCGTCCGGAGCCTGCGCTACATCGACGCCCCCGTTTGCCGCGACGAGGACAAGTCCGGCAACTACGTCGGCGTGGCGGAACTCGACCTGTCGGGGCCGCCCGTCGGCCCCGACTTCCGGCACAACTTCGAGGTCACCCACCAGTCCGGCACGACCGGCCGCGCGGCCGTCTGGGCGCTCTCCAACGATCTCGACGACGTCAAGAACTGGGATGACGACGACGACCAGGCCGTCTCGGTCACACTGGTCGGCGCCGCCAGCCCCACGCTCGTCCTCACGAACCACGAGAGCGGCGCCAGCGACACCAGCACCGGCCTCACTACGCAGACCAAGTACTACTGCACCGTCGAGCGCACCGCCGACACGACCGTCGAGTGTCGCATCTACTCCGACTCGGCGCGCACCACCCTCGTTGACACCCTCAGCGTTGCGATCGCCAGCGGACGCACGTGGCGGTATCTGCTCGGGTGCAACTCCTACAACGATTCCTCCGCGGACGCCATCTCCTTCGACGTCGAGAACCTGTACGCCTGCAGCGAAGACGACGACAGGACCGACTACTTCTACAACAACGCCTGGCAGGTCGTGGAGGAACGCAAGAACGGCTCCGACGACCCGTCCATCCAGTACGTCTGGGACCCGCGCTACATCGATGCGCCGGTTTGCCGCGACGAGGACAAGAACTCGGACGGCGACTGCACGGACGCCGCCACGGGAATTCAGGGTTCCAACTCGGGCGACGAACATCTATACTATTGCCAGGACGGCAACTACAATACGACCTCCCTGGTGGACTCATACGACGGCGCGGTGGTGGAACGGTACATGTACGATCCCTACGGGAAGGTGTCGGTCCGTCACGGCGTGCGGGACGCGGCGGGTAACGACACCAGCGAGTCCGAGTGGGACGAGCGGACCGGTGACACGTTCGAGAACGAAATCCTCTATTGCGGCTACCGCTACGACACCGAGACCGGCCTCTACCACGTGCGGCACCGCTACTACCATCCCACCCTCGGCCGCTGGCTCCAACGCGATCCGGGCGGCTATGCGGATGGGATGAGTTTGTATGAGTACGTCAGGTCCGCTCCGCTTCAGATGCTCGACCCCCGGGGATACTGCTCGTGTACGCCTGAGGAGATCAAGGCGAAGTTCCTCGACAAGGTCAAGGCAAATGTCCACGCAGCGACCATTACTGTGAACGTGACTCGTACGCAAGAGTGCGAGAAGCCTGGTGACCTCGGCAAGCCGTGTACAGGGACTGTGACCTACATGGTCTCCAGGCCAGTGGACTGGGACCCCGACAAGCCAGGGGATCCTGCCGATCGCAAGTGGAGCAAGGTGGCCAGATGCTCTGCACACGTCACGCTCGTGTGTGAGTGTGCGGAATGGAAGGTACCCATTCTGGATTGGGTAGTCTCGTCCAGTTACTATTGGGAATATGGGCACGGCCGCAACCCTGAGGCACTGAGTGCAGAAGTACTGGATGTCCAAGAGTGGACTCAGTTCGATGACAGCCAACTCCGCTTGCGGAGCCTGTACAATGACATCCTGGGCTGGATCAGTCCGGGGTGGGAAGACTGGCCTGCGTGGACAATCGACCCCTATGGTTCAGTCGCCGGAATCTTGGGCTTCTCGGTTGTCAAGAGCGCCGAGCCCGACGACCTGCTCGGTCTCGAGGGTAAACCCCAGCACGAGATCCGGGGGCGCCGCAGGTTTGGTCCCGGCGATGCCGCGCAGGAGGCCTGTGTGGGAGGAGACTAACATGAAGCACTTGTACATCCTTAGGCCGCAACGGCAAGATCGGCGTGTGACCGACCGCCTTGGGCTCCCTCCGCTCTTTCGGAGAGCCCCCGGTTGGGGCGCGGTCGCGCTCGGCATCCTGGTGCTGTCGTGCGGGTGCGGTGACTCTCCTGAAGTAGGCATTCGGAAAGCAGTCGAACAGGTCCCCCTCAAGAAGCTCGAATACCCGCCCTTCGGGATGGTCAGGGACCAGGTTGAGGAAGGGCCGACTCGGCAGCGCCTGGCTGTTTATGAGCCTCAGGAAGCGGCTCCCATTATTGCTCGCATCTACCAGGAATCAGAAGACCCGACGACCAAGGCAAAGGCCCTGGCGGCGGCGAAGTTGCTCCTGCCCGCGTGGCCATCTCGCGTCAGTGACGGCACGCCGGTTGCTGTGAGGCAGCGTGTCCTGGAGTTAGCGCGCGCGGGCCTTGAGAGCGATAACATTCGCGTGGCTTTTCACGCACTTCGCCTGCTTCTCCATGCTTCCGATGGGGGGCCGGAGGACGTGCGAAGGGTTGCACAGAAGCTTGAGGCTACTGAGCATCCCACCTTCTTCAGTCTGGCCTACGTCGCTCTGGGGCGATGGCGTGCCCGCGATCCGATCCTCGAACAGGTCTTCCGTCCTTCACCCCCGAAGACCGACGAGGATGCGTATCTGGTATGGGCGATTCGGACTGAAGCGGCGGTGTGCGCGTGGTCCTGCACGGTACGGCGCGGGGAAGACATTCCCAGCCACGTCCGCGAGCGGCTTCTCGAACTGATGCGCACCCGGCCTCAAATGGCAAGGACCGTGGCCCATATTTTCGTGAAGATGGAGGCGAAGTCGCTCGTCCCCGAGATCAAGAGCAAGGTGTACGAGCCAGAGGGGCCATTGGCTACGAAGGTCTTCACGAGCGCTGCGATCCTGATCCTCGCGCCGCAGGAACGCCAGCTGCGGCAGGAATTCCCGCTGTTGCTGAAGGAGTACTTTCGGACCAGGGGGCACGCCGATGAGCAGCGGCTGAACCTGAACCTCCTTATCGTCTGGCTCAGCAACCTGACTTGCGAGGCTGGCGACACGCATCTCTTCGATGCACTCTGGGAGGCCTTTGGCCAAGCCGACGACACGGAGCGCGCCGACTTCCTCGCTGATGTGCTCCTTGTAGGCCAGGAGGATGAGCCCCTGGTGCTGCACGCCCTTTCTGAGATACCCGATGAGGAACTGAGCAGGCTTATGGCAGGCGACCGTGGCTTGCGGGTTATTGTTCGGGGCGGGCTCTTGAGAGAAGATGCTGCAATGGCGCTGCCGACACAGGGCGCGCCTTCCCGCGCCGAGACCGAGCAGCGCGTCCGTGTGTTGTTCGATAGGCTTGAGAAGCAGGGCGAGTCCACCGAGCATTGAGCGCGGAGTCCCAGGCGGACTTCTGGAACTCCGGGGACACCCATCTATGAGCAAGTCCCTGTCAAGTCGGAAGCGGGCCGGCTCCGCCATAGCAACCTTGGCTGTCGCCGACGCGCCAAAGCCGCTATGGCGACGGCGCGCGGCGGCTGGATTCTGAAGCGGATTGCTTCCAGCCGTCTATTCGGTGTGTCGTAACCCAGTAGTAATGTCCGGTCCGGACCCATTAGAACTGTCCGCTT
>CAZIJC010000121.1:0-13728 GCA_964539385.1 uncultured Anaerolineales bacterium | reverse complement strand
GGTCGAACCCCGCCCCCGACGAGGACCACTTCACCGGCTACCCGCACGAGATGGAGGCGTTCTACCGCACGGTCGCCTTCGGCGACCCCCTCGAAGGCGATTCCGGCCTCGCCGGCGACACCATCTCCACCATCTACAGCGCCTACCTCTCCGACGAGCGCGGCGGCGCCGAGGTGGACGTCAAAACCTACTGATATGGCAGCGCCAAGCGGTGTCAGGCAGGTTTTGCGCGGTGGGTGTCCCCACCCACCGCGCACGAAGGAGCGTAGTAGTATTAGACCCCGTGTGCCACGGCTGGTCCATACGGACCCGTACCGGGTACGGGCCGTGGTTTTACGGCCGCCGTGTGCCACTCGCCGTTGCCTTTGTCACCCTGAGCCGTAGGCTGGGGCATGCCCCGGCAATCATGCTGAGGGCAGGCGGCCTGGCCGAATTTGGCATTGCCTCCCCAGAACCGCCCGGTGCGAAGCCTAACGGCAAAGGGAGATAAGGTCTATGTCACCCGGAACTCCCCGCCGCTGCTCGACCATCCGGCACCCCCCCTCGGTCGCACCCTACGACCGCAGAAGCCGGGACCGAAGCCGAAAAAACGGAGGAGTTAAGTATGGTGTCCCCGGAACTTGGTGTCCCCGGAACTGCCTTCCCTCAGGGCTTGCACCGCGCCCTTCGCAGCCGGAGTGTGACAGCACTGCTGTCTGAGGCACTGGCTGTTACAGGTCATCCGTGGTCCCTGCCTTCTCGAAGGCGGCCCGGGCGCTCGATAGCGATTCTAGGCTCCCAATGTCAAACCAAACGCCGTCGACGGGACGGCCGTAAACCGGTTCGACTGTGCAGAGCCAGGCAGCGAAGTTCCCGGTTGCGTCCATGTTGTTGCCGGCAGCTTCATACTCCTGCAGACGCGCGGCCACAGATGCCGAATACATGTAGACGCAAATCGAGACGAGCGTGCTCTTGGGGCATTCTGGCTTCTCGACCATGGCCGTTATGCGGCCGTGGGCGTCGACCTCCACGGCTCCATAGAGCCTCGCGAGATCCACACTCCCTACGTCATACAGGGCGATGGTGTTCCCTTTTTGGGAAAAGACGTCGAGAAGCTGGCCAACGTCAAAGGTGAAAACATTGTCGCCGCCAACGACGAGAAAGTCGTCTGGCGCACGCATCTCTCGCACGGCGAGTAACATGTCTCCAATCGCGCCCTTCCGGTTTTCGTTTGATGTTGTGCCGTCGTTTAGGACGCGGAGTCCCACTGGCCACTTCCCAGACTTGCTCCATGATTCAAAATCGCCGAAGAAGCGCTGGTTGCTTACAACCAGTATTTCGTCGATGTTCGGGAGTCGCACTACTCTGTCCAGGATGTGGTCGAGGATTGGCTGGCCGCCCACATCGAGCAGCGGTTTAGCAGTATTGTCAGTAAGTGGCCTCAGCCTTGTGCCGAATCCCGCGCACAGAATGATTGCCTTCATCTCTCCTCCACCGAATCACACGACAGCGTCCTGAACGAGCATAAGAACTGCGCCGACGGCTCTCAATACGAGTTCCGCAGAACAGGGCTATCAGGCGGCAGATGTACTTCCCTTTTTGCCCTGGCAAAGACTGACTCGACATCGGGCGCGTATCCGAGACGGACCAGGGCTTCTGCTGCGGCTCCCCCCACTGTCACTACCTCTTCATCTTCACATTGAAGAACTCCTGATTGGACATTGAAACTCCTGTCGAGCAGAAGGCCCACCAAGTCCTCAATGGCTTCCGTGTTCTCCAGTGCCCCCATGAGCCATGCTGCCACGATTCTCACATTGGGATCTTTGCTCTGAGACGCTAGCCGCAGGTCCGCGAGGTCCGTACTTGCGATCTGGCGGGAGGCCATTGCCTCCCATTGGGCCCTTGTATTCTGGAACCGGGCTAGCAATCGATTAGCATCACCTGTGCTCATAGATCGTATCCTCCCGCGGGGCAAACCCGGCGTAGCCCAAGAAGATCAGCATCGCGACGCCCGCCGTCCAACAAGATAGTCGTGCTGGCGTCGAAGCGGCGGAGCGCGAGGTTGACTTTGGAACGCGAAGCGTGTAGCGTCTCCTCAAACCCGTCAAAGGAATACGCTTCGCGTAGTGTACAGTCCCCCTTCTATCCAAGGCGCCGCCTCCGTCTTCCTGAGGAGCCTAGAGCACCGCCCAACTCTCCTCTCTCCGCACGAGTCCCAGCGCACGCGCATAGTATCAGGGAGTGCTCAGCTTGTCAACCTATGCGTTCCCGTTTCCCGTGGCCAAGCCCTCTTGCCCAGCGTGGGCGGTTATGCTAGCATTCTTGCTTGGGCCTTCGGTTCATGATACCTGAGGTGGAAGAGGTGGCGTTTGCGCCTGGGTGGTGCGTGGCCTCGACCCCATGCTTGTGAGGAACTTGGCCCTTTTCGCATTGCATCCGTCTGTCCTGCGAGTGGATGATCAGTTGCTCTGTTCGCGTCTCACGATGAAAGGGGGAGAAATGCCGGGTTCGGCGAAAAAGACGATCCTCTTTCTTGCTGCGGATCCCACTGATGTCTCGCGGATTCGTGTGGGAAAGGAATTCCGTGAGATACAAGCTAAGCTCCGATCCGCTCGGCTGCGGGACGAATTCGCACTGGAGATCCGAACGGCGGTTCGTCCTGAGGACGTTACCCAGGCGCTGCTGGACGTCCAGGCGGAGATTGTGCATTTTGCCGGCCATGGAACGCTTGCAGGGGAATTGTGCTTCGAGGACGACTCGGGGCGAACTAAGACGGTATCGCCGAGAGTACTGGAGCGCCTGTTTAGACTTTTCAGCAAGGAGGTGGATTGTGTGATCTTGAACACCTGCTACTCCCAGGTACAGGCAGAAGCGATTGCCAAACACATCGGCCACGTCGTGGGCACGAATCAAGCACTCGGCGACGAGAAAGCGATTGCATTCGCGACGGGCTTCTATGCGGGACTAGGCGGGGGCCTTTCGATTGAGGAAGCCTATGGTTATGGACTGGTGTATGCGGATCTGAACGAAACGCAGGAGAGGCAGGTCCATATTCTCCTACGGAAGGTCGAACCGGCGTTAGCGAAGCGCGCCACGGAGCGTCCAAGCGCGGTGGGGTCAGCTGTCCCAAGTGGGCTTCATGTGAGAGGAAAGCTCCAGCCGGTGGGCGAGCGTGAGGGACCGGAATTCCGCTACTCGAACCTGTTCCAGATTGCCAGCCTTCGGCTCCCATACATAGTGATCCTTGGCGGCTGGCAACAGAATGCGAATGAGTTCGGGCAAGGCGACGTAGAAGCCAAGTGGGATGAAGACTCGGTGTTCGCACTGCCAGCCGATTTCCGCGTGAACCGCCAGCTCTACCCCCACAAGGAGAGGGGCAGTCGCGCTGAGCCGAAGTGCCGGCTGGTTCGGTACAATTGCGAGATCATCCCTGGCGATCCACCAAACCGTTTGGGATTTGAATTCTCCAAGGTCAGTTACCTGGATTACCTGATGTCCGGTGAACATCTGGACGATCCCCTCCCTGCGGATTCGACCCAGACGTTCCGGGGAAAGTACGCGCCTCGCTTGGACGAGACGGCCCTCAAGGAGTTTCCACTCAGCAACATCTGCGGCGTTGGCATTTTCGTCATTACCCGGGACGACAAAATCATTGTGTCCAGGAGCTCCCCTCACGTCAGTGTGTACTCGAACGTGTGGAGCTATACCGGGGCCGGCACTATGGACTGGGACAAGAGGGAGGACCCGTTCGTTGCCGTCCAACGAGAATGCGATGAAGAGATAAATCATGTGCCCAACCTTGATGATACGTACCTGTTCGGCTTCGGCGTTGATGCAAAGAGGCTGTACTTCCAGTTCAGCTTCTTCGAGCATACGGGGCTCTTGGCTGATGAAATCCTGGCTCGGGCCCTCCTGGCGCGTGACCGCAGCGAAATAAGTCGTCTCGAGGCCGTCCCCTTTGATCTCGAATTCGTTGTGGCTTTGGTTAAGAGTCAAGAGTGGGAACCCGCAGCGGCTGTTTCCCTTCTCACGCTTTGCACCAAGCGATTCGGCCTGCGCCGTGTCGAGGAAGCAATTGAGCCTGGGTTCGTCCGCAAGGCTCTTCGGGGCGAGATGATAGCAGAGTGGGATTTTCGTGCCGCCCGGCCGGGCGAGATGGCAGTCATGAGTGCTCGGTATCCGTTTGACTGCTGCACCGAGGAGTCTGAGCGCTACGTGAACGCTGCCCTTGACTTCATGGGCGCTGACGTTGAGGGAAAGGACGTTCTGGAGCTCGGGGCAGGCATCGGGCGCCTATCCGAGCATCTGGTGGACCGCGCCGGCAGGCTAACCTGTTTGGATCTCAGCGAGGGGATGCTCGAGCGTAATCGAGAGCGGTTGGGAGGGCGCGCACGGCAGGTCGAATACCACAATGTGTTTGCCCAGGACTACCGTCCCAAGAGACGCCATGACGTGGTGATCTCCTCCCTCGTGCTGATCCACAATACGGACGACGAGAGCTTTGGTCAGTTGTGCGAAGTCATCGCTGCTTGTGCGGACACCATCTTCCTCTTCGAGCACGTGGATGTGGCTTACCAGGTGAGCATGTACACTCGCCCCAGAGGAGAGAAGGAACTGCTCTCGGCTTTCCACGGGTATCGGGTCGGGAGAAAGGCGGAATACCGGTTGTTCAATGATAAGATCGTCTTCTTGAAACTCGTCTGCTAGCTTCTGTTGCAGGTCGGTCGGGCAACGCAGATGCTATTGGCCATCGTGGGCTACCCGGCCCAAGTGTGATCTCAGGCTGCCAGGATCCCACCCGTCCCCGAGGCAGAGCATGGTCACGGCGGGCTCACGACGAGTCACCGCTGCAAGGGCGAATTCACAGCCCGAGACCCCCCATAGCGACGCCAAACCGTTGAGGCCGAAGCGCTCCCGCCGTTGCCGTTGCCTTTCGCCGGACTGACCCCGTTCCCCGCCGCAGGCGGGCATTTGGCATTTGGCATTTCTCATTCGGCATTCGGCCTGCCCGCGCTCCGTTTTGGGCCCGATTGTTAGAACTCTAACAAAATCCTCGCCCTCCCTCGATTTTGTTAGAACTCTAACAACTTTTCGGCCCCTTCGCGGCCGCGCGCGCCGGCTGCCATTTTGGCATAGTGACTTACGTCAATTTTGCCCCTTCAAAAACCCCTCAAAAACGGAACAAAACCGAACAAAAACGGAACAAAACGGACACCAGAATCGCAAAAACCGATCAAAAACCAGCGCGTTTTGCCTTACCTATCTTAACATTCGAGACCCAAAACCCCCCTCACGAGCCAGAAACGGGGTTCCGAGGCAAAAAAAACGCGCATTTCCCCGTTTCGGCAACCTCAAAATTGACGTAAGTGTTATGGAGCAGGCCGTATGTGTGATGCTTCGGGCCGGGGGAATCGCGATTCAAACGCGGCCGTGGCGGCGATGCCAGATCTCCTCGGCCTCCGGGCGGCGAACGTACACCGGCTCCAGCCGCAGCGGGTCGGCGAACTCGCCGCGCTCGCACATCGCGTAGCCCAGACGCGCCACCGTCGCCGGCCGCACGTCCCACAGCGCCTCCGGGGCCAGGTCGAACGCTGCCAGGGCCTCGGCCGCCTTCGGGATGCCGCGACCGACGATGAAGGCGGGCCTGTCGAGCCGCCGGGCCAGATCGTCCGGCTGGATCAGGGCCGGGCCGAACGTCTCGTCGAGCCCGTCGTCGCGCCGCTCGAAAACGCTCGCATACAGGCCGCCACGCTTGGCGTCGCGGATGCACGCCATACGCTCGCAATCGGCCGGAGCGTTCTCGGCCAGCGCCCGCAGGCTCGGCACGGCCACGATCGCGGCGCCCGTGTCCCAGGCGACGAACTTGGCGAGCGTGACGGCGATCCGCAGGCCGGTAAACGAACCCGGTCCGATGCTGACGGCGACGGCGTCGATGGCGCGCGGCTGCCAGCCGGCGCGTTCGCAGGCCCCCTTGATGGCAACGAGCAGGTCGCGTGCGTGGCGGAGCCCCTCTTCCAGGTGCACTTCCTCGACGAGCGCCGCCGTATCGGCGCCGTCGAGAAGGGCGATGCCGCCGTGGACGCCGCTGGTTTCGACGGCAAGCAGGTGCATGGTGTGACCTTTCGATCTCGGGCATTGTAGCGGCGTGGCGGGGCGTGCGAAAGGGGTGCGATGGATAAAACGGTTGACTTGAGCCCGGCGCCGCCTAAACTGGCGTGGCCGCAGCGGGGGCGGTGAGGCACGCGATGCGCCCGCGAGGTGGAGGCCATGGCATGATCGACGAGAAACTGCTGGACGTCCTCGTTTGCCCCGCCTGCAAGGCCAAAGTGGTTCTGGACGGCCAGTGGCTGGTGTGCCAGAACCCGTCGTGCGGCCTGCGGTATCCGGTTCGCGACGACATCCCGATTATGCTCATCGAGGAGGCGGTGAAGCCGGAAGAAGCGGAAGGCAAGGTCAACTAGCCTCCTGCGGGAGCCGGGGTCGTGGGGCGGCTCTGATCGCCCGTCGGCGGCCTGCCGCGGACGGGCCACGCCTTCGCAATATCCGAGGAACCGATGGCGAAGACCAGGACGATTGCGGTCATCTCCGATATCCACGCCAACATCGAGGCCCTGGACGCCGTCTTGGCCGACATCGCCGGCCGTGGCATCACGAAGGTCTTCTGCCTCGGCGACGTCGTCGGATACGGGCCCGACCCGGAGGCGTGCCTCGACCGCGTGATGGACTGCGATTTCACGGTCATGGGCAACCACGACCACGCGGTGTTCATGGAGCCGACCGGGTTCAACACGCCCGCCGAGGATGCCGTGTTCTGGACCCGCCGGCTGCTGGACGCCGAGCCGGACGAACAGGTCCGCCGCAAGCGGTGGGAATTTATCGCCGGCATGCGCGAGTACCGCGAGACGAACTCGGTGCTGTTCGTCCACGGGTCACCGCAGCGGCCGATGCACGATTACCTGTTCCCGGACGAGGCGGAACTGAACATGACGCACCTGATGGAGGTGTTTGATCTATTGAAGCAGATCTGCTTCGTCGGGCACACCCACCTGCCGGGCGTCTTCACCGAGACGTACGAGTTCCTGACGCCCGCCCAGATCGGCGAGGCGTACACCATCAGCGACCGCAAGGTCATCGTCAACGTCGGCAGCGTCGGTCAGCCGCGCGACCTTGACCCGCGGGCCTGCTACGTCACGGTCGCCGGCCGCGAGGTCTGCTGGCGCCGCGTGCCGTACGAGCACAAGAGGACGATGGAGAAGATCCTGGCGACCGACGAACTCGACGACTTCCTGGCCAACCGGCTGGCCGAGGGACGATAGGGCCGCCGGCGCGACACTTCGGGGCGAGGCTATCTTTGAAGCGAGACACGCTGGAAACCGTCGTACGCACGCTGGTGGCGGGGGCGATCATCCTCGGCATCCTGTTTGCCTGGCCGCACCTGGCGCCGTACCTTCCGGGCTCGTCGAAGAAGGCCCCGCCGCCCGCTGCGGCGCCGGCGCAGGAGTCTCCCACCGGGAAACCCACGACTCCGCCCGGCCAGACGCCTCCCGCCGAAAAGCCTCCCGCTGAGAAGCCCGCTGCCGAGAAGCCTCCGGCGCCCGCTGCCGAGAAGCCTCCGGCGCCCGTTGCCGAGAAGCCTCCGGCGCCCGTTGCCGAGAAGCCCCCTGGGGAAAAACCGCCCGCACCGCCCGTCGTCAAGGTGCCGGCCCTGGTGGCGGTGGGCGCTGCGGAAGCGCCGAAAGAGCCGATCGTCCTCGGGTCGGCGCTCGCGGTCAGTGCGTTCGACCTGGAAGCCGAGATCGATCCGCTCGGGGCGGCCGTGCGGCGGCTGACGCTGGCGCGGCGGAAGACGCCGGCGGGGCGGCAGTTCTTCAAGACCGTGGCGGACCGGCACCTGTCGGACGACCAGCGGGCGGCCATGAATCTCATCGAGTCCGACTCGCCGGAGGCGGCCTTTACGATTCCCGAACTGGCGGTCAAACTCAAGGGCGTCGACGGCTGGAGCAAGGTGGACCTGGCGGACGTCGTCTGGCGCACCGAGCCCAAGACGGGCGGGGGCGAGTCGGCGACGCTCGCCGTGGACGTGAAGGATTCGGCCGGCGCGGTTCTGCTCACCGTCCGTAAGACCTTCACGCTCCAGGAGCGGCAGGCCCCGCCGGAAGGCAAGGCCGCCGAGGCGCCGCAGTATGAAATGGGGATGGTCCTGGAATTCGTTGCCGCCGAGGAGCGGGTCGAGAAGGTGATGTACACCGTCCAGGGCCCCTCGGCGCTTCCGAAAGAGGGGCGCCGGGCCGATTTTCGAACCGCGGTCTTCGGGAAATGGGCGGAAGGCGGCAACGGCCGCGTCGAGGTCGAATCGGTGGCTGGCGCCAAGATCGAGGACATGGCGGCGCCGGGGGCGCTCCTGGCGTGGCTCGGCCAGGCCGACAAGTACTTCGCGGTGATCCTGATTCCGATGGTACCGTCGCCCGGGGGGACGTTCGTGCTTCCGGACGGCACGCCGAATCCTGCCGACCGGCTTGCGGCAGGCGTCAAGGGCTCGACCCGCGAGGTGACCGAGCACCGCAAGAAGATCAAACTGCCGGTCGTCCAACTGCTGTCGAAGGAGACGCCGCTGGCGGTCGGCACGACCGTGACGCACGCCTACACCGTCTTCGCCGGTCCGAAGGATGCGAAGCACCTGGAGGCGTACTACGCGGCGATCGGCCTGGATCAACTGGTCGTATGGACCCGGTGCTGCATTTCGATTCCGGGGCTCCAGCACATCAGCCGCCTGCTGTTGTGGGTGGTGGACCAGTTCGAGTCGCTGGTCGGCAACTATGGGTTGGCGATCATCATGCTGGTGCTCTTGCTGCGGGCGTGCCTGCTGCCCGTCTCGAAGTGGAGCGCCAAGTCGATGGCCGAGATGCAGAAGATGGCGCCCAAGATGCAGGAGATCAAGGAGAAGTATTCGGGCGACCAGAAGCGGATGCAGGAAGAGATGGCGAAGATCGGGGGCTTGAAGGCGTTCGGTGGGTGCCTGCCGATGTTCGTCCAGATGCCGATCTGGATCGGCCTGTATGGGGCGCTGCAGGCGGCGATTCAACTCAGGCACTCGGCGATGCTGCCTGCCTCCTGGATACCGGAGTGGTCGGTGTTCCTGCAGGACCTTGCGGCCCCGGACGCGCTGATTGCGTGGGAGACGCCGTGGTACATCCCCGGTCAGGACATTCCGCTGCTGGGTTGGGTCATCGGCAGCATCCAGGGGATGTTGGGTGGGGGTCTTACGAGTTTCAACATCCTGCCGCTCCTGATGGGCGTGGTCATGTTTCTCCAGCAGAAACTGACCGTTACCACGGCGGCCGGGCCGCAGGCCGAGCAGCAGAAGAAGATGATGATGTTCATGATGCTCTTCTTTGCCGTGATTCTCTACAGCGCCCCGTCGGGCCTGTGCCTGTATATCGCCACGTCGATGGGCCTGGGGCTGGTGGAGAACAAGTTCTTCCGCAGGAAATGGATCGAGGCCGCCAAGGCCAAAGAGAGCGGCGAGGCGCCAACGCCGAAGGCCGCCAAGCCCAAAGATGTTCGAGAGAAGTCGCTCGTTTCGGGCCGCGACAAGTCCATCGGCGAGCGGGCCGAAGCGTGGATCAAACAACGCATCGGCCAAGCCAAAGCGAAACCCGGCGGCAAGAAGGGGCGCAAGCGGAGGAAGTAAGCGCCAGGCGGCGGATGGCGGACGTGACCGAACACGCGTGCCCCGGCCCGTCGGCGTGCCGCCGACGGCGAAACAGGCACAAGCGTGGCCATGCCATCCGCCCGCATCGTGCCGGGAATCGTTGCCAACCCATCACGACATTCCGCCGGAACCGGAACTGGACCTTCCCCCGGAATCTGCTATACTGTGCCGGCCGTGTCGAGCGAACCTTCGGAAGGAGCTATGAGCGATGAAGCACGTCAGGAAGAACGGGTCGGGTGAGGGGAGGACGAGCGGGACCATCCCGCGGCGCGAGTTTCTGAGATCGGCTGCGGCGGCCGGAGCGGGATTGATCGTTCTGCGAAGCGGCGCGCTCGGCGCAGACGCCCCGAGCAAGAAGTTGAACATCGCCATGATCGGCACGTGGGGCCGGGCCGGCGCCCACTTCCGCACCGCTTCGCAAGAGAACATCGTGGCACTGTGCGACGTGGACGAGAACCACTTGGCCTCGGCCGCCAAGAGGTTCCCAAACGCCAAGACCCACGTCGACTGGCGCAACTGCCTCGACCAGAAGGGCCTGGACGCCGTCATCTGCTGCACCACCGACCACACCCACGCCTTCATCGCCAACTGGGCGCTGAACCGCGGCCTCCACTGCTTCTGCGAGAAGCCGCTGGGCAACACCGTCGAAGAGTGCCGCGTGGTGCGGGCCAACTACCTCAAGAACAAGAGCAAACTGGCCACGCAGGTCGGCATGCAGCGTCACGCCATCGAGAACTTCAACCGCGTGCGCGAACTGGTTCTCGACGGCGCCATCGGCGAAATCAGCGCCGCCTACGCCTGGGGCAACCGCCAACTTCGCCGCAAGGGCTACCTGCCCGCCGAGGGCGAGCCCCCCAGCCACCTTCACTACGACCTCTGGATCGGGCCCTCCCCCTTCCACCCGTTTAACCCCGGCTACTTTAAGGGCGGCCCCGGCTCGAACTGCCTCAGTTGGAACATGTTCTGGGACTTCGGCAGCGGCCAGGTGGGCGACATGGGCAGCCACACGATGGACCTGGCGTGGAACGCCCTCGACGCCGACCTGCCCACCACCGCCGAAGGCGAGGGCGAGAAGTTCAACCCCGACGTCACCCCCGTCGAGTTGCACACCTCCTGGGATATCCCCGCCAACGACTGGCGTCCCGCCATCCGCCTTCACTGGTATCAGGGCGGCATGATGCCGAAATCACCCAGGGGCTACGTGGACCTGAAGAAGATCGGTCACGGCGCCATGTTCAAGGGCAAGAACGGCTTCATCGTGGCCGACTTCGGGTCGCGCATCCTCATCCCCTTCGGCACGAACGACGACCTGACCTACTACAAGCCGCGAACCAAGGACAAGGTGCTGCCCCCGTTGGGTCACTTCCAGAAGGAATGGACCAACGCCTGCAAGGGCAACCTCAAGACGTCGTGCGACTTCGACTACAGCGGCAAACTCACCGAGACGATGCTCCTGGGCATGGTGGCTTACCGCGTCGGCAAGAAACTCGAGTACGACGGCAAGACGGGTCAAACCAACAACGCCGAAGCGAACGCCCTCCTCAGCCGAAAGTACCGCGACGGCTGGACGCTGAACGGGTAGAGCCGTTTACGTAGGAGCGCAGCACAGCATGGCGCGGCGGGTCGGGAGACCCGCCGCGCTTTCGCGCGCGATCCGGGCAGCGGGGGTCAGAGGTCGGGTGTGCCTGCCGGTACGAACGGCGCGTCTACGGCACGTGCCGCTGCCATTGAAGGCGGCCGGCGGCGCCTTGCTGGGAGGTGAAGACCCAGATCTCAGGCTTCGTGACGGGGAGGCTGGTAACGGGGGAGGCGCCGAAGCGGGCCTTATAGGTTCCCGGCTGAAGGCCCAGCGTGACGTCGTCTCCGGGCCGCAGGACGCGGTGGATTCCGTGTCCCCCGCCCGCGGGTTCCAGGTGCAGGTCCAGGTCGCCGTCGCCGCGGTTCGCGAAGGTGATGCCGACGGCGGGGTGAATCTGTTGTTTCGGTTGGACGGCGGCCGGCGATACGGCTTGCATGAGCGGCCGGGTCGAGGGGGCGGGCGAGGCGGTTGCCGGTTCCGGCGGCGCGAGATTCTCTTGTGCCGAATGCGCCGCCGGGCCGCTCACCAGCAGCATGTAACCGAAGACGGCGACCATCCCGAGCAGCACCAGGCCGACGACGATGCCGCCGGCGATCAGACCCGTCGGGCGGCCGATCCGCTCGATCATGAGGGTCTCGTCGGTCGCTGCGGTCCGGGCCACCGGCGGTCCGGGCGGAGGCGTGGGCGTGGGCGGCCCCGACTCGCTCACCAGCGGGATCAACACCTCCACACCGCACGCCACGCACTTGCCGCGCTTGCCCGCGTCGTGGGGCCGCACCAACAGTTTTCGCCGGCACGCCTTGCACCAGACGACGATCGGATTCTGGCCGGGCCCTTTCACCATCACGAAATCCTTTTCCGCAGGCGCGCGGCAGTCGTCGCCCTCGCGCCTCGCGGCGAATACCTCGCCCGTGGGGAAACCCCTGTGCCTCTATAAACCGCCGCCGGTTCCGGTGGGGCCTGTCTTTCTGGTCGGCAAGGCAGTATTCTCGGGTTCCGTCATCGGACTCACCTGTGGGGGACGTCGCGGCAGATGGACCTTCAAGACACCATTGTGGCGGTCAGCAGCCCGGCGGGCGCCGCCGAGCGGGCCATTGTGCGCCTATCGGGCGAGAAGGCGATTGAGATTGCCGACGGCGTATTCACCCCGGACACGCGGGTGGCATGGCCACGCTTGCGTGGCCATGAGTCGGGAGGTGGGGGAGAACATGGCCACGCAAGCGTGGCCATGCCACCCGGCAGTCGGGCGCTGGTTGGTCTGCCGACCTATACGGCCCGGACCGGGCGGGTGTCGCTGCCGGGCGCCGGGTTGTCGGTCCCCGGGCTGGTGTACCTGATGCGGGGGCCGAAATCGTACACGCGCGGGGACGTGGTGGAGTTGCACGTGGGCGGCTGGCCGGCCATCGTGCCGCTGATTCTCGAAGGTCTCATGGCGGCCGGGGCGCGCGCCGCCGAACCGGGCGAGTTCACCTTCCGGGCGCTGGTGGGCGGACGGCTGGACCTGGCGCAGGCCGAGGCGGTTATGGCCGTCGTCGATGCGGGCAGCCGCGCCGCGCTTCGGGCCGCCGGCGACCTGTTGGCGGGGCACCTGTCGCGCGAGGTCTCGGGTCTTGCCGGCCGCGTCCGTGAGGTGCTCGCGCTGGTGGAGGCCGGCCTGGACTTCTCGGACCAGGACATCGACCTCGCCCCGCCCGAAGCGATTGCGGCGCGCCTTGCGCGGATCCGGACGGACTTGGCCGAGATGGGCCGCCGCGCCCGCAGCATCGAGACGTTCGGCGGCGAGGTCCGTCTCGTGGTGGCCGGATGGCCGAACGTCGGCAAGAGCAGCATCTTCAACCGTCTCGTTGCGCGCGACCGCGCCATCGTCACGCCCGTACCGGGCACCACGCGCGACGAGTTGCGCTCCGGCCTGCACGTGGGCGGGATGACGTTCGCCCTTTCGGACGTGGCGGGCCTGGCCGAAGCGCGCGACGAGGTCGAAGGCAAGGCCCGCGCCCGGGCCATCGAGGCCATCGGACGGGCCGACCTCGTGATCCTGGCCCTCGAGGCGACCGCGCCGTCCTATGACCGCACGGAGGAACTGTTATCGCTCGTTGCCGCGCCCATGGTCGTGGCCGTGACAAAGTGCGACCTGGCCCCCGCCGAGCGCGCCCGTGCGTGGGTCGAGGCGAGCGGCCTCGGCGCCGGCGTCGTGGCCACCAGCGCCGTGACCGGCGAAGGCATCGAGGACCTGGAAGCGGCCCTCGTCCGCGCGGTCGAGGGCGGGGCAGTGGACCGCCAGGCGGCCGGACTGGTGGTGACCGCGCGGCACCGTGCGGCGCTGGAGCAGGCGGCGGCGGCCCTGGCGCGCGCGGCTCGGGTGGCGCGGCGGGCGCAACCTGCGGGCGAACTCGTGGCCGTGGAACTGAACGAGGCGCTCGAGGCTCTTGGAACCATCAGCGGCCGCAAGGCGCACGGC